>CAMAQM010000004.1 GCA_945860545.1 Bifidobacterium breve | reverse complement strand
TCTGGTCCTTCACCTCGGCGACCGACCCAAGCTTGATCTTGGCCCCGAAGCCTTCGGTGGGTCGTGGCCACAACATGCCGATCACCGCAGCACCGAAGCCGGAGATGCCAAGGATGAAAAAGGCGATGATACTGCGGTTGAAGAACTGGCGGCGGGAGACCCCGACCTGCTCGGGGTCCGGTGGGACGAACACCGCAGGTGCCGCGTCGTCGCGGGTGGCGACTTCGCCACCACCAACGCGTGCGAGCACGGCCGAACGCTCGACGTCGCGGGCGTCGACCGTGTCGTCGCCCTCAAGGAGGGTCGTCGGTTCCCCCCGGTCGCGCTTGACCGTCTCGCGGGCGAGCAGGCCGATGGCGTCACCGGTGTCACGCCGTCGGGCCGATGCCACGAGCACGACGATGCCGAGCACGATCAGCACGGGGATGAGGATCACGAGGGGGTTCATGGTGGTCTCCTCAGGTCAGAGTTCGAAGAACAGGCCGTCGTTCCAAGGCAGGATGAAGTTGTATCCCGGCCCCCGGAAGAACGAACTGATGATGGTCAGCACCGCCCAGAACATCATCTGGACAGTGAATAGGGCGATGGCGAACTTGCGGTCCTCAGGCTTGTTTGAGGGGTTCCGGTCGATGTAGGGGGCGAGGATCAGAAGGAAGATACCGATTCCGGGGATGGTCACACCGGCGACCATGGGGTGGAACATGGTGAGTAGTTCCTGCAGGCCCAGGAAGTACCACGGGGCCTTGGACGGGTTCGGTGTCTGGTTGATGTTGGCCACGGCGAGCAGAGGGGCATTTACAAAGATCGAGAAGATCAGGGTGAAGGCCAGCACGGCCAGTGCGGACACGAACTCGACGGCGAGCAGGTGCGGCCAGACGTGCACCTTGTCCACCGGCGCTGCCTTGACGTCCTGGATCGAGCCTGCCTTGACCACGGTGAGCAGACGCTGGGTGTGGCCCGCAGGCCCGGCAGCGGCGGGTGGCGGCGCAGCGGATGCGACCGCAGCGGCCGCCGATCCGACGCCGGCACCGACGAGTTCGCCTCCGGCGCCGGCGGACTCCTTGGCGGCCTTCGCCGCCTTTGCGGCCTTCGAGCGCTCGAGCAGGTGCGCAGGGATCTTGCTGTCGCCGGCCGCGGGTGCGTCCGCGTCGGCACCGCTCTCGGCGGGGGCTGCAGCGACTTCGCCGGCCTCGGCAGCCTTCTTCGCCTCGGCCTTCTTGCGTGCCTCCTCCGCCCGCTTGCGGAGATGCTCGGGGATCTCTGCCATGTCGTCCTCTGCGTCTCTGGTGTCTCGATACCTGTGGTGAACCTGAAGTTGTTGCCTGAAAAGGGCCTACAGCGGCCCGGAGATGCCGCCGTCCTTACGCACCCGCCAGAAGTGGATGGCCAAGAAGATGACGGTCACAAACGGTACGAAGAGCACGTGCAGCACGTACCACCTCAGCAACGTGTCGGTACCGATCTCGGATCCGCCCAGTAGGACGAATCTGACTTGGTTGCCGAATACCGGGGTGAATCCCATCATGTTGGTGCCCACCGTCACCGCCCACAGTGCCAACTGGTCCCACGGGAGCAGGTACCCGGTGAACGACAGCAGCAGTGTCAGGGTCAGCAAGATCACGCCGATCACCCAGTTGAACTCCCGGGGCGGCTTGTACGCCCCGTGGTAGAAGACCCGGGCCATGTGAAGGAACACGGCGAGCACCATGAGGTGCGCCGCCCATCGATGCATGTTGCGGACCAACAGGCCGAAGGTCACTGACGCCTGCAGGGCGTACATGTCGTCCCACGCCTGCGCGGCGGTGGGCCGGTAGAAGAACATCAGGAAGATGCCGGTCACGGTCAACAGGATGAACAGGAAGAAACTGAGACCGCCGAGGCACAGGGTGTAACTGACCTTGACGGCGTGACGCTTCACCTTCACGGGGTGGAGGTGGTACAGCACGCTGTTCATCACGACGTATGAACGGTTCCTCGGGCTGTCGGTGTAGCCCTTCCGGAACACTGATCCGGGCCGGAAGATTGAGCTCCAGGCCTGCGAGCCCTGGACCTTCTCGGTGAGTTCACTCATCTTCTGACCGAGCTTGTTGCCCGGTTCCATGGTCTTGGCCACGCTCTACTGCTCCCTTGGAACGCTTGGAGTGGACGATGTGACGGCGACGGCGCTCACGCGAGCCTCATTCCGTAGCCATAGCCGTGTGAGTTGGTGCGCTGGTGCGCATCCCCTGTTGCGGGAGCAGCACCTACCTTGCCCATGATGATCACGCCGGTCGGGCACCGGTCGACGCACAGCGCACAGCGGGTGCAGACGTCGTCGTCGATGATGAACGCCACGTGATCCTTGGGGTCAGCCCCGGGGAGTTCGGTGTTGGTGGCCTCCGCAATGGCGTCGGTGGCCACCATGTGGATGCACTTCCACGGGCAGATATCCACGCAGCCCTCGCACATGATGCACTCGGACTGGTCGATGTGAATGAACTGCTTGGGCTTGACCGCCTTGGACAGCCATTCGGCGTCCACTTCCTGCAGGACGTAATCAGCCCGGAACTCAGGCATTGGAGGGTTGGCGTCAGTGGCACCCACGGCGTCAGCCCTTCCTCACCAGCGGGCGCCCGAAGTCGGACGTCACCACCTCGGTCGAAGCCTCGGACGTCCCTCGCTTCTGCCACCAGGCCCACAGGTAGATGTTCAAGCCGAGAAGGACGGCGTAGATCGTGACCACGATCAGGTCGCGAAGGTGCTGCATGTTGATGTCGAAGGGGAACCAACCGCCCAGGGACTGTGGCTCAAAGAAACCGAGCGTGAGACCGCCGACCCACTCGTACTGGTAGAGCGCCACATCAGGGCGCCAGTTGAGCTCGTTGTCCGACCACTGCAGGAAGAAGTGGGGGATGACGCCATAGGCCCAGAAGATCATGAAGAACACGAACGTTGCTGCCGCCATGGCTTCGCCCCAGGACAGCGGCGTACCGATCGGACGACGCTTGGCGAAGAAGGCCCCGAGCGCGATGCCAAGGGCAAGGACCACCAGCGTGCTGATGAACGCAACCACCGCTCGGCACCCCTTTCTGAACTGTTCGTGAAGGCCTTCACATACTACCCATCGAGCCGGTCACTTGGTGCGACCGGAGATGAAGGGCAACCGATGGTTTATCACGCTCCGAAGCGGGGCAGCACATCGGACGATGATCGTCAGGGCATCGTCACATCGCTGACCATCGGCACCTCGGCGCGCCTCGATCTGGGAGCACGTCGGGCCGGCGCCCCGCACGCCATCGACACCCTCGTGACCTCAGCGCGTCGGGGCACGGGACGCACGATGGAACTCGCCGGAGACTTGGTCGGAGCCGGATGGCGCGGCCTATGGTTGGAGCGTCCTAGAGTCAGAGGCATTCGGTGAGAGACACGCACCGAGTCCACTGCTCACATTCCTGATGTTCACAGTCCCCCCGACGGAGGCTTGCGTTGACTGAGGTCCCCGAACACCTTCTCGAGCGCTCCCGCCAGCGGCGGGCAGCCCTGGGACTCGGCGGCGGTGACGCTGCCCCTGCCGAGACCTCAAGCGCAGCGCCAGCGGCCACCGAGTCGGCCGCGGTCGAGAAGACCGCACCTGCAGCGGCAGCGAAGTCGGAACCGGCAGCCGTCGCAGCGCCAGAGCCTGTTCCGCCCTACGTCGAGGCGTCCCTCCGACGCAAGCGGGTACCCGTGTGGGTGCTTCCCGTCGTGGCGTTTCTCCCCCTGTGGGCCTTCCTGTATGCCGGGTCGCTGTCCGAACCCGAGGTTGAAGCCGAGGGCCAGTTGGCGCTCGGCGCCACCGTGTACCAGCAGTGCGCTGGTTGCCACGGTGCCGGCGGTGGTGGCGGTGCCGGCCGACAGCTCAACAACGGCGAGGTCCTGCTGACCTTCCCGGCAATTGCTGACCAGCTCCAGTTCATCGCTGTGGGGACCGCAGGATTCCAGGGCAAGCCCTACGGCAACCCCGATCGTCCAGGCGGCCAGCACATCGGCGGCTCGTACGGCAACATGCCGGCGTTCCTTGGCACCCTCACCCCCGAGGAGTTGCTTGCGGTCACCCGTCACGAACGCGAGACGATCAGTGGAGAGATGGTTCCTGCCGAACAGATCGGGCCTGAGGGCGAACTGCTCTACGCCAACGGCAACCCGTATCTCAACGACGCCGGCGAGCTCGTTGACGAGAACGGCGAGTTGTTGTTGGCCCCTGACGGGTACCTGCTCAACCCGAGCACGGGCCCGACAGAGTCCGGTCCTGTCGTCGCCATGGGTGGCTGACGACCCCAACGGCGACGCTGTCCCCTTCAGGGGACGGGACCGTTCAGCCTGAGACGACCTCTGCGGCCGACTCAGCGGTTGCTTCGATCACTCGATCCAACAATGCGTCCGTGTGCGCAAGGCCGCAGAACATGACCTCGTAAGCCCCGGGGGCGAGAGCAACACCTCGACGAAGCATGCCGTGGAAGAACCTTGCGTACCCCTGCTCGTCGCACGCTGTGGCTGCGGCGTAGTCGACCGGCAGTTCGACCCCCGGGAAGATCCCTGAAAGGGTCGCCACCGTGGGGACCTGCCACCCCAGACCGCTGCGCTCAAATGCCTCGTTCATGCCGGCGGCGAAACACGCCACCCGTCCGGCGAGTTGGCTGTAGAAGTCGTCGGTGAGCATGGCGAGTGTGGCGAGACCTGCGGCGGTGGCCAGCGGGTTCCCCGACAGGGTTCCTGCCTGGTAGACGGGGCCGACGGGAGCGACCGTGTCCATGACCTCGGCCCGACCGCCATAGGCACCAACGGGAAGCCCCCCACCGATGACCTTGCCGAAACAGGTCAGGTCGGGACGCACCCCGAAGAGTCCTTCGGCACCGCTGCGGCCGACCCGGAATCCGGTGATGACCTCGTCGAACACGAGCAGTGCCCCCACCTCGTCACAGGCGTCGCGCAGACCTTCGAGGAATCCGGGCGCAGGGCCGATGAGCCCCATGTTGGCGGCGACCGGTTCGACCATGACACACGCCACGTCCTCGTCGAGTTCCGGAACGACGTTGTACGGGGCGACAACCGTGTCGGCAACGGCATGTTCGGTCACCCCCGCCGAGCCAGGGATGCCGAGGGTGGCCATGGCCGTCCCGCCGCTGACGAGCAGCGCGTCGGAATGACCGTGGTAGTTGCCGGCGAACTTCACTACCTTTCGACGACCGGTGAAGCCGCGGGCGACCCGCATGGCGCTCATGGTCGCCTCGGTTCCGCTCGAGACCATGCGGAGACGCTCGACGCTCGGCACTCGAGCGCACACCTCCTCGGCGAGAAGGACCTCGCGCTCGGTGGGTGCCCCATATGAGGTGCCATCAGCGGCGGCGGTGGACACGGCGTCGACCACGACGGGGTGACCGTGACCGAGGATCACCGCACCGTAGGACTGGACCATGTCGATGTAGCGGGTGTTCTCGACATCCCAGACGTGGGCGCCTTCGGCACGGTCGACGAAGTACGGCGTTCCCCCGACCGCGCCAAAGGCGCGCACCGGGGAGTTCACCCCGCCCGGGATGACCTCACAGGCCCGGTCGAAGAGCGACTGGTTGGTGCGGTCCCCCGTCGCCGTCACTGCAGTCGCTCGGCGAGGTCGCGGGCGGCGTAGGTCAGTATCAGGTCGGCCCCGGCACGCCGTATGGCGAGGACGTGCTCCTCCATGACGGCGTCCCCGTCGATCCAGCCTCGTTGGGCCGCAGCGTGCACCATGGCGTACTCCCCTGACACGTGATAGGCCGCCACCGGTACGTCGACCGCGGCGCGCACCGCAGCAACCACATCGAGATAGGCGAGCGCCGGCTTCACCATGACAATGTCGGCACCCTCGCTGACGTCCTCGGCCACCTCGACGAGCGCCTCACGGGCGTTGCGAGGATCCTGTTGGTACCCCTTGCGGTCTCCCCCGTCGGCGATGCAGACGTCGACGGCGTCACGGAACGGACCGTAGAGCGCGGACGCGTATTTGGCGGCGTAGGCGAGGATGCCGGTGGTCTCGTACCCGGCGCCGTCGAGGGCGCTGCGGATGGCCGCCACCTGGCCGTCCATCATGCCGCTGGGTGCCACGAGATCGGCGCCGGCCTCGGCTTGGGCGAGAGCCCCCCGCTGGTACAGCTCGAGGGTGGCGTCGTTGTCCACCGTGCCGTCGACGGCGACGATGCCGCAGTGCCCGTGGTCGGTGTACTCGTCGACACACAGGTCGGCGACGAGTACCACCGCGTCACCGTGGTCGTCACGCAATGCACGAAGGGCGCGCTGGGCGATGCCGTCAGGCGCCCAGCACCCCGATCCCTCGGCGTCACGCTGCTCGGGAACGCCGAACAGCACCACTCCCCCGACGCCCAACGACGTCAACTCGGCGACCTCCCGACGCAGGGACGCAATGGTGTGCTGGTGCACCCCGGGCAGCGACGGGACCTCAACGGGGGCGTCAATGCCTTCACGTACGAACAGCGGTGCGATGAGGTCACGGGGGGACAGACGCGTCTCGGCGACGAGTTCTCGCAACGCCGGCGTGCGGCGCAGGCGACGCAGACGACGCTGTGGGAAAGGCACGAGCACCGAGTGTACGGGGCGTCGCGCTCAGCGGGCCAAGACGGACACGACCGCGTCGACGAGGCCGTCGAGAGAGTGCACGTCAGCAACGTGCACTCCACCGATGCCTGCCGTCGTCGCAGTCCCGGCGGTCACCGGGCCGATACAGACCACGGTGGCGGGCAGCCCGGTCCCAAGATCCGCTCCGAGCGCATCAGCGAGACGCTGCGCGGCGGAGGACGACGTGAGTACGACGGCGTCCGCCCCGGCGATGGCGGCGCGATCCGCGTGGTCAAGGTCAAGTGGCACCGTCCGGTACGCCTCGACGAGTTCCACCGACCACCCTGCAGCCCCGAGGCCCTCCGGGATGAGGTCGCGACCCACTGCAGCCCGGGGGAACAGCACCAAACCTCCCTGGGGCGGTGAGGATGGGAACACCTCGAGCATGCCTTCGGCGACGTGACGATCGGGGACGAGGTCGACGTGGAGTCCTGCGGCAGTCATCACCGCAGCGGTGCCCGGGCCGATGCAGGCGATCCGGCTTCGGCCGGGCCGGGTCCCCGCCAAGGGCGGGTCGGCGTCCGCAGGGAGCGCGGCGAGGAATCGTCGAGCACCGGTCGGCGAGGTCAGCAACAGCCAGTCAAAGTGTCCTTGCGTCCAGGCGACGGCGGCCCGGTTGAGGGCGGTGCCACCGTCAGCCGGGTCGACCGTGGCCACGAGGGGGACCTCGAACACCTCCGCCCCGAGGTCCGTCAGCCTTGAGGCAAGGGTTCCGGACCCCTCCTCGGGGCGGGTGACGACGACGCGCCGGCCCCCCAACGGCCCCTCGCGCGAAGCGTCGCGGTGGGCGTCGGTGTCAGGGTTCATGGGCGGGAGCCTACGACGGCTCGCTCCAGCCGCCGATGCCCAGTGTCGGCCCGACTGAGTGTTCGAAGGATTCGGTGGGTACCGTCTCGTGGGGGAAAACGCTGGGTAGTACCAACCGCAGTGAGGGGCGTGCGATGCCAGGACAGCGGGGGGAGGTTGCATCAGACCTCACGCTCCATCAGGTCGCTGACGAACTCGGCCTCCACTACATGACCGTGTATCGCTATGTCCGCACTGGTCGGTTGCCCGCAACCAAGCGCGGCGGCACCTGGGTGGTGAGCCGTGGTGACCTTGAGGCGATGGCGGACCACGGACCCGTTCTCGACTCCGACGAAACAACCCAGAGCGAGCGGCGCGAGCGCGTGAACTACGCCGGTCGCCTCGAGGATCGTCTTGTCAAGGGTGATGAGGCCGGGGCGTGGGGCGTGGTGGAGGGTGCGATGGGTTCCGCTCTCGAGCCCGAGGAGATCTACACCGCAGTCATCGCGCCGGCCATGGCCTCGATCGGCGAACGTTGGGCGGCGGGCACACTCGAGATCGAGGAAGAACACCGGGCCAGCACCATCGTGCAGCGCCTCGTCGGGCGACTCGGTCCTCGCTTCACCCGCCGGGGTCGCCGTCGGGGCACGGTGGTGCTGGGCGCACCGGCGGGCGACGCGCACGGCATCCCGTTGTTGTTGGTCGGTGATCTGCTGCGAGCCAGAGGGTTCGAGGTGATCGACCTTGGTGCGGACACGCCGCCTGCGGCGTTTGCCCGCACGGTGGCATCGACCGACCGACTTGTCGGGGTCGGGGTGTGTGCCACGCGTCCCGACAACGCCCCGGCACTGGCGGCAACCGTCGACGCACTCGCTGATGTGAGTTCCGCACCGATCATCCTGGGTGGGTACGGCGTGGGAGAGGCCGAAACCGCTGCGCTTGAGGATTGGGTGCGATCGGGCCAGGTGCGGATCACCGGCTCAACCGATGAGGTCCTCGAGTCCTTCGAGGTTGCGGGCGAGACGTCCCGGGCCTCCTGAAGCAACCTCCCTCTACCGGTACAAAGGCCTGAAAATGGGGGTTTTTCACCGCCCTGCGCCGTATTAGTGCTAAATCTTGGCAGAGCGGGTACGCTCCCTTTTGCCGGGCCCGCCGGGTCCGGTACCGCACCACCAGTGAGCCCACGGTGGAGGCGGGGAACCACTCACCGCCACCGACGGCGTGGCGCTGGACCTAGGAGCGGGCATGACCGATCAGCTCGACCGCATCACGACCTCGTTCGCTGAGACCACGGCCTCCGTGGCCTCCATCGACGGCACCGGCGTCCTCGTCCAACTCAATACCAACTGGATTGCCAAGGCGGCCTGCAAAGGCCAGGTCGACCTGTTCTTCGGCCTCGCCGGTGAACGGCCGGAACGACGTGTCCGCCGAGAAGCTGCCGCGCGTCAGGTGTGTGCGTCATGTCCGGTGTTGCTGCCCTGTCGGGAAGCCGCCCGCCTCAACCGAGAGAGCGGGTTCTGGGGTGGAGAGAACGAGGAGGAGCGCGCCGCTGCGGGCTACCCACCTCGGTCCGTCAGTCGTCGCAGCGTGCAGGCTGCGGCCAGCGAGTCCCGTCGGGATCGGGAATCACACGCACAAGCCAGCTAGCTCACCCCTCACGGGTAGACGGTCACTCGATTCGGAACGCAGTCATGAACCGCTGGCGGGCCTCGAAGTGGTCCACGATGGGCCACGGGTAACTCTCCCCCAACGTCACTCCAGCTGCAGCGAGTTCGAGGGGTGGGAGATCCCACGGAGCGTGGACCGCCGCCGACGGGAGTCCACCGAGCTCGGGGACCCAGTGCTTGATGTATGTCCCATCGGTGTCGAACTTCCGGCTCTGCAACACCGGGTTCATGATCCGATGGTACGGGGCGGCGTCGGGGCCGGTGCCCGCTGACCACTGCCAGTTCCCAACGTTCTGGGAGGTGTCGCCGTCAACGAGCAGACGCCGGAAGTGCGCCTCGCCCAGACGCCAGTCAATGAGCAGATCCTTCACCAGGAATGACGCGACCACCATCCGCACCCGGTTGTGCATCCACCCGGTGGCGGCGAGCTCCCGCATCCCGGCGTCCACCAGCGGATAACCCGTACGTCCCTGCTTCCACGCCTCGAACCCCCCGGGGTCATCAGCCCACACCACGTCGCGATACCGCTCCGACATGGGTTCACGCTCAAGGGACGGGTGCGCCACCAGGAGGTGCGCGTACCAGTCCCGCCAGGCCAGTTGCCGACACCACGCCGCCCGGCCCGGCGTCGACTCGCCCACCACCTCGAGTGCCGTGCGCGGCGACAACGTCCCGTACTTCAGGTCGGCTGAGAGCATCGAGGTGCCCGCCACCGCAGGGAAGTCGCGTTCGTCGCCGTAGCGGTCGGCGTGGGCGACGAAGGCCTCGAGCCGGGTCAATGCGGCGGCGGTGCCGGGTGCCATCGGCGGCTCGCCGTCGGTGGCCAACGAACCCGTCGACGCCAGCGAGACCACCTCGGCCGAACCCGGCGCCGACCAGGGGTCGAGTGGCGTCGCGGCCCAGGCACGCCAGAACGGCGTGAACACCTTTGACAGCGCCCCGTTCTTGGTCAGCACCGTGCCCGGTGGGTGCACGAGCGTGCCATGCAGCGAGCGAACCCCAACACCGTCGGGGAGGCTGGCGGTCACAGCCCGGTCACGGCGTGTGGCGAAGCCCGAGACGTCGGCGTTGAGGTAGACCATCCCGGCGGTGGCCTCCGCCACGACCTCAGCGACGACCTCGGTCGGATTTCCCTGACGCAGGGTCAGTCCCGTGCCGGTGCGCTCACGGAGTTCCTCGTCGAGGGCGGCGACGTTGGCCAGCAACTGACGCCGGCGAAACGGCCCGGCGTCGTCGAGCAGCCGAACGTCGAGCACGAACAACGCCACAACCTGCGCGCACTCGGTGGTCGCCGCCGACCACGCCGGGTTGTCGTCAAGGCGAAGATCACGGCGGAACCACATCACGCCGGTGCGATTCGATGGTGGGGTCACCACTGCAGCGTACGCAGCCGACCGTCGACGCGCAGGGCTCAGGCGCCCCACGACGGGCCCGCCGGGGGTGGACCCCCCGAGGGCCCAGGGACCATGATGCAGCCATGGGGATGCGACGGCTCGACGGTGCGGACGGATTTGTGGTCAGTGACCTCGATGGACTGGAACGCCACGGGGGTGTCGCACGCTGCGCCCCCAAGGTGCTGGCAGACTCGGCGTGGCTGCTCGCCCGCTGCGCCACCTACCAGTTCGCCTCACTTGAGCTCCCCATTGGCGGGGCGTCGGTGGGGGTCAACGCTGCAGGCGACGGCCGCGCCGACGGTGTCACCGCTGCGGTGTCCGCCCTCACCGGTGCGGTGGGCGACGGGTTGTTCGTCGATGCCGGCCGGGGCCTCACCGACGGCGATCTCGCACCGCTGCACGCACTCGACGGTCGACCCCCCGCCTATCACGAGCTTCGGTCGACGTTGACGGGGGAAGGGGTCGCCGCTGCGGTGGGCAGTGTCCGCCCACTCGAGGGCGCCAGCGTCGCCATTGAGTCCCTCGACGAGGTGGCGGTGGCGTTCGCCATCGCCGTGGTGCGCCAGGGTGGTCGCGTCGTTGCGGTGGCGAGGGGCGGCGACGCCATTTCCGCTCCCGGCGGCATCGATCCTGAGGCGCTGGCCAGCGTCGTTTCGAGCGGCACCAACCTCAACGACCTCGGCTCGCCGCTCACCGCCGCGGAACTGCTCGGCACCGAGGCCACCGTGCTCGCCGTCGGTTCCAAGCTCGGCGCCATCGACCATGAGGCGGCGGTGTCCGTGGCCGCTGGGGTCGTCGCTCCCATCGGGTGGGTGCCGGTCACCACCCGGGCACTCGCCGTGTTGGGTCGCCGCGAGATCACCGTCCTGCCGGACTTCCTCGCCCTTGGTGGTCCGATGGTGGCCTCCGGTCTGACCGGTCCACCAGCCACTGGCTCCGAAGCGGTGACCGCCGCTGCGGCGTTGGTGACGGCCATGGTGGGCGAGGCCGCCGGGGCAGTTGACGACGACCACCCCAGTCTCGTCCTCGCCGCCTGCGGGCGAGCCGAGTCCTACCTCACCCGCCAGGGTGTCGAGCTTCCTACCAGTCGCCCTCTCGGCTGAGCGATCAGCCGACGTCGTCGGGATGCACGACGAGCACGGCGGGCCCGTCCCGACGGCGACGCCGTCCCATCAGCGCAGCGTCGGCGTCGGCGAGTGCCCCGAGCACCGCTGAGCGGGTGAGCGGACCAACGGGCGGCGCTGCACTGCGGGTCATCGACCGCACGTCACTGACCCCGAAACTGATATTGCACTGCGGCGTGAGCTCAGCGACTCGCTGCTGTATGCGGGTAAGGACTGCGGTGGCCTCCTCGGCACTGCACGACCAGAGCACCAACGCGAACTCGTCCCCACCGAGCCGCACCACGAGGTCACCGGGTCGGGTGTGGGTCCGCAGGACGGCAGCCACCGACTGCAGGAGTGCGTCCCCGACGGGGTGACCGTGGTGGTCGTTGATGGCCTTGAACCCGTCGAGGTCGCCCACCACCGCCCACACGTCACCGTCGATGTCGGTGGGTGCCACCTCGTCGAGGTGGTCGAGAAGGCGTCGGTTGGAAAGGCCCGTGAGCGGGTCGGTGAGGGCGAGGTGTTCGAGGTGGCGGATCCGTCGGAGCATCCCGTGAGGTCCGAGCGTGAGGGCGAGCACACCGCCGAGGGCGGCACCACCAAGGCCTGCACCGGCGACGAACAGGGTGACCAGTGCCCTCACCGTGACCTCCTGGTGTCCGACGCCCCGGGCGATCAGCCTCCCCACGACGCCACACCCCCTGCAGCGATGTCACCGGGTCGCCACGCCCAGGCCCGCCCACCAACCCAGACCGCTTCGTTCTACCCCTGAGCGGATCGTGGTGAGCGAATCCGGCACACAGGGTGGTCAGGCGACCACACCCCGTGCGACGCTCAACAGTCGGAGGTGATTCCCCGGCGACGCAGCACCCGCAGCAGGCGAGCACGGTTGTAGCGCTGGGCCACGAGACACGGCAGGTTCGCCAGCACCCCGAACACCACCATCACCCCACCCAGCCACCACGCCGACCACAACCAGAACAACGGGCCGTAGGCCATGGTGATCCAGTGGGTCATCTCGGCCCGTCGGGTCTCGGCCACGAACCGTTTCAGGTGTGCCGAGTCGCGACCGCGGAGGTGCTTTTTGTTGAACCCGCCCTCAAAGGTGTCCCCACCCTCGGGCAGCCAGCGCTTCCACCGCCTGATGGCGAAACGGCGTTCGTAGATGCGGCCGTCAACCTCACAGGGCCGCAGCCGCGTCAGGAAGTTGTCGTGGTCGAAGCGCAACACCGACATGCGGTGCATCACGTAGCCGGTGGCCGTGCCCAGCACCGCCCACATGAGGCTGCCGAACACCACCGCCCACGTGTCAGGAAGTCGGAGAATCACTCAACCCTCCCGGGCCCGCCGAAGCGGGCGTCGCCGCTCGGGGAGGGGGATGGTCCGTCCCCGCCAGCGCACCCGCCGCCGGACCACCGTCAACCACAACGAGTCGAAGAAGACCACGACGAAGGCGGCAAAGGGGATCGGGTAGGCGACCACCGGCCACCAGCCGAAGTTCCCCAACTGGCGCCACATGACCGCCAGCTGCGCCGCGAACAGGAGGTACCCGACCCAGACGTCGGCAGTCGACGCCGACCCGACCCCAACCAGCCACTGCACCATCTCCGCCGAGGCGCCCATGACGCCACACACCCACACGATGGTTGCCAACAGGCGCACCCGGCCGATGCGGGCCGACCCGGAGGCCATGTTCTTCGACCATCCCTCAACGAGCTGACCGAGACCCTGGGGGTACATCCGGAACTCGACCGTTGAACGACCGCCGGCACCGTGCACCGGCTGACCGGACTCGGCGAACACCTTGCCGAGGGCGAGGTCCTCGAGGATCTCGTCGCGCACGGCGCCGTGGCCCCCGACGCGGTGGTAATCCTCGGTGCTCGTGACCAGGCATGGTCCGAAGGCACCATTTGAGCGCCCTTCGCGTCCGGGTCCGGCGACCCCCACCCCCATGACGGCGATGGTGTTGAACACCGCGGACAGACGTTCGTAGGGGCGTTCCATACGGTGGTAGGGCTGGACCGACAGGAGGCCACCGAGTCGCTGGTGGGCGTCGACGACGGCGGCGAGGCCACCCTCGAGCAGGCGGACGTCGGCGTCGAGGAACACGAGTACCGCGCCGCTGGCCGCCTCAGCCCCCTGCGAGCAGGCCCACGACTTTCCCGTCCACCCGTCGGGCAGCGGGGCGCTTTGGATCACGGTGGCACCGAGGTCTCGGGCGACCGCAGCGGTGCCGTCGGTGGACCCGTCGTCGACGACGATGACCTCCCGGGGGCCGGGAGACTGAGCGTTGAGACTGCCCAGCAGGTGAGGAAGGTTGTGCGCCTCGTTGCGGGCGGGAATGATCACGCTGACCGACGCCAGTGCACCCTCGGACAGTCCGTCAACGGACCGTGATGGGGTGAGGCGGGGAACCCTGCTGAGAAGCCACCACCCGGCGAACCAGCCGATGACGACAACGAAGAATCCGACCCGCACCCCGTCAGCATCGCACCACTTGGCCCCGGCCGTTGGCACCAGGGCCTCCCGCAGCGAATTGCGGGTGCGTGACAAACGTCATGCTAACTTTTGCTAGCGGAATGGTTGTCATCGCAAGCACCTTCCGCTTTACTGGCACTCAGCGGGCCACACCGGCCCACCACCACTGGAGACCGACCGACGATCTCCACCGACGAACCACGGAGGTTCGACACCATGACCAACCCCGTTCTCGACCGGCTCACCGACGTGCAGGCCACCGTCCTCGACGGCATTGACCAGGCCCGCACTCCCGCCACCGACCTCGCCAAGCGTGCCGTCGGCGTCGCCGACCGCATCGCCCCCGACCTCGCCCCCGCCCGGGCCAAGGTGGGCAGCGGCATGAGCGAGTTCATCGATCGCCAGTACGTGTTCGCCATCGAGCTGCTCAAGCGTCAGCGGGCCATGACCAAGTCGGTGGCCAAGGCGGTCACCAAGAACAAGCCCGCCAAGGCCTCGCCAGCAGCCTGAGCGGCAACTGACCGCTCAGCGGTCAATCAGGGCGGCCGGCCATGAGGCTGGCGCCGCCCCCCTCTTCGAGCAGATACCGGGCGACCCCGCGGCCGACGGCTGCGGGGTCGTTCCCTGCGTCGACACGTCGCACCACCACGTGTCCGTCGGGCGACGCCAACAGGCCGGTGAGACGCACCCCGTCACCATCAATCACGCCGTGCGCACCTGCCGGCAGGTCGCAGTCGCCCCCGAGTTCGGCGAGGAACCCCCGTTCTGCGTCCACCGCCCGCCGTGACGGCCGGTGATCGATGGACGCCAACGCGGCCCGCAGGTCGTCGCCTGCGTCGGAACCACACTCGACGGCCAGCGCACCCTGCCCGACCTGGGGCAACATGACCGACGGGTCGAGCACCTCGGTGATGCGATCGGCGAGACCCAGACGGTCCAGGGCTGCGACCGCCACGACGACGGCGTCGATGCCATCTCGTCCGACGTGGTCCAAACGGGTGGCGATGTTCCCGCGCACCCCGCAGAACCGCAGGTCCGGGCGGGCCCACGCCAGCTGGGCACGACGTCGCACCGAACCCGTCGCCACCAGCGCACCGGGAGCGAGGTCCTCAAGCGCACCACCCACCAATGCGTCGCGGGCGTCGGCGCGTTCAGGTACGGCGACGAGCTCGAGACCTTCGACCGGTACCGCAGGAAGGTCCTTGGCGGAGTGCACAGCGAGCTCGGCGCGCCCGTCGAGCACGGCGGTGCGCACCTCGGCCACGAACACCCCTTTGCCCCCGAGTTCCCAGATGGGGACATCCACACGTTGATCCCCGGTGGTGCGGACCACCACCAGTTCGATCTCAATCGAGGGGTCGGCGGCGGTAAGGAGGTCCGCCACGTGACGGGCCTGCCACAGCGCGAGCTCCGAGCCCCGGGTGGCGATGCGAAGCGGCACCACGGCCTGCTCAGAGATCGAACAGGTGACGCAGGGACTCGGCTAGGCGCTCGCCACGCGGCGTACCCGCCGCCTCTTTGAGCCCCACCGTGGGTTCATGCAGCAACTTGGCCACGATCGCCCTGGTGAGTGCCTCGATGGCGTCGCGCTGGCGCTCGTCGAGACCCTCGAGCCGTGTCGCCACCCGATCGATCTCCGCCTGGCGCACCAGCTCGGCGCGGTCCCGAAGCGCAGCCACCAACGGCGCCACCTCACGGGCCGACGTCACCGCACCGAACCGGTCCACCTCGGCGTTCACCAGTTCGCGCACCAAGGCGATCTCGCCGCGACGTGCGGTGAGTCCAGCCTCGGCGAAGGTCCGCAGATCGTCCATGTCGAGCAGCGTCACACCATCGAGCGCCGCAGCATCGGGGTCGACGTCGCGAGGCACGGCGACATCGACGATGAGCAGGGGTCGGGGGTCGCCAGCGTTGCGCGCCACCATGACGTCGGCGAGATCGGCGTGCAACACCATGAGTTCCGCCGCGCCGGTACCGGTGAGCAGCAGGTCTGCTGCGGCCAGCGCCTCAGCCAGATCCCCGAGTGGCACCGCCCGGCCGTTGACCTGTTCGGCGAGTTCGACCGAACGCTCCCAGGTGCGATTGGCCACCATCACCTCAGCCACACCACTTCCTGCCAGCGAACGAACCATGCCACTGGCCATCTCCCCGGCGCCCAACACCAGGATGCGACGGCCTTCGAACGATCCGAGTCGCTCGGCTGCCATGGCCACCGCGGCGCTCGACACCGAGGCGATGTGACGGCCGATGGAGGTTTCGGTGCGGGCCCGCTTGCCGACCTCGATGGCGTGACGGAACAACAGGTTCAGCGCCGGTCCAGCCGTCCCCGCCTCCTGGGCGCGTTCCCAGGCCTTGCGCACCTGACCGAGCACCTCGGCCTCGCCGACCACCGCCGAGTCGAGACCCGCCGTGACCTCGAAGAGATGGCGGGCACAGTCAAGGTCGTAGTGAACGTAGAGGGCGTCAGCGAAACGTTCGGGTGGCAGGTGCGACCAGGTGCTGAAGAACTCGCGAACATCGTCGTAGGCCCCGTGGAACCGTTCGGCGAGGACGTAGACCTCCACCCGGTTGCAGGTGGACAGGACCACCGCCTCCCCGATGTTGGGGCGGCTCGACAGATCAGTCAGTGCCTTGACCACGTCGGTGTCAGGCACCGTCATGCGACCAAGCAGGTCGAGGTCCACACCTCGGTGGCTGAGTCCGATCACCACCACAGACACCGTTACAACCACTCCTGTTCGTTGCCACGCACCGGCGGGCAAGCCGGGTGGCGTGCCGCCACTCCCCACAGCATCCCCGCTGGCGACGCACGGTGACAACCCGGGACGGGCACCAGTCGACGCCAGGGCGTCGGTGTGTCAGAGGTCACCATGCTCAGGCCGCCCCGGCGCTCGAACGTCGCGGCGACCGACGAGAGGAACGCTGCTGGTAAAAGGACAGGATCTGCAGCTCGGTGGCGAGGTCCACCTTGCGGACGAGTACCTCGTCGGGGACCGTCAGCACCACCGGGGCGAAGTTCAGAATCGATCGCACGCCGGCTTCCACCAGACGATCGGCGACGGACTGGGCCACCCCGGCAGGGGTCGCCACCACCCCGATGGTGTTGACCGCCTCCGCGACGATGGCCGGCAGGTCCTCGACGGGTCGCACCCGCACACCGGCGATGACCCGACCCACTTTGGCGGGGTCACTGTCGACGACCGCCAGGATCGGAAACCCCCGACTGGAGAACCCGCCGTAGTTGGCCAGGGCCTGACCGAGATTTCCCGCCCCGACGATGACCACGGCACGTTCCTCGGTCAGACCGAGTTCGCGACTCATCTGGTAGGCGAGGTAGTCGACGTCGTAACCGACGCCTCGGGTGCCGTACGAACCGAGATGAGAGAGGTCCTTGCGCACCTTGGCGGCGTTGACCCCGGCGAGTTCGGCGAGTCGCTCGGACGAGATGGTGCTCACCCCATCCTCAGCAGCCTCGGCGAGGGTGCGCAGATACACCGGGAGTCGGGCCACGGTGGCCTCGGGAATCCTGCGGGAGGAAGCCATTCCAACCCCTACCCTACCGTGCTCGTGCCCCCGTTCACAAAGTCACGAGCGCGCCCCACACCACGACGGAAGAGAGGTTCAGCGCAGGTTCCGGCGCAGCAACTTTCCTGAAGGCGCCACCGGAAGCTCCTCGACGAACGTCACCTTGTCAGGACACTTGTATCGGGCCAGACGATCAGCGCACCACCCGGCGAGTTCGTTCTCGTCGGTGGACCGACCCGGCTCGAGCACCACCCAAGCCTTGACCGCCTCACCCGAATAGGGGTGAGGCACGCCGACGACGGCCACCGCCGCCACCGCCGGGTGGTCGGCGAGGACTTCCTCCACCTCGGCGGGGTACACGTTGAACCCCGACACGATGATGATGTCCTTGACCCGGTCGACGAGATAGAGGTTGCCATCGTCGTCGACGATGCCGATGTCACCGGTGCGCAACCACCCGTCGGGACCCAACACCTCGGCGGTGGCGTCGGGGTCCTCCCAGTAGCCGGCGAACACGTTGGGGCCGCGCACCCACAACTCACCGGCGTCACCGATGAGCACGTCAAACCCGTCGGTGTCGACGAGACGGACCTCAACGCCGTGCAAAGGCGCACCGATCGAACCCCACGGAGCGTTGCCTCCGGTAGCGGTGGTCACCACCGGCGCCGTCTCAGTCAGCCCGTACCCCTCGGTGATCCTCACCCCGAACCGGTCATCGAAAAGTTGGGCGGTCTCCACCGGCAACTTGGCCGCCCCCGACGAGGCGAGACGCACGGTGGAAAACGTGTCAGGGGCCAACCCGGGCAGGCTCGCCCACGCCGTCCACATCGGTGGGGCCCCACCGACGATGGTGACCCGGTGCTGGACAATGGCGTCCGACGCCGACGACGGATCGAAACGTTCGACGGGAACCAGTTTGCTTCCGGCGTACAGCGAAAGGTTCAGCACCACGTTGAGTCCGAAGATGTGGCTGAACGGCAGCACACCAAGCGACACGTCGGAGGCGAGTTGGCGACGACCGTCGGAGGCCTGGATCTGTTCGAGGTTCGCCAGCAGGTTCCCGTGGGTCAACATGGCGGCGCGGGGTGCACCGGCAGTACCGCTGGTGAAGATCAGCACGGCGAGGTCGTCGGCGGCCCGGTCCACCACCGGCGTCGGCTCGTGACCGACGAGATCGTCGAGGCAGACCGCTCCCTCGACGTCGAGGCCGGCGGTCTCCACGAGGAACTCGAGCGACGGGAGTGCGGAACGGTCGAGGCCGGCCACCGCCTTGGTCGCCGTCGGCGACACCAACAGCGCACGGGCCCCGACCATGGCCAACTGGCGCTGCAACTCGGGGGTGGGCACCGTCGGGTTGATGGGGACGACCACGAGACCGGCACCGAGCGCCGCCAACCACGAGGCCACGAAGTACCAGTTGTTGCCACACACCATGGCGAACCGGTCGCCGGGTTCGAGGCCGAGGGCGCAAAGCCCGCCCCGCAGGGAAGCGACCTGCTGGCGCAACTCGCCGAAGGTGGTCGGCTTCCCGCGGCTCATGAGCGCGCACGCGTCGTCGGGGTGCGGATCAATGATGGATGCGAGATTCACGTCGTTGGTCTCCTGGACGGTTCCTGTGCGGCACACCACGGCCCGGTGCGCAGGGGCGGGTCAAGCGGTCGTCATCGGGCCAGCACCACCAGCTGAAGGAAGGTGGCACCGACGATCAACAACAAGAGGATGGCAAGTGCGATGGTCGTTCCCTGTCTCATGGACGTCTCCCCGGATCCCCAATGGACACACTGACCCCTCCCGGCACACCCGATGACGGATCCACGGCGCGCAACCGGACCTCGGCGCCCGCAACGAGGCCGAGTTCCCCTGCCGCTGACGACCGGTCCACCACCACCGACACCAGCCCGTAGGAGTCGACGACGAGCCCGACCGCACCGGTCGACACCGCGGCGTACGACGCGGCGCGCTGAGCCACCCGGCTCGAGTCTGCGAAGGACAACTCGACCGGTTCGCCGGCACCCACGAGGTCATCGAGTTCGTCAGGGTCGACGTTGAGTTGCGCGTTTCCGTAACCGTCCACCCACAGCACCTCGGACACCAGCACCGCGGGGTCGGCGTCGTCGACATGGGCCACCGGCAGAATGCCCGGCAACAGACCAGCAGGGTCGATGAGGGTGCCAAGAGACTCGAGGGGCACCCCGGTGCACAACCAGGCGGCGGCGGGGGCGAACACGTCGCGACCGGCGAACGTCGTCCCGGGTGTGGCCAGCTGAAACTCGGGGTCGTCGAGCACGACCGCTCTCGTGGCGCCACCGCACATGGCCACCGCCGGGGCGAGAAGACCATTGTCGGGACCCACGAGCACCGACTGACCGTCCCCGACCTCCACGGCGACGGCGCGACGTTCCGACCCGACCCCGGGGTCGACCACCGCCATCACCACACCGGGACACAGGTACTGCACCGAGCGGGCCAGCACCAGACCACCGGCGCGCACGTCGTAAGGGGCGACCCCGTGGGTGAGGTCGACCACCGCCGCTTGGGGGGCGATCGAACGGATGACCGAATGCACCACGCCGACGAATTCGTCGGTGTGGCCGTAGTCGGACATGAACGTCACCGTGTCGTATCGCAGCGGCATCGCCCGCACGCTACCGGACTGCGACCCCGCGATTCCCGGACGTGTCAGCGGTCACCCGCCATGGGAGCTGCGATACCGCTCAGCTGGCGCCGAGTTGGCGCGAACGCGCCGTGGCAGCCGCCACCGCCTCGGCAACGATGCCCCGCAGGTCGCGCCCGTCGAGGACGGCAAGACCCGCCGCGGTGGTGCCCTGCGGGGAGGTCACCGCCTCGCGGTGCTCCGCCGCGTCGGTGCCCGACGCGCCGGTGCGGTTCAGAATCTCCGCCGCACCGGCAACGGTCTGCACCACGAGCGCCCCGGCGACTTCCCGGGGGAGACCTTGGGCGACACCGGCGTCGATGAGGGCCTCGACCATCAAGAACACGTAGGCGGGCCCTGAACCCGACAGGCCGGTCACGGCGTCGAGGAGATCCTCGGGGACCCGCACCGTGACACCGACCGACCCGAGAACCGACTCGGCCCACACCAGGTCGTCCTCGGTGGCGTGACTGCCTGCCGCCACCGCCGAGGCTCCCGCGCCAACCTGCGCAGGGGTGTTCGGCATGGAGCGCACCACGGCCATCGGCGCTCCGATCGCCTCCTCGAGGCGGGACGTGGTGACCCCCGCGGCAATGGACAGCACCCGGGCCACCCCGAGGTCGCCGAGACCGGCGCACACCTCGGTGGCGTACCCGGGCTTGACCGCAACCACGGCCCCCTCGCTCGGGCCGACGGTGTCGGTGACCCGCACCCCGGGGTACCGCTCGGCGAGCGTCTGGCGCCGTTGCGGGTCGGGTTCGACGACGCCGAGGTCGGCAGGCGGTGCCCACCCGGCGGCGAGCAGTCCACCTAGGAGCGCCTCACCCATGCGACCGCCACCGATGATCGTCAGTCGCAGGGGTGGCAGGTCCGGTTGGGCAGTGGTCACGGCGACAACCTACCCCCCACCACCCAACTGCCGAGGGTGCGTTCAACCCGGTTGCTGTCGGGGCCGGAACCGGGAACCGAACACGGCGGTGGTGACGGCGAGCATCCCCGCCAGCACCACACCTGCGCCATAGGTCGGACCGAACCCGAACGAAGCCACCGACGCCGCGGCAGCGAGCGGCCCGATGGTCTGGCCGAGCCGGACGAACCCGACCCACACGGCCACGACCGCGCCTCGACTCTCCGGTGGGGACGCGCTCGCCACCAGCTCCTGCACCGTCGGGACCGTGCCGCCCTCACCGAGGCCGTGGATGAACGCGCCGAGCACCACGAGGGCGAGCACCGGCAGGAAACCCATGGTGAGGTACCCGACGGCGAACAACACCGCCCCCGCGACGAGAAGTCGTCTCGCCCCGAAACGCACCCGGAGCTTGCCCATGTTGAACGCCACCAGCGTGGCCCCGAGCGCCGGAGCGACGAACACCAGCCCCCGCAACCCGACCCCGAGACCGAAGCGCTGTTCCAACATGAGCGGAAGGGCGGTCAGGATGAGGCCGAACGTGAGGATGAAGAACACGGTCCCGAACGCGATGCACCCGAGCACGATGGGGCTGCGCACCACGACCGCCGCGCCACGGATCTGTTCAACGAACGAGTGCGCTCCCTGCCGGGGGGTGCTGCGCACGTAACGGGCCACCGCCACCGCGGCAACCAGCGCGAGGACGAACGGGGCGAACGACCACCTCCACCCTCCGAGGGCGGCGAGGCCACCGCCGAGGGGCGGGATGATGGCCACCGACACGGTCAGGACCGCGGCGTTCCATCCAATGACACGGGCACGGTCGGCACCCTCCCAGTAGTCGGCGATGAGGACCACCCCGAGGTTGATCAGCCCCGCCGACCCGACCCCCTGAACGAACCGCAGACCCACGAGCGACTCGAAGGTCGGGGCGAACGATGAGGCCAGACCGGCCAGACCGAACACGATGAGGCACGGCAGCAGCACGGCGCGGCGACCGAACCGGTCGGCGAGCAACCCAATGGCGGGGGCCACCACGATGCCGGGCAGGGTGGCGGCGGCGACGAGCAGACCCGCCGCACCGTCACCCCGACCGAACGCCGAGATGATGTCGGGCAACGGCGCGTTGATGAGCGTGTTCGACAAGATCCCCGACACCGTGATCGAGAACACCACCCACAGCGGAGGCCGCAACAACGCGTGGGCAGGGTGGGACCCTGCAGCGGAGGTCACCGCCGGCCCCAACGGTGACGCACCACGGTGTGCCGTCCGAGGCGGGCGCCGGGACCGGTCGGGAGGTTCCCTTCCCCGAAGGAGCCACCCGAACCGGATCCCGGACAATCACCGACGCTAGGGAGCAGCGGGGTCAGCCCCAACGCCTCGGGGCGCATCAGCCGTCGATGACCATCGAGGGTGACGACACGCTCACCCGACGAAGCGGGAGGCGTAACCGAGGCGCATCGCAGGACGGAATGTCCGCTCCACCCACTCCCACAACGTTCCGAGGATCCGGTCGAGTTCCCCTTCGTCGAGGTGCGCCACGGCGATCTGGCCGGCGAGGTACACGGCGTCCTCATCACCGATGTTGAACGCCGCACCGAACACCTTGGCGTTGCGTCGCAACAACAGTTCGTACACCGCAGCCTGGTTCTCCTCGGGGGCGGGCATCATGTACGTCTCGTAGTGCAACGTGCGCTGGCCGAGAGTCCACCAGATGGTGAACACCTCTTTTTCCTCCCCACGCAGCCGCAGGTACCAGCGATGCTCACCGGGTTCGCCACGGTCGAGGGCAGCCACCGCCGGGTTGTCGGCCAGTTGGCGTTCGAGCCAGCGGTCAACGAGCGCTTCGGCTGCGGCGAACTCGTCGCCGGTGGCCACCCGGTCAGCCACGACAGGCCCCATCGGCTGCCTGAGGCGGTCCGCTCAGCACAGCACCGGTTCCCGCTGGGCGAGGTCGGTGTACAGGCGCCGCAGACGCCCCGCGGCGGTCGGCCAGGTGTAGTGCCGGGCCCGCACCACCGAGGCGTGCGCCATGGCCCGTGACCCGTCGGTGTCGTCGAGCACGGCGTCAAGGTGAGCCGCCCACACGGCGGGGTCACTGCCGTCGACGAGCAGACCCGTGACCCCGTCGTCAACGATGGAGGTGAGGCCCCCCACCGCAGCCGCCACCACCGGCGTGCCACACGCCGCCGCCTCAAGGGCGACCAGACCGAACGACTCCGACCGGCTCGGCACCACCACGAGATCCGCAGCCCGGTACCAACTCGACAACAGGTGGTGGGGTTGGGGCGGAACGAACCGCACCCGATCGGCAACCCCGGCCGCATCGGCCAGCGCCCGCACCGACGCCAGTTCCCTCTCACCGTCGGCACCGCTCGGGCCGCCCACGATGACCAGGGTGGCGTCACGGCG
Organism: Bifidobacterium breve; assembly: GCA_945860545.1. Taxonomy (GTDB): domain Bacteria; phylum Actinomycetota; class Acidimicrobiia; order Acidimicrobiales; family Acidimicrobilacustridaceae; genus M30B73. The sequence continues at coordinate 95,501 of CAMAQM010000004.1, read as the reverse complement.
ACGCATGCAAGCAAGTGCCGCAACGGCGAGACCGGCACGTTTGAGCGGCTGGATCCGCCCGACGAACAACAGCATCGGAGCGTCCCCGAGTCCGAGCGCGGCTCGAGCCCCGGCCCGCTCACCGGGCGCGTACCCCGGGGAGAAGAACGCGTGGTCGACCCCGGGGGGCACGATCTCGATGCGGTCCGGTGCGGCGCCGTACAGGTCGACGAGTTGGTCCGCCTCGGCCTGGCACGAGGCCAACAGACGGTCGGCGCATCCGATGATCTCAGCCTCGGCATCGACCCGTCCGGCCGGTTCGAACTCCCCCACGTCCGCCTTGACGCGCGCCAGCGTATGGAACGTGCACACCAGCGGCAGCTGCAACTGGTGCTTGAGCCGATGTGCGGCACGACCCGACAGCCAGTAGTTGGCGTGCAACGCCGACACGGGAGCTTCGGCGCCGAGCACGGCGGCCACCCCGTCGGCGAACTCGTCGACGACCTCGGGGAGATCCTCTTTGGCCAGTGACACCGGGCCGGCGTCAACGTGCACGACGCGGAAACCCGGTTCGGGTTCGCTCACCTCGGCGAGGCCGTCCCGCCAGCGACGAACGAACACGGTGGTGTCCACCCCGGCGCGCGCCAGCGCACCAGCGAGTTCGCGGACGTAGACGTTCATCCCCCCGCTGTCACCGACACCCGGCTGGGCGAGCGGCGAGGTATGCATGGACAACATGGCCACCGACGTCACGGAGCAAAGCCTACCGGGGGGTCTCTCCCACCCCCCTGTCAGCCCGACCCGCACCCGCCGACAACCCCGGGCGACCCGATGGTGCGACGGTGGCCGTACCATCGGGGGTGTGAGCGAACTTGAGCAGCGACTGGGTGATCTCGGACAGTTCATCGCCGAGCAGCGCCGTGCAGCGGAGTTGTCCCTGCGCAAGTTGTCCGAACGCGCCGGCATCTCGAACCCGTACCTCAGCCAGGTCGAACGGGGGCTGCGCCGACCGTCGGCCGACATCCTCCAACGCATCGCCAAGGCGCTCGAGATCTCCGCCGAATCGCTCTATGTGCGTGCCGGCATCCTCGACGAACCCGGCGGTGCCGACCTGCCCACCCACATCCGGCGTGACCCCCACCTCACCGAGGACCAAAAACGCACCCTTTTGCACATCTACGACTCGTTCCGATCCGGCTCGGACGAGACCGGAGCGGTCTAGCCGAGGTAGCCCCACATGGCCGCCAACCAGATCGGTGCGGCGACCATGAGCACATCGATCCGACGCAACGCCGGTGCCTCGGCCGACGCGCTGGGCAGCACGAGGGAACCGACCATCGGTCCCAACGGACAGAGCGTGGCGGCAAGACCGCCGAACACCCACACCACGGCCACCGGGCCGAACGGGTCGAGTTCGAACACGGTGTGGACCGCCGAGGCGGCCAACGTGAGCACCATGACCGTGATCATCCCGACGACACGGCTCAGGTACGGCCCGACGTCGTCCCCACCCCATACCCAACACGCCAGGTCGTAGCCGGCGACGAGGATCAGCAGCATCGCCACCGCCGCCCAGCCGGTGTCAAAGAGCAGCACCAGCGAGATACCGACCACGCCGGGTCCCAGCGCACAACGGACGGTGGCACCCGCCGCAGCAAGCGGACCGCCTCGGCTGCGTGAGCCCGCCGACACGACGATCGCCGTCACCGCCACGGCGAACAGTCCGACACCCGCCCAGGTGGGCCCGAACACGGCGAGCACCGTCACGGACACCGGCCCCCAACCCGCCACCATCCGGTTGGCGCCGATGCCAAGCGCCCGCCACGACCTTGCCGCCTGCAGTCCCGCCACGCCGCCGACCACGGCGAACAGCACGGCGACACCCCACACGCCGGCCAGCAGCGCCACCACCTGAGCGGCGATCCACACCAGCGCCAGACCGACGTGGACCACGCCGGTCGTGGGCGGTTCGACCACACGATCGAGCACCGGGTTCGCCGACGCCGTCACTGAGAGCACCGGCCAGAAACGAATCGATCCGGTCCGCATCCGCCTGACACCGGTGGGAGCACCGCCACTTCATCATCGTCACCAACGGGGGCCTCGTAGGAACATTCCTCACCGTTGAGCCAGACGCGACACGTCGGGAGCACCGCAGCGAACCGGTCGCCGTAGCGGGCTTGGGCCGCGGCGAGAACCTCGGCGACGGTCACCCCCTCAACGACGTCGACCCCACACCCCGCAGCGTCACGCGCCGAGGCGAACATCCGCAGTGTCGGCATGGGCGGAGACTACCCGGGCCCGCCGCGCCCACCACGTGCGGCGGCGGCCCCAACCGGAATTGGTACCGTCGGGGGGTGACCCGCATCCTGCTCGTTCGCCACGGCCAGTCCGAGTGGAACGCCCTCGGTCGGTGGCAGGGCCAAGAGGACCCCCCGCTGTCAGATCTCGGTCGACTCCAGGCCAACGCCGCGGCCGACCGTGTCGGTTCGGTGGACCTCATCGTGGCGTCCGACCTCGGCCGAGCCGTAGAAACGGCGGGCATCGTGGCCGAACAACTCGGTGTCGGTCCGGTACTCGTCGATCCGCGCCTGCGGGAACGTCACGCCGGCGAGTGGCAGGGACTGACCAAGGACGAGATCGAATCGGCGTGGCCGGGGTACCTCGACGCAACGCGGCGCCCACCGGGGTTCGAACCCACCGAGCCCTTCCTCGAACGGGTCCACGGAGCGCTTGACCACCTCCATCGCGAGTACGCCGGGGCCGAGATCCTCGTCGTCAGCCACGGCGGGGTGATCTACGTCGTTGAGGAATCCCACGGGCTGGGTTTCGTGCGGGTCCCGAACCTGGGGGGACGTCACCTCACCCATCACGGCGAACGAGGGGTGGTACTCGGCGAGCGGGTCGAGCTCGTCGACGACGAGTTGGCGTTCCTACCGCCGAATCTCTGACGACGACTGCGCCGAACGCCACGCCTCTTCGGCGTGCCCCATGGGGGTGGCCGGTGGCCTGTCGAAGAGGTACTCCTCAAGGATTCCCCGCCAACGGTTGGTGGCGCCCAACCGGCCCAGCAACCCACCCATGCCCCACAGGACCCGATTGACAATCACGAACGAACCCGGCAGGTTCAACGCGCGCATCACCGCACGGTTCGGCCCGGTCGGATCGGCGATGTTGCGCATGGCCTCGGCGGCGAAGGACGGCGTGAACGTGAACTCGTCGTGGAAGTACGGCTCGTACGGAGCGGAGACGCTGGCCCACACCTGCTCGGCGGACAGACGATGGTCACGCGCCAGGAATCCGGCTTCGACCATGTGGTCGACGAGTCGTTCGGGATCCTGGTCGAGCACGGGGCCCAGCACCGCCATCAACCCGGAGAACTCCTCGTCGGGCCAGTGCTTGACCAGACCGAAATCCAAGAACACCACGGTGCCGTCATCGGCGAAGCGGTAGTTGCCGGGGTGCGGGTCACCGTTGAACGACCGGTACCGCAGCACCGAACCCTGAGCGAAACGGAACACCACCTCGGCGATGTGTTGACGGGTCGCCTCGTCGGCCACCTCGATCTCAGCGAACCCGCGCCCGTCACACCAGTCGGTGGTCAACACGTGTTCGCTGCACAGGTCGTCGACCACACCTGGAATCCGGATCCACGGGTGGCCCCGGTAGCGCTCAGCGAACCGGCGCTGGTTGGTCGCCTCGAGCCGGTAGTCGAGCTCCTCCCCCATCCGCTCACGAAGTTCGGCCACGAGCGCAGCGGGTTCAAGTCCGGGTAACGCCACTGCCGACAACAAGCCGTACAGCATCTCGGCGTTGTCGAGATCGGCGCGGATGGCGTCGGCCACCCCGGGGTACTGCACCTTGACCGCCACCCGGTGACCGCTGCGGGTCACCGCACGGTGCACCTGACCGATCGATGCCGCCGCCACCGGTTCGACGTCGAAGTCGAGGAACACCTTTTCGGGTGGAGCACCGAGATCCGCGGTCACCACCCCCGCAGCCACCGACGGCGCCATGGGGGGCACGTCGGCCTGCAGTTGGGCGAGTGCCGCCCGGGCCTCGGGGGGCAGACCGTCAACAACCACCGAGGCGAGCTGGCCCAACTTCATGAGCACGCCCTTCATCTGACCGAGTTCGGCAGCGACGTCCTGTGCGGTGGCAACAGCGAACCGATCCTCAAGTTCCTGACGTCGACGATCGCCGACGGCCACACCGGTGAGCTTCACCACGGCGTAGTGGATCCCCCGGCGCGCCGTGAGACGCCAGACGCGTGCCGATCGCCGCAGGCGGGTGCGCCGCGCCTCGGGCAAACGCCGCCACAGCGCCACACCACCGAGCGACGCCGTCACAAGGGCGAGAACACCTCCGGCGAACCCGGGGCCGAGGCGGTGACGACGTCGGGTCATGGGGTCATGGTGGCGCGAGCCACCGTCTGGCGCAATCGCCGTGCAGCGGCGGAGTGGGGCACACTGGACCCGATGGAACTGTTCCGTGAGTTCGGATTCGAAGCGGCCCACCGCCTGCCCAACGTGCCCGACGACCACAAGTGTGCCCGGCTCCACGGTCACTCGTTCCGCGTCAGGGTCAGCCTTGAGGGCCCGGTGGGGGCCACATCGGGCTGGGTGACCGACTTCGCCGACGTGTCCGCTGTGGTGACACCGATCGTCGACCAGCTCGACCATCGACTGCTCAACGACATTCCCGGCCTCGACAACCCCACCAGCGAGGTGATCGCCCGCTGGCTGTGGACCCGGATCGCACCCGACCTGCCCGGACTCGTTGCCGTGGAGGTTCGCGAGACCTGCACCAGTGGGGTCATCTACCGGGGGGACTGAGCCACCGCGGGAACTGGTGGGCGCACTCGTTCAGGTGCCGCAGAAGGTTCGGTAGGGGCCGAAGCTCGCCGGTGCCGGCTCGGCGTACCGCTCCAAACCGGGCCGCTGCGTGAACGGGTCGGCGAGCACATCGAGCAGGTCGGAACACGCACCGAGGTCGCCGTCGACAGCGGCGGCGAGCGCCTCCTCGACGAGGTGGTTGCGAGGGACGTACAGCGGATTGACGTCGTCCATGGCCGCCGAAACGACCTCGGCCGGTCGCCGGTCGACGAGTCGGACCGTCCGCCATCGCTCAAGCCATTCGAGCAGCGCGGCGTCGTCCCCAACGAGGTCGGCGAGCGGCCGGTCGTCGCCGGCGGCAGCGCGGCCGAGGTGACGAAAGAACGTCGTGTGGTCGACCTGGGCTGAGGTCATGGCCGCAGAGAGATCGTCGACGAGATCCCCAACCACCGACGACATTGCGTGATCTGTCGGCCGGTCGTCGGTGGCCACGAAACCCAACTTGGCGGCGTAGTGCCCATGGAGCTGGCGTCGGTAGCGGTCGGGAAACGTCTCGAGGACCTCGGTCGCCGACGCCACGTTGGCGTCGACATCCCCGGTCATGGCGCCCAGTAGGGCTTCGGCGAGTCGGGCGAGGTTCCAAAGCGTGATCGACGGCTGGTTCCCGAAGGCGTAGCGACCACCGTGATCGATGGAGCTGAACACGGTCGTGGGGTCGTGGCGGTCCATGAAGGCACACGGGCCGTAGTCAATGGTCTCACCGGAGATGGTGACGTTGTCGGTGTTGAGCACGCCATGGATGAATCCCACCGCCGACCAGCGCGCCACGAGGTCGGCCTGCACCTCCACGACGGCGTCGAGCAGGGCGAGCGCTGGGTCGTCGGCATCGAGCGCCCCGGGGTGGTGTCGGGTTGCCGCATGGGTGACGAGGCGCGTGACGACGTCAGGGTCCCCGAGCGATGCGGCGTACTGGAACGTGCCGACCCGCAGGTGACTGGCTGCGACGCGCGCCAACACCGCACCCGGCGCCAGCTCCTCTCGGCGCACCAGGTCCCCGGTCGTACCCACCGAAAGAACCCGAGTCGTGGGGATGTCAAGGGCGGCCATGGCTTCGCTGATGAGGTACTCGCGCAGCATCGGCCCGAGCGCCGCCCGGCCGTCTCCGCCTCGGGCGAACGGCGTGCGCCCCGAACCCTTCAGATGCACGTCGACGCGTCGTGCGGCGGGGGTGGTGAGTTCGCCGAGCAGCAGCGCCCGACCGTCACCGAGGCGCGGCGAGTACCCGCCGAACTGATGGCCGGCGTAGGCCTGGGCCACCGGGTTGGCACCAGCGGGCACGGCATCACCGCAGAGCACCGCAACACCGGTGGGACGAGCGAGTGCGTCGGGGTCAAGACCAAGGTCCGAAGCGAGTCGCCCGTTGAGAAGAACCAGCGCCGGTTCGGTTGCACCGCCCGGGGGCCACGGCACGCACAGCTCGGGCAGGTCCCGGGCGAACCAGTCGTCGAGGTCGAGCCGAAGTCCGTCCTCAGAACCAATCGCCATGCCCGCGAGGCTACCGACCATGGTGCGAACCCCCGGAACGGTTCGCTCCATCGGCGAGGTTCGTGCCGCCATCGAAACGGGGGACTCCGCAACCATGGCCGTCCAGCGAGATGGTCCTCGATGGCGGCACCGGTCTCGAGGCCCCGTTGTAGGCCTCTGTCGTCGCCTTCGTGCGGCAGGCTCTTCCCGTCGCCGGGGTCACCCCACTGGCACTCCTTAACCCCCGCCTGCACCGACTGACCACCTCGACGGCTACCGGGCATGTCCAATGTGGGACACGGGGCGTGGGGGCGATACGTTGTCGCCCGGGAACGATCCATCTACACCGCTGGACGTGTTCCGGACCCATCCCGACCCATCGAGGAGCAAGCACATGACGTCAGCGAACGTGCCCATCACCGTCGCCCGGGGCGACGGCATCGGCCCCGAGATTATGGATGCCACCCTGCGCATCCTCGAGGCTGGCGGCGCCCGTCTCGACATCGAAGAGATCGAGATCGGCGAAAAGGTTTACGAGCGGGGCATCTCCGCCGGTATCGAACCGTCGTCGTGGGAGTCGCTGCGTCGCACCAAGGTGTTCCTCAAGGCGCCAATCACCACCCCTCAGGGTGGCGGGTTCAAGAGCCTCAACGTGACGGTGCGCAAGACGCTGGGCATGTACGCCAACGTGCGGCCATGTCTGTCGTATTCGCCGTACATCGCCACCAAGCACCCCGACATGGACGTGGTGATCGTGCGCGAGAACGAGGAGGACCTCTACGCCGGCATCGAGCACCAGCAGACCGACGAGGTCGTGCAGTGCCTCAAGATCCTGTCGATCCCCGGCACGGAGAAGATCGTCCGGTACGCCTTTGAGTACGCCCGGCGCTACGGCCGCAAGAAGGTCACCTGCTTCACCAAAGACAACATCATGAAGCTGACCGACGGCATGTTCCACAAGGTGTTCGAAGAGATCGCCACCGAGTACCCCGACATCGAAAACGAGCACTGGATCATCGATATCGGCGCCGCCAAACTGGCCGACACACCCGAGGCCTTCGACGTCATCGTCATGCCGAACCTCTACGGCGACATCCTCTCCGACGTTGCCGCCCAGATCGCAGGGTCGGTGGGTCTCGCCGGCAGCGCCAACATCGGTCAGGAGGTCTCGATGTTCGAGGCCATCCACGGTTCCGCTCCGCGTCGTGCCGGTCAGAACCTGGCCAACCCGTCGGGCCTGTTCCTCGGTGCCGTGCAGATGTTGGTCCACATCGGACAGGGTGACGTGGCCGAGAAGGTCCACAATGCCTGGCTGACCACCATTGAGGATGGCATCCACACCTACGACATCTTCGAGGAAGGCGTGTCGACGAAGAAGGTCGGCACCAGCGAGTTCGCCGACGCCGTCATCGAGCGGATCGGACGCCGTCCCGAGGTGCTCAAGGCCGTGACCTACCCCGCCACCGACGAGCCCATCACCATCCGGGTGTCAGAGACGGTGCCCGCCGTGAAAGAGCAGGTCGGCATCGACGTGTTCCTGCACTGGAATGCCGGCACCCCCGACGAACTCGGAGCTGCCATTGAGGGTCTCGCCACCGACGGCCTCAAGCTCGTGATGATCTCGAACCGTGGTCAGAAGGTGTACCCCGGTGGTGTGCCCGAGACGTTCTGCACCGACCATTGGCGTTGCCGGTTCATGTCGGCGACCGACGGTGGCACGGTGTCGACGGCTGACGCCATCTCGCTGTTGGGCCGGATGCATGACGCCGGCTTCGACTTCATCAAGACCGAGGGGCTGTACACCTTCGACGGCAAGCCCGGCTACACACTCGGTCAGGGCCAGTAACCGACTGGGCCCGGGCGAGGCGGTCGACGGCACACGCCACCGCCACGTCCGGGTCGTCGGTGATGGGTAACCGGTCGGTGTCGGGCGAGTTGATGGTGCCGGCAGCGACCATGGTCTCGTCGACCACCCGGCACACCGACCATCGGTCCACAATCCTCTTCCCGACCCGGGAACGCCAAAGCCTCCGCCGTCTGGATGAGGGTGGCGGTGCCGAACTTCCCAACGTGCGTGCTGAACCTGTCCGGCAGGAGAACGGACGCTGGAGCGACTTCAGCGCATCGAGCTCCGGCGCCATAGGGCACGAGCCGGCACAAGGGACGGAGCCGGAGCGACGGCCCTGCACCACCCGGGAGTGGACCACCTACAGTGATTGACCTTGCGCCTCTAGCTCAATGGCAGAGTACCGGACTTTTAATCCGAGGGATCTGGGTTCGACCCCCAGGGGGCGCACCAACCGCCCCGGCGCCCAGCCGGGGAACGCGATTTCCGGCGCGACGAATACGGTCCGCTCAGACCCGGACGCGGTGCACCAACCACCGGACCTGACCACCGAATGACGGTGCGTGGCGGTGAACTCGCTGGGGTCGGCGACCCGGCACGCAGAGCGACTCTCGCGGGACACGCCTCCACGGTGTCGGCAGTGACCGCCGCAGGTCCTTTGTGACTTCGACAATCACCACCGTGGTCTTGCTGCGCGTCGGCACGGACGGACCCCGATGAGGAGGCATCTCGACACCACCGGGTCTGCCATGCGTAGGCCAGGTCTGCCAAGATCGGAGGGTGACCATCGTGGCTTCACCGCTCAGCGCAGCCGCCGCCGGTGCCATCTCTTGGACGGCGGCCGAGTACGGACTGCACCGCGTCGCCATGCATGTCATGAGGGGACGCGGGCTTCCCTCGCGTGAACACCTCACCCACCATGCCGACGTCACCTATTTCTCGCCGGCCACAAAGAAACTCGCGTCAGCCGCCGGGACCACCGCGGTGGCTTGGCCGGTGATGGCCGCCACCACCAATCGGCGATGGGCGACAGCGTTCACAGCGGGCATGGTCGCCACCTACTTCGCCTATGAAGTGGCCCACCGTCGCATCCACACCCACCCACCGGTGAACCGCTACGGACGCTGGGCCCGACGTCACCACCTCCGCCACCACTTCGGGGCGCCTATGCGCAACTTCGGCGTCACCACCCCCATCTGGGACCGCCTGTTTGGGACGGATGAGACGACCGGGGTCATCACCGTGCCGCGGCGCATGGCACCCGCCTGGCTGCTCGGCGACGATGGCGAGGTGCTCGACGGCTATGCCAACGACTACCGCGTCGCAGGCCCCCGCCAGTCCGGAACGCTGCAACAAGCACGCGACCACGCCGCCGCATTCACCAACGCGCCACCCGAGACGACCTGAGAACCGGCACAGGTTCCAGTGGCGAGCGCCACCACACGTTCCGCCAGTTCACCGGAAGCGCTCCACCTGCAGACCACGCCCTACCAGCGGAAGGGTCGAGTGACGGGTCGTCCATCCAGGGATTCCGGGTTCGACCTCCCAGGGATGCACGCAGTGACGTAGTTCACGCGGCATCGCTCCCGTCGCGGCACCCAACCGCTACCGTGCGCACATGACCGACTACACCGCCAGTCCTGCACCCAGTCCTGGAAGTTCGTTCAAGGTCCGCTCACCCATTGCGGTGGTCCTGCTCATCATCGTCACGCTGGGCATCTACGGCCTGTACTGGTTCTACCAACTGGGTCGTGAGATGAAGGAGTACAACGACAGTGGGCTCGGGCCCGTCGTCAACCTGCTCCTTGCCATCTTCATCGGATTCGTCCTGTGGTTCACCATCCCCAACGACGTGAAGGCGACGTACGAGTCCGCTGGCAAACAGACCGACATTTCGGCACTCACCGGGTTGTGGAACCTCATCCCCCTCATTGGGTCGATCATCTGGATCGTCAAGGTGCAGAGCCGACTCAACGCGCTGTGGGAGGAATCCGCCTGAGGCCTCGGACCTTGGGCGGGGCAGGAAGGCGGCCTAACGGGCCCACGTCGTCCCGCAACTAGCGCCACATCAAGCACAACCAACGGTGCCGTCGATGAAGGGGATCTGTTCCTACCCCCGGGGGGCGCACACCGAAAGGCCGTGACTACCTGACGCCGGTGGGCATTGAGGACGCTGCTGCACGTCGCACGCTCGCAGCACGACCTGGACCCACCACCCGGTAGGCAAGAAAGAACAAGGTCACTGCCACCGTCGCCACGACCGACCCGAGGAGCACAGGGTTGGTTCGGTCCGAACCTGCTGCGAGCAGGTGAACGGTCGCCAACACGTACATCGCGTAGCTGCTGAAGTGAACCCCACGCCACACCCGAGCCGGCAGGCGTTGACGCAACAGCGAGGTGATCTCAACGGCGATCAGCAAGTAGAGAGCCACCACCCCCCAGGCCACCGCCACCGGTTTCCACGATGACGCCAGTGGGACGAACAGATCGTCAAGGCCGAAGTTGATGAAGGGATCCATGTACAGCGCCACGAGGTGGACGCCAACGAACACGATGCAGAGCAGCCCGAGGAAACGGTGGACAGCCAACAACCATGGGGCCTGAGGTCGGCGACCTAGTGCCCGGGTGGCGAGTGCCACGCCCCACAGCACGGCCAGTGCCGCCAGCGCCCAGGCCACGATCCCAGATGATCGGGCGAGATGCCACCACAACTTCGACTCCTCACCACTGGCCTGGGCGAGAAGGAGCACCGCAGTCACGACTGCACCATGTGGGGCTGTGAGGTTGCGAGAAACGAGTCGATGGATCCCCAGCGGAGCACCGACCTGTCCACCGTCGACGCCAAAGCCGAAAGGCCCAGCCGCTCGACGAGTACTCGACCTTGGGACGAACCCGCGATCACTGCGGCCTTCGCCACGACCTCCGCCCACATGGCCTCGGCCCCGACCACCGAGACGGCAACAAGGTCGGACGTCGACGGTCGCCCTGACCGGGGGTCGATGAGGTGGTGGGCAGCCCCCTCGGGGCCGTCCCATCGTCTGGCGAGGACAGAGCTCGTCGCCACTGCGCCAGCGGTCCCCCGATCGAAGATCACGGACGCGATGAAGCCGTCTCCGTGGTCGACAGCGACACACCACGACCCACGCCCGGGACCGCTGCCTGTGCCGCTTACCTTCACATCTCCCCCGAGATCAGCACATACCCCCTGAGCACCGGCGGCGTGGGCCCAGTCGACGAGAAGGTCGACCGCACGTCCCTTCCCGATCCCTCCCGGATCGAATCCGACACCGGTCGGCAGGAACACCGTCCCCACGTCGGCATTTACGACAATGCCTTGGGGCCCCGGAACGACACGGGTCGAATGGCGGGAACCCGAGGTGGTTGGTGCATCCGAGAACCATCCTGATGGTGGGTAGCCAGCGGTCTCGAGCGCATGCAAAACCGTTGGATCAACGAGGCCCCCGGTGAGCTCCCATGCAGAGATCGCCTGAGCGACGAGCGAGGTGGTGTCGGTGGATACGGGTACGTCAACGCCGGCGTGCCGGTTCATGCGACTGACGTCACTTCCCGGGATGAATCGACTCCACCGAGCCTCGAGTTCCCGGAGTCGGCCGGTCATTCCCTCGAGCACCCGACCAGCCTGTTCACCTGTCGGATCGTTGGCCGCTACCCACACCTCGAGGTGGCAGGTCGTTCCCATGGCCCGACACTCGATCGCTGCCATCGTCCTCAGCTTGCTCGGGAAACCGTCGTTGGTGGTGTGGGACGGGGAGCCACTGGTGCTGGCGCAGGCTGAACCGACACGGGAGCGGAAGGTGCCGCCGATGAGATGACCTCGGTTGGTCCTCCATCTACCGCTGCGGGCACCTGAGCAGGCCCTGCCACCTCGTCGGGAGTACCTCTGCCGGGCCCCACCGGCTGCACGACGTGGTGCCGACGGACCACCACCACCGTGGGGGGAGGCGCAGTGGTCGTCGGCACCACCGAAAGTGACGCTGCCGCTGCGGCAGATTCATCCGCCTCGACCGCCGATGAACGGTCGGCAAGGGCAACTGCCGTGGAAATCCCGATCGTTGCGGCGACGCTTGCCCCCGCCAGCACGATCCGTGATGCCATGCCTACTCGCTGGCGTGAACGTGAGCGGGCGGTTCGACGACGTAGCTCACCGGTCCCGTCCGAGGACGATAGGGACTCAGTCGTCATCGTCATCCTCGTACTCGTCATCCTCGTACTCGTCGTCGTCGTAGTCGTCGTCGTCATCGTCGTCGTCGTCGTCGTATCCATCGTCATCGCCATCGTCGTCAACCCTGACCAACGTGGTGGATGTGGGGGCGTCCACAGGAACCGGATCAAGGGAACCCGCTACCGAGCCAGCAATTGAGGACCCGATGTCGGGTCCATTCGGCTGCGCCGAGGGACCAGCCGTTCCCTGCGACGAGCCCGACGTGGGTGACGGGGCGGCGGCCGAGGAACTCGGAGCACCAGGGACGCTCACCCACTCATCGACCACGACAACCTGTGGAACGGTGCTGGGGGCCGGCACGAGGTCGGCGATACCAGCGACCGACAACTGGCCTACCGGATCAGCTTCGCCGCCCGAGCTCCCGAGCACCCCGATCCCGGCGGCGACGGCGACTCCGCCGGCGGTGAGGACCAGTGCGACTGCGGCGGCGGCTGCGATTGCGATTCGTCGTTGCATGGTTGGCACCGTAATGAGGCCTGTCCCAGTGGCTGCCCAGCGGAAGGTAAAGAGATGGCAAAGTCCTCCCGGACCGGTACCGAGCGTGTCACGCTGGTCCGGTGCGTGTACTGGTCATTGAGGACGACGACGCCATTGCCGAACCACTTGAGCGCGGCCTTCGCCATGAAGGCTTCGACGTCACACGAGCGGCGCTCGGCGGCGACGCCCTCAATCTCATCGACAGTGGGAGCACCTTCGACGTCGTGCTCTTGGACCTGGGGCTCCCCGACATGGACGGGTTCAGCGTCTGCCGGCAACTTCGGGAACGGTCTGAAACGCCGGTGATCGTGGTCAGTGCCCGAGGTGACGAGGTGGACCGGGTGGTAGGGCTTGAACTCGGTGCTGACGACTACGTCGTGAAACCATTCGGGTTCCGCGAGCTCGTGGCACGCATCCGTGCCGTCGCCCGGCGGTCCGGGCCGGAGCGGTCCACCGAAGAGGAAGCACGGGTTGATCTCGGAGGCGGGCTCGTCATCGACACCCGGAGCCGACGAGTGCTCCGCTCGGGCGAGGAGGTCCCACTCACCCGCAAAGAGTTCGATCTCCTCGCACTCCTCGCCGCGGATCCCGGAGCAAGCTTCACCCGCGAGCTGATCCTCGAGCGAGTGTGGGACCCCCACTGGTACGGACCGACGAAGACTCTCGACGTGCACGTGGCCGCCCTCCGCAGGAAGCTCGGCGATCCCGGCATCGTAGAAACCGTCCGGGGCGTGGGCTTCAGGCTTCGGGTTCACCCGTGAGGCGACGGCTCCTCTTCTCCTACCTGATCCTGACCCTCGTCATCCTCGTCGTCCTCGAGGTCCCCCTTGCGATCACCTACCGCGAGCGCGAGGTCCAATCACTCGAGGCCAAGCTCGAACGCGACGCCTTCGTGATCGCCTCCTATGCCGAGGACACACTCGAAGGGACAGCGAACGCCGACCTTCAGGGTCTTGTTGAGGCCTACGAAGAGCGGACCGGTGGTCGGGTCGTCATCGTGGACGCTGCTGGTGACGTTCAGGCCGACCCTGAACCTCTAAGAGAAGGCTCCCGATCATTCGAATCCCGTCCCGAGATCCAGACGGCGTTGAACCAGGAGGTCGCTGTCGGCACGAGAGAGTCGGCCTCGTTGGGCGCCACGCTGCTCTACGTGGCCGTACCCGTGAGTTCCGGCGGGGAAGTGCACGGCGCCGTACGCATCACGTATCCAACTTCCGAGGTCGACAGTCGCGTCAGTCGCTACTGGGCGCTGCTGGCCGGGGTGGGGGCCATCGCACTCGCCGGCGCGGCGGGGGCTGGAATCCTCCTCGCCCGATGGGTCACAAAGCCGGTCGACACACTCCGATCCGCAGCCGAGGCTCTCGGTGAAGGCCATCTCGACGCCCGGGCACCCACTGACGCCGGCCCACCAGAGGTACGGGCCCTCGCCCAGGCCTTGAACACCACCGCCGGTCGACTCGAGGATCTCGTCCACGCCCAAGAGCAGTTCGTCGCCGACGCATCCCATCAGTTGCGGACACCGTTGACGGCCCTGCGGCTCCGCCTCGAGATGCTCGACCTACGGACCACCGACGAAACCGACCGTGCCGACATCTCCGCTGCCGAGATCGAGGTAGCGCGTCTCGCACGTCTCGTCGATGGCCTCATGTCGCTGGCACGCGCCGACCGAGCTCCTGCGACGGAGACCACGTCACGCCTCGACGTCAACGCTGCACTGCTCGCACGAGCTGCGATCTGGGAGCCCGTCGCCACCGAACGAAATGTCGTCATCGGCGTGGAGCCGACCGATGTGACGCTGCGCGCTGATCCGGACCGTCTTGACCAGGTCCTCGACAACTACATCGCCAACGCCCTCGAGGTGGCACCCCCGAACAGCGCGGTCAACCTGCGCGCCTGGGCAGTGACGGTGGCAGGCGTCGGGCGGGTAACGGAGATCCACGTCACCGATGAGGGCCCCGGTCTGACCGCAGAGGAACGACGACTCGCCTTCGAACGGTTCTGGAGAGCGAAGCCAGGGGCTGGGGATCTGGGTGGAAGCGGCCTTGGGCTGGCGATCGTGCGAAAACTCGTCCGTCTCGACAACGGCACCTGCGAACTGCGAGAGGGACCGTCTGGCGGTATCGACGCCGTGGCCACCTACCCCAGTTGAATCGGCCAGGTCACCTCTCCGGCGACTCGAGCCACCGCAACCATCGACCGTGAGGGTGGGCGAACCCCAACAGGTGCGTCCCGACCTCCCCCCTGCGCCACGTCCGCAACCCCACCGCCGTCAGGGTCCCGTCACCGCGGAGGGGATCGTCGGCCGGCGCAAAGACCGGGACCCATGGTGTGAAGCGGGGCTCCTCAAAGGTGATGAACGCCATGTCGCGCTCAGCACCGACGGCGTCAAACTGATCGAGAACAGTTTGGCGCCCCGCTGCGCTCAAGTACGCCAGCGCCCATGTCGAGACCACAACCGGGAACACGTCGTCGCTGACAGTGCCCACGAGCGATGCGAGTCCGGTCACGGCATCACCGCGGATGAGTCGTGGACGTCCCTCGGCCACCACGTCGAGCGCTGCGGTGAGCGTTGCGGCGCGTTGAGGCTGACCGGGCCAGATGCAGGCCGAGAGCCACCTGCGCTGGCGGGGGTCGGTGGCGTCGACTGGTGCGAGGTCGATCCCGGTCCGCATCACGATGTCCGGCAATGGTTCCAGCGGTGGGAGATGCCCGTCACGCAGCGCGCAGTGAAGCTGCACCGGTGATTCCGGCGGGCCCACCCGGGCCACGGCGTGACCATCACGGTCGTAGGTGATGTGGAACCGATCGGCGAAAAGGTTGATACCAGCACTCGGTCCCACCTCGACGAGGGCCACCTGGCGTGCGTCACCCGCTGCGGCCACGATGGCGGGACGGAGCACGGCACTTCGGCCCACCTCGTTGGTCTGCACCGATCTGGTGCGCATCGTTTCGGTGAGCAGCTCTCGCTGTTCATCAACGAGCCGGACCAGTGCCCCGTGCGCATCTGCGCTCGACTCGCCGCGATAGACGGCGGCGAGATCGCTGTCGGGGTTGGCCAGGGTTGCATCGTGCACGGCGGCGAAGAACAGCACCGGGATCCGGCCCCGACGAGTGTTGGGCGAGGCGGCGCCACCGATGAACGCCAACAGGTCAGTATCGGCGGCGACGGCTCGGGCGAGATCCTCATAGAGCGGGCTGTACCCGGCGAAGTCCGTGTCAGCGAGAGATACGAACAGTGCGGCAAGTTCGTCAATTGGGTTCTCCGCTGACATGACTGCGACGCTACCGCCCCCAACCGCACGGCCTCCCCTGCACGGTCCCAACCGGGAGCCGTGGGACCGGCCGATCGGGCACCTAGCGTGAAGGGGACACACAGGGCGGTGGACGTGGTCATTGCAGAGTCGGATCTTGAATGGCGCTTCAGTGGCCCTGGGGGGCCGGGGGGCCAGCACGCCAACACGTCCAACACGCGCGTCGAGGTGGTGTTCAACATCGCTGACAGCACGAGCCTCGACGAAGCCACGCGTTCACGGCTCATGGCCGCGCTCGGCCCCAGCATCCGCGTGGTGTGCGCGGCGACCCGCTCCCAGCACCGAAACCGCGAGATGGCACGTGACCTACTCGAGGCCCGGGTGCGTCGCGCACTCGTGGTGACCCCGGCGAGGCGGGCGACCCGCCCGTCGCGGGCCGCCGCCGAACGGCGTCTTGCGGCCAAACGCACCCAGGCCGCACGCAAACAGCGCCGGAGGTGGCGACCGCACGACGAGTGAACCCGGGAGGTTTAGGGTGCACCCACACGCCGCCGCTGCCCACCCGAGCCACACGGAGCACAACCTGATGCCCAGTTTCCGAACACCGCTGGTGATTGCCCACCGAGGCGCATCGGCGGCCGCCCGCGAAAACACCCTCGCCGCATTCGCACTCGCCGCCGAGGCCGGCGCCGACTGGGTCGAGCTCGACACCCACCTCGCCACTGACGGTCAGGTCGTGGTGTTCCACAACGACCACTACGACGACGGTCGAGCCGTCCACGAGGTCGCCTCGTCCGATCGGCCCGACGACGTGCCGCTCCTCGGTGAGGTCCTCAAACTATGCAGTGATGCAGGTCTGGGGGTGAACGTCGAGATCAAGGCCCTTCCGGGTGAGGCCGACGCGGCAACCTCGACGGCTCTCGCCGAGGCGGTCATGGAAGTGTTGGCCGACCATGCCAACAACGGCGGTCAGGTCCGGGACGGGCAGCTCCTCATCACGAGTTTCCGCCCCGCCTCGATCAACCAGGTTCGGCGCAACGGCGGATTCCCGACGGGGCTGCTCACCGTGGCGGTCGACAAGCCAGCCGAGTTGCTCAACCAGACCGCCAACGAGGGTCACACAGCAATCAACCCGTGGGACCACGTGGTGACTCCCGAACTCATCAGCGCTTCCCACGATGCCGGCCTGCGGGTCAACGTGTGGACGGTCAACGACGAAGCCCGCATGGGCGAACTCGCAGCGTGGGGGGTCGACGGCATCATCACCGATCGTCCCGATGTCGCCCGCCACACGCTGACCTGAGCGGTCACTCCATCACCCGCAAGGCGTCGGGAATGCTCATCCGCATCAGTCTTCGGGTAAGCAGCAGCGGCGTGCAGGCGACGGCCACCACACCGGTCACCACCGCCGCCACAACGGTGCCCCCGCTCACCTCCACCACGAGTCCGATGTCAGGAACCGTCTCCGAAATGACGGAGCCGACGATCCACCGCACCAAGACGTAGCCGCCTGCGAGCCCAACCGCCGTCGCCGCAATCCCCACCACAAGACCCTCGACCACCAGGAGGCGCAGAACGCGCCCGACAGGAAGACCGAAGGCGAACAGGGTGGCATGTTCGCGTTGTCGTTCGTCAACAGAGATCGCCGAGGAGTTGAACGCCACGAGCCCGGCGAGAACCAGCACGGCGAGACCGGCGATGGCGAGTGCCGAGGAGAACTGATCGAGGGCGTCGGCGAGCAACCCGGTCAGATCCGCAACCGGCTGAATCGTGGCGATCCCCGGCAGATCAAAGGCGGCACGACGAAGAGCATCGGTGGACGTACCCGATGCGGGGGTAACGACCACCGAGTTGGTGACCCCCCCGAGACCGAGCGCGCCGGCGTCGTCGACGTCCACGTAGGCGAGGGTGCGGATCGGATCGGCGTGCACACCCGAGACCCTGAACGTCACGTCGCTCAACACGAATCCCGACGTGGAGCGCGTCGGTACACGCGTCACCACCTCATCGCCCACCTCGAGTGACAGATCCTCGAGCGCCTTGGCGGCCAACACGATCCCCGGTCGATCACCTGGATCCGCCACCTCGACGAGGGTGGGAGTCCACCGGGGCGTTCCGGCCTCGGAGAGTCCGTCATCGAGGTTCAACACGGTGACGGCGAGATCGATCTCTTCGGGACCGGGGTCGAGCACACCGGGGAGGACGAGTTGGGGTTCAACGGCGGCGACACCATCGAGGACCGCCAACTCGCCAACGACAGCATCGTCAGAAGGGACGAACCCCTCGAGTTGGACACTGATCCGATTCGGGTCGGTGCGCAGGATCTCGTCCTCACTGCGGTTCACCGTGCCCACGAAGCTGTCGAGCATCCCGAGCACAGCAACGAGGGTGGCCACGGCGACACCGACGCCGAGCGCCGTCAACACCGTGCGGCGCAGGTTGCGGACCGTGTTGCGCACCGGCAGACGCGACACGCTCGTTCGGCGCGACGGTCGTCCACCGTGACGAACCGTGGCCCGCCGACTGCGGCGGGGCTGATGCATTGACGTGCTGCCGATGGCCGCCACCGGCTCCATGCGAACCACCCGGCGGACCGGGAGGATGCTGGCGGCGAACGGGACCACGAAACCGAGTGCAGCGGCCCGGGCGTACGCCCCGAACTGGAATGGCGTCACCCACTGTGGCAACGGAAGGAAACTCTCGAACACCCCTTTGAGGGCGGCCCCTGCCCACAGCCCGACACCCACCCCAACGAGTGCCCCGAGCAACGCCACCTGTGCCGCCATGACGACGGGTCGCAGAGCAATCCGGTGGGGCGGGACTCCGAACGCCATCTGGATGCCGATCTCCCGCCGCTGGGCATCAACGACCCGCCCGACGAGGTTGAACGCGGCGAGCGACGCCGCTGCGAGCACGAGGAGGGTGATGGCCGTCCACACGGTCTGGTCGCCTTCGAGGTCGTCGTAGAGCAACCGGTAGGCGGGTTCTTCCGCCCGGGTGGAGACCGTTGCGCTCAGTCCCTGTTGGGCTTCAACGGCGGCGATGAGTTCGTTGCGGACCACGTCGGGGTCAACGCCGGGATCAAGCGTCAACACCATCTCGTTGGCCTGACCTGACAATCCGGTGATGCGCTGTGCGTCAGTTAGTGAGGTGAACACCACGGCGTAGTTCGCCTCCCCGAACGGCGCGACCTCTCCCCCGACAGTGATGTAGAAGTACTCGGGTCCGACACCGGTCCCCACCCAGTCCACGTCACTGCCACCGGCCAACGTCGCCCCGCCTTCAGACCCGAGCCCGTAGTACGAGGCGAATTTCTGTTCGAGAACCACCTCGGGCCGTTGCGCTCCCGCCACGGGGTCCCGTCCACCCGTCATCCACAACGCGTCGGGACCACCCGGGTCGGCCCCCACGATCACCGAGCGCACCAGGACACCCTCACCGGACGGAGTTTCCGACCCAGGAACGTCAACCTGAGAGGGAACGACCAGTCGGGGTGCTGATGCGGTCACCGACGACGCCGAGGGGATGGTGTCGACAAGAGCAGCGAGATCGTCGGGAGAGGCAAACGTGCCGGGCGTCAGGGTGACTTTGAGGTCATGGATGCGCAGCTGGGAGAAGGACGCGTCATAGGACATGCGGGCCCAGGTACCGGAACTCCCGAACGCGGCGTAGACGCCGGTACCGATGGCGATCACCACGGCGATGGCCACCACCGACACCCAACGGCGTCGAAGGTCGCGCCACGACCATCTCCACACGAGTGTCCTGTGCCGGGTGCTCATCGGTGCCGAGCCACCCCATGCGCCCCGGGAGCCGTCACCATTGGAGGGCTGCGAACTCGGCTTTCCCCCCATGTGGCGGACCGTCGTGGACGATGCGACCGCTCGACACCTCGATGACCCGGTCAGCGACTCGCGAGATCTCCCGGTTGTGGGTCACCACGATGACGGTGAGACCGGCGTCGGCCTGTTCGCGCAGCAACCGCAGGATGGCCACACCAGTGGTGAAGTCGAGCTCACCGGTGGGTTCATCAGCGAGCAGCAGCGGGTTCCCGGTGGCGAGAGCACGGGCAATGGCGACACGCTGCTGCTCTCCACCGGACAACTGATGGGGAAAGTGCATTGCCCGATCGGCGAGCCCCACATCGTCAAGAGCCTGCGAAGCCCGGCCCCATGCGTCGCCCCGCCCGGCGACGTCGGCACCGAACTGAACGTTCTCCACAGCGGTGAGCCCCGACAGCAGGTTGAACGTCTGAAAGATGAAACTGACGGTGCTGCGACGGAAGGCAAAACGTTCCCGCCGGGAGAGCGAGGTGATGTTGCGACCGTCAACGCCGACCTCACCGGCACTGACAGCATCGAGGCCCCCGATGAGATTCAGCATGGTCGTCTTGCCACTTCCCGACGGACCAAGAATGACCACGAACGAACCCCGGGCGATCTCACAGTCGACGGCGTCGAGCGCCACCACCGTCGTGTCGCCCATCTCATAGCGACGCGTCGCTCCCCGCAAGGAAACCATCGTCTCCGCTGCGGGTTGAATCATGAGCCCTCCTGGGCGCTGGTGGGGTCAGTCCTCGTCGGGAGGACGAACGATCACCACTGGACAGGTGGCGTGCTGGGCGACCTGTTGGCTGACCGACCCCAACAACAACCCCGAGAACCCCCCTCGACCACGGGAGCCCACCACGAGAAGATCCTCGGTGGACGCCTCATCGAGCAGTGCAGGGACCGGGGCCTTTTCCACCACCAGTTCGGTCACGTCGACGGTGTCACCCACCTCGTCGGCGACGACTCCGTGAAGGTGGTCGGTGACACTGGAACGCAACTCGTCAAGGGCCACCGGAACGTCAGCGGCGAAGATCAGTGGTGAGAACTCCCACGCCTCAACCGCAACCAACGGAACTCCTCGCAAGGCTGCCTCGCCTGCGGCCCAGCGGATCGCAGCACGGGACGCGTCAGAACCATCAACACCGACAATGATCTTGGCCATAGCGCCATGCTACGGCGGGGGTGTGGCCCGCGACGTGGGCCGAAAGGCCCATGTGTCTGACGGTGCGCAGACGACCCCGGTCAGCCAACCGGGGGAAGTTCCACCGGGGTGGAAGCGCCACCGCCGCCAGCAGCGGTGGTGGGCACCCCGGTGCGGGCGGCATCAATCAGCGCCTCGAACGCCGGCCCGCCGATCTCGCCGCTGACGCGTTCGACGACGTTGCCCTGAGCGTCGATGGCCACGAAGTAGGGGAAACTGGTGAGACCGAACACCGAACCGGCACGACTGTCGGCATCGTCGACCAGGGTCGGCCACGGCCACCGTTCGTTGCGCAACCAGTCCCCCGGCGGCCAGTTCGAACGGGTCCGGTCGATTCCGGTGGCGACACCGATGACCTCGACCCCGTCGGTGTTGCCACCCGCCTCAGACCAGGCAACGAGCACGGGGACCTCGCGCTGGCACACGGGGCACCAATGGGCGAGGAAGATCAGGACCTTGGGCTGACCGTTGTTCACGATCTCAAGTGGCGCCCCGGCGAAATCGGTCCCGGTGACCTGCGGTGCGGGCTTGCCCGCCGAGGGGTCCTGCTGGTCAGCCTGGTACGGGGTGAGCACTGACCCTGACACCTGTACCTGGCCGACGGTGAGGTCGTTACTCCCTCCACCGACGGTCAGCAGCAGGGCGATACCGAGGGCGACGAGCACCACCGCAGCAACCCCAATCCAGATCCACGGCGGGGTGCCCGACTTGCTCGACGCCCGGCTTGAAGAACCAGCCGAGTAACCCGGAATGTCAGATCGCTTGTTCACGAGTGCGCCTCCACATCAACGTCGGACGACGATACACCGGTCGCTCCACCAGCAGGGCTCGGCCGGGCCACGAGCAGCAGGGCGATGACGAACCCAAAGGCGGCGAGGGCCATCAGCGGGATCGAAACGAACCCGAACTCCCAGACGTGCCGTTCAGCACAGGGGGCGTCGACGGTGCAGAACGAGGTGACCCTCGGGTACGCCTGCAACCACGAGTGGTAGATGCTGATCGCCGCACCGGGGATTGCGAGCACCAACCCGTAGGCCCGCACGCCTATGTCGTTGCGGATGGCTCCGACGGTGAGCACCAACGCCAGCGAGTACATGAAGATTCGCTGCGCCCAACACAACACACAGGGCTGATACCCAACGACCTCGGAGTAGTAGAGGCTCCCCAGCGTCGCCCCACCTGCCACCAGCGGCGCAATGCGCAGGGCGGCACGCCCGAGATCGTTGCGCATCCCCACCAGCCAACCTGGCGCCCGACCCGTGGCCATGACCACCGCGCCGACGGCGATGAGCACGGTTGCCACCATGCACAACAACGCCACCAGGGCGAAGAACGTGGTGAGGGTCTGGTCGTTCACGACGAGGCACCCTGGGAACCTGCTGGCGGCGCCGTCCCGGCGAGCACGTCGACGGCAGGTCGTGGAGGCGGCGGGGTGACGGACTGATCCGCCCGGCTCCACTTCACGAACAGCACCAGCAGGATGGGCCAGATGATGGGCAGGTTCCCGACCTTCATGATGAGACCGGCGAGCTGCTGATCGGCGGTGGCGCTGATGTCGAACACCGGTGGCGCCAACTCAAAGGTCCGGTACAACGGTCCGCTGGCGAACACGAGGAACCCGCCGGGCAGCATCGGAAGCGCCCCAACGGCGAGGAACAGGTACACCGCCCGCACCGCCATCGAGCGATGCCGCAACGAGCTGTCAGGGTTGATCACCGGCAGCCACACGATGAGGCCGGCAACGAACCACACCAGGTCCATGACGAACGACCCGATCTGGCTGGCGCGCAGCAGATCCACCACGACCGGAGCGTGGGTGCTGAGCAGCACGGCGTTGAACACCAGACCCGCCACGAGTGGCTTGGACAGGGTGCGCACGACCTCCCACCAACGCTGCTGACGGGCACGGTCCAAGAACCAGTCAGGGATGCCCAACAACAGCAGCGGCCCGGCGGCCAGCGTGTAGATCATGAACTGCAACATGTGGAGGCTGGCGAGGTACCCCGCACCGAGTGCGCCGACCGGCCAGTCGGTGGCAACCCACAACAGCGCAACACCGAGACCGAACCACCACGGCTTTCGACGTTCGAGGGCGCTCAGCGGTCGGTCCGGGCGGTGACGACGCCACGCCCGCACGTAGAAGAACACGAGCACAGCCATG
Organism: Bifidobacterium breve; assembly: GCA_945860545.1. GTDB lineage: Bacteria > Actinomycetota > Acidimicrobiia > Acidimicrobiales > Acidimicrobilacustridaceae > M30B73. Next base: position 72,154 of record CAMAQM010000004.1, on the reverse strand, counting down.
GACAGCCACACCCCGACGTAGGGCTTGGGGGTCCAGGTCCACGGGTCACTCGTCGCTGCGCACCAGAACTGCACGTCACCATCCTCCGTCATAGACGTCAAGGACGTCCACCAGCGCCACGACGGGAGCCGTGACCTCCACTGTGCCACCCGAGGCGAAACGGAGCGTCAGGGGCACGGCTTCGCCGGGGACAAGTGGGGCCACGAGACCCTCCAGCATCAGGTGGTCGCCGCCCGGCACCAACCGGAGTTCGCCACCCGCCGGAACGGCGAAGGCCTCCACCGCTTCCATGGCGGCACCGTCACCCCGGTGGAGACTGACCCGGGCCGCTGCGGGAGAGGTGACGTCAACGAGCTGGTCGGCGACCCCATCGGCGGTGGCCACGAGATATCCCGCCGCGATGCGGTCACCCTCGCCGACGGCGACCATCCCGACCTGCACACCCCCCGGCAGCGTGGCTGAACCGAGCACCACGTCAGCCGAGGGGTCCGACCCACACCCCACCGCACCGACGAGGACCAACCCGGCCATCACGGCGCACCCCGAGAGCCGGCCCACGGCACGCCTCACTGCCGCCACCAGTCGCGGTTGTCGCGGACCCGCTCGAGATCGGCCGCCCACTCGTCCTGGCGCACCCCAAACCCGTAGACGAGACGACCGAGGTTGTCGGGGGTGAACACGATCACCTGCGACGAGTGACCGACGTCGTAACCGCCACGGTCGTTGGGTCCGTCGTTGTAGGCGGGGGTCACCCCGGCGGCGGCCTGTGCCGCCTTGAGTTGTTCGGGGGTGCCGGTGAGACCGATGAATCGGGTGTCGAACCGATCGAGGTAGGCGCGGATCTGCTCGGGTGTGTCGCGCTCGGGGTCGACGCTGACGAAGACCACCTTGGCGTCCACCCCTCGCACCAGTCCGAGCGCCTCATCGAGGGTGGCCAGAGTGATGGGACACACGTCGGGACAGTTGGCGTACCCGAAGAACAGGATGGTCAGCTCGCCAGCGGTCTCCTCCGCGAAGTTGAACGGCGCACCGGACGTGTCCACAAGTTCGAACTCGGGCCGGGGCCTCGGCTCGGGGAGCAGGTTCCCGCTGAAGTCCTCGGCGGTGGAAGTGCGGCCGTCATCGTTGGCCCGCAACAACAAGCCGCCGGCGAGCACGAGGACGAACGTGACCACGAGGCCGACGACGATGGTGGTCCCGGACGGACCGGCGGGACGCGTGGCGCCACCCTCGGCAACGTCAGGACCTGACGCATCGGAACTCTCGGGCGCAGCGGGGGGATCGGCCATCGGTTCAGGCCATCGTTCGGGAACATCCCGTCGGGTGGTCACCAGGAGTGTAGAACCGGACCCCCATCCGTCAGCAGTCGGCGGTCCGGGTGGTGCGGATGGGTCAACCCTGAGATGTGACGAGGAGCACACTCACCGAGAGAGCCGCGTCGTCGTACGCCCTCAGCGCAGCGTTGACCCGCACCGCGGCCCCCTGCGCCTGGGAGTTGGTGAGATCCACCCCGGGTCGCATCTCAGCCCGCAGACCGGTCGCCTCCCGGCGAACGATCACCTCGGCTGCCCGATGACCGAGTCCCTGTCGACGCAGCACTGCGGTGAGTTCGGCGGAGGCCAACGCACCATGTCGGGCCAGCGGGGCGCCCACCGCTGTGGCGACGGCGTCGCCGAGGTCGTCGCCGTGGCGGGTGCACACCACCGGGACGGCCCCGTCGACGGTGTCGACAAGCGTGTCCTCACCATCGTTGACGACAGCAACAAGTGGGATGAACCGGCGAACGGCACAGCGAACACCGTCGCTGGCGTTTCCGGCGTCGGGCGACGGTCGGGTGACGGCCACGTCAACCCCGTCGTCGATCGGGCACCCCTTCGCCCCGGGCATACCGCTGCAGAGATGGGTGTCCCCCTCCTCGTGGCACCGCACCACCTCGTGGCCAGCCTCACACAGCGCGTCGGTGTGCTGCTCGTCTACGTGTGGGTCCATCACCAGTATCCGCATGTTGTGCTCCTGTGCTCCCCACCGCGCGGCAGGCCGATGCAAGACCTCATGGTCGGCCATGTTTCACCGACGGGGCAGGGCAGGTGGTCGCCCCGCAGAGGGACCTAAGTCCCACCGGACACACGCGGTTTCGACGACTCCTAGAGTGTGCGTTTCGCCGCTCAGATGGCCCAGTGCACCAGACCCCAGGGAGTACCCATGCAGGACCGAGACAAGCAGCGCATCGTCGTGGGCATCGACGGTTCGGAGGGATCTCTGGTGGCGCTGCGAGCCGCCGCCGACGAGGCCCGTCTGCGGGGCGTGCCACTTGAGGTGGTGTGTGCGTGGCACCCCGGGGTGACCGGTTCGCTGCCGGGGTTCGGGGTGGGCACCCCGGTGCCCGAGGTCCTCGACGAACTCGGCACCGCGCTCACCGCCACCCTTGAAGCCGAGGGACTCGGCGCCGATGGCGACCTCGCGGTGACCGCCACGGTGGTCACAGGCCACGCCGCCGAAACGCTGATCGACGCCTCAGACGACGCCGCGCTGGTGGTGGTGGGAAGCCGCGGTCACGGTGGATTCGCCGGCATGATCCTCGGCTCGGTCTCCCAACACGTCAGCACGCATGCCCGATGCCCCGTCATGATCGTGCCGACCCCGACGCCGTGACCGACGGCCACAGCGCACCCCTCACCACTGACGCTGCACCGACCACCGACGCCGTGCGAGGTCTCAGCGCGGCCCAGGTTGCCGAACGCGTCGCCGATGGGCGGACCAACGAGGTGCCGTCTCCCACGAGCCGCACCTACCGACAGATCCTGCGGGCCAACGTGTTCACGCGGTTCAACGCGGTGTTGGGAACCCTGCTGGTTGCCATCCTGGCGGTGGGCGAGTATCGCGACGCCCTGTTTGGGATCGTGCTGGTGGCCAACGCCCTCATCGGCATCATCCAGGAGAGCCGTTCGAAACGGGCTCTCGACAAGTTGACACTTCTCAGCGCCCCCCGGGTCCTCGTCCGACGTGACGGCGCAGACGTGGAGGTGCCCAACGCCGAGGTGGTCGCGAACGAGCTCGTGGTGTTGCGGCCAGGGGATCAGATCACCGTTGACGGGACCGTGGTTGGCGCCGAAGGGCTCGAGGTGGACGAGTCGTTGCTCACCGGCGAGGCCGACACGGTTGCCAAGTCCCCCGGGGACGAGGTCATGTCGGGCAGTTTTGTGGCGGCGGGGTCGGGCACGGCGATCGCCACCGCCGTCGGTGCCGACTCCTACGCCCAGCGGCTCGGCGAGGATGCCCGTCGCTTCACCCTGGTGCGGTCCGAGCTTCGTGACGGCATCAACTCGCTGGTGCGCATCGTGCAGTGGCTCATGATCCCGACCGCAGTGTTGTTGGTCTTCAGCCAGATCCGTGCCGGTGACGACCTCGTCGGGGTCGTGCAGGGCTCGGTGGCCGGCCTCGTTGGCATGGTCCCTGAAGGTCTGGTGCTGCTGACCAGCACCGCACTCGCCCTCGGGGTGGTCCGACTCGGCCGCCGCAAGGTCCTCACCCAGGAACTCGCCGCCATTGAGGGACTCGCCCGGGTGGACGTGCTGTGCATCGACAAGACGGGCACGCTCACCGAGGGCAGACTCACCCTCGCCAGTGTCGACGAACTCGCCGACTGGCCGGTCGGCACCGCGGCGACCGAGGTGTTGGCGTCGCTGGCTGCTGCGGACCCGAACCCCAACCCCAGTCTGGCCGCCATCGCCGAAGGCACGGCGGGGCACGAGGCGTGGCCGGCCGTGACCACCGTTGCGTTCTCCTCGGCCCGCAAGTGGAGTGCCGCCGACCTTGGTGACCACGGTTGCTGGGTTCTTGGAGCCCCCGACATCCTGCTTGCCGATGCCGGGGATCCCGGCGCCGCAACCGCCCTCGCCGAGGTGGGACGCCTGTCCGCCGAGGGGTGTCGTGTCCTGCTCGTGGCGCGCGCCCCCCATGGACTCGACGGTGACCAGCGGCCGGCCGGACTCGTGCCGGGCGCGCTGTGTGTGCTCGACGAAACGATTCGGCCCGAGGCGCCCGACACCATTGCCTGGTTCGGACGTCAGGGCGTCGCCGTCAAGGTCATCTCCGGTGACAGTCCCGTGACGGTGGCGGCCGTGGCCCGCCGGGTGGGCGTCCCCGGTGCCGACGCACCCGTCGACGCCCGACAACTGCCCGAGGACCTCGGCGAACTCGCTCAGATCATGGAGGACCACAGCGTGTTCGGCCGCGTCACCCCACACCAAAAGCGCGCCATGGTGCACGCCCTGCAGTCGCGGGGCCATGAGGTGGCCATGACCGGTGACGGGGTGAACGACACCCTGGCGCTCAAGGACGCCGACATCGGGGTGGCCATGGGGTCCGGTTCCCCCGCTGCGCGGGCGGTGGCCCGCTTCGTGCTGTTGGCCAACGACTTCGCCACGTTCCCCGCTGTGGTCGCCGAAGGCCGGCGGGTCATCGCCAACGTGGAACGGGTTGCCAACCTGTTCCTCACCAAGACCTTCTACGCCCTGATCCTCGCCATCACCACCGGGGTTGCGGCAGTGACCTACCCGTTCGTACCCCGTCACCTCACCCTCATCTCGTCGTTGACCATCGGGATCCCCGGGTTCTTTTTGGCGTTGGCACCAAATGAGACCCGTGCACGATCAGGGTTCCTCCCCCGGGTGCTGCGGTTCGCCATTCCCGCCGGGGCCATCGCCGCCGCCGGAACATTCGCCGGCTACCTACTTGCGTCGGCGCAGACCAACGATCTCGCCGTCGCCCGAACCACAGCGGTCATCGTCCTGTTCATCATCGCCTTTTGGGTTCTCGGCATGCTGGCCCGCCCCTACAACGGCTGGCGGACCCTCCTCGTCATCGGCATGGGCGTCCTCTTCGTGGGGGCGCTCGCACTCCCGATGGCCCGGGACTTCTTCGACCTCACGCTGCCCGATCCCGACATCCTCGTGGAGTCGCTCATCGTGGCCGGCGTGGCCTGTGCCATGCTCGAAGGCGGTCTCAGACTGGCGCACTGGCGGATGCCCACCACCTTTGACGGTGTGGGGGGAGATGCCTTCGGACTCCGGCGACGCCAGCTGTCCACCAGCGCCGAACACGCACACACCGACGAGCCGTAGAGGAACCATGGACTTCGCCAACGACCGCCTCACCGATCTCGCTGCAGCCGTGCAGCGCCGCGAAATCTCCGCACGCGAACTCGTGACCCACGCCCTGACCACGATCGAGGAGCGTGACGGAGCCATCAACGCCTTCGTGAGCATCGACCCCGACGGTGCGCTCGCCGCCGCAGGCGCACTCGACGAACGGCTGGCCAACGGGGCCGACGTGGCGTCGCTGCCGCTCGCCGGCATCCCACTTGGGGTCAAGGACCTCGAGGACGCAAAGGGCTTGCGCACCACCCGCGGCTCGGCGATCCACGCCAACGACCCCGCCGCCGAGACCGACAGCCCACTGGTGGCCGCCCTGCGTGATGCCGGCGCCATCGTGGTGGGCAAGACCAACACCCCTGAGGACGGCCACACCTCTGAAACCAACAACGCCGTGTCGGGCCGCACCGCCAACCCGCTCGACCCCCAGCGATCCCCAGGCGGGTCCTCAGGTGGTTCCGCTGCGGCGATCGCTGCGGGCATGGTCCCGCTCGCCACTGGCAGCGACGGCGGTGGGTCGATCCGGATCCCCGCATCACTGTGCGGCCTCAGCGGGTTCAAACCCACGCAGGGCACCGTGCCAACAGGACCCCAGCCACCAGGGTCGAACCTGCTCAGCACCCGCGGGCCCATGACACGCCGGGCCACCGACGCCGCGCTGGCGCTGTCGGTGTCGGCCAACGGGAACCCCGCCATCGACCCCTTTGGTGCACCGACGCTGAACCCCGAGGCGCTGGCCCGGCTGGCGGCGGCCGACGTGGGCAACCTCGGCGGCCGCGGCCGGGCGCTGCGAGTGGCGTGGGTGCCCGACGGAGGGGTGGGCGCTCGCGGCGACCTGCCCGGCATCGACACAGCGGTCGCCGACGTGACCGCGGCGGCCGTTGGCGCCCTTGAGGCCGCAGGCGCCGAAGTGCACGAGCGGCGGGAACTGTTCGCCGTGGACCCCGTCGGCTCTTGGTTCACGCTGTGGACGGCGTCGATGGCGGCGCGACACGCCCACCGGCGAGACACCGACGAATGGGACCTGTTGTGGCCAGAGGTCCGCGAACTCACCACCTGGGGGGCGGACCGCGTCAGCGGGGCGGACACCACCGACGCCATCGATGGTGCGTGGCGGGCCAACAACGACGTCACCGCCGCCCTCGGTGACGCCGACGTGCTGGTGCTCCCCACCGTTGCCGGCCGGGTTCCCCTCGGGGGCCGGCCGGGCACCATCAACGGTGAGGAAAGCATCGTGTGGGTGCGGTTCACCTACCCGTTCAACCTGACCCGGCACCCGGCGGGCAGCGTGCGCGCCGGCGTGGACCCCGACGGGATGCCGGTGGGACTGCAGGTGGTCGGCCGCCACCACGACGACGTCACGGTGCTGGCCGTGATGGCCGCACTTGAGGAAATCCTGGCCTGACGACGAGGTGCCGCCGCCGGTCGTTCAGGATCGGCGGCGATGCCGTTCGGAAAGTCGGGCGGCGTACACGGCTGCCTCGGTGCGGCGACTCATGCCCATCTTGGTCAGCAGGTTCGACACGTAGTTCTTCACCGTCTTTTCGGCGAGGAACATCTGGTCGGCGATCTGACGGTTGGTGAGACCCTCAGCGAGGAGTTCGAGGATGCGGCGCTCCTGGTCGGTCAGCTGGGCGATCTTCTCGTCCTCGGGTCCGCCCCGCCGCAACCGTTCCAACAGTCGCGTCGTCGCCGTCGGATCAAGGAGCGACTCCCCGGCGGCCACCCGCTTGATGGCGTCAACGAGGTCGTCCCCACGAATCTGTTTGAGCACGTAGCCCGACGCCCCCGCCATGATGGCGTCAAAGAGCGCCTCGTCATCGGAGAACGAGGTGAGCATCAGACACGGCAGTTCGGGGTCGCGGCTGCGCAACTCCCGGCACACCTCCACTCCGTCACCGTCGGGGAGCCTGACGTCGAGCACGGCAACATCGGGTGCGGTGGCCGGCACCCTCCTCAACGCCTCCTCGACGGTGCCCGCCTCCCCCACCACGGACAACCCTTCGGCCTCGAGCAGATCCCGAAGACCCCGCCGCACGATCTCATGGTCGTCGAGGAGGAACACCCGGATTGGCACACTTCGAGCCTACCGTGACGCCCCGCCGGGGTCGCCCGGCACAGGTGGGGTGTGCCCACCGACACCCGTAGGATTGACTCGTGGATCCGCGGGACCGACCCGATGACGGGGTGTCAGCGTTCGAACATGCAGCTGCGGCCTCGTCGTCGGAGCTGCAGCGCCTCCTCGACGCCATCATCGCCGTGGGGTCCGAACTCAGCCTCCCGGTCGTGCTGCGACGCATCACCGAGGCGGCCACGTCGCTCGTGGGGGCCCGATACGGCGCCCTCGGGGTCCTCGACGAGGATCGCGCCACCCTGGCGGAGTTCATCGCCGTGGGACTCGACGACAACACCTCAGCGACCATTGGTGACCCGCCCGAGGGCCACGGCATCCTGGGTCTGCTCATCGTCGAACCCAAACCGCTGCGACTCCCCAACCTCAGCCGCCACCCCGACAGTTACGGGTTCCCGCCCGGGCACCCGCCGATGACGTCGTTTTTGGGGGTGCCGATCCGTATCGGTGGGGCCATCTTTGGGAACCTGTACCTCACCGACAAGATCGACGGGGCCGAATTCACCGACGCTGACGAAGAACTCGCCGTGGCGCTCGCCGCTGCGGCGGCGGCAACCATTGAGACGACCCGACTGCAGGGACGTCTCGCCGACCTGTTGGTGGTCGAGGACCGTGAACGCATCGCCCGGGACCTCCACGACACCGTCATCCAGCGACTGTTCGCCACCGGTCTGACCCTGGCGGGCATCGCGGCGCGCATCGACGACCCCGAGTTGGCCACTCGCCTCGGTGAAGCGGTCGACGACCTCGACGACACGGTCCGCCACATCCGCACCACCATCTTCGAGTTGCAGCGACCCCACAGCGCGATGCGCTCAGTGCGGCGCGAGTTGCTCGACCTCGCTGCGGAGACCGGTCGGAGTCTGGGGTTCGCCGTCGCCACCCGTTTCAGCGGCCCCATCGACACCAACCTGGACGACGCCACCGCCGACCATCTCGTGGCAGTGACCCGTGAGGCGCTCAGCAACGTGGTGCGTCACAGCGGCGCGTCAAAGGTGTCTCTCGAGGTGGAGGCTGGTGCGGACTGGGTGAGGCTGAGCGTGCGCGACGACGGGGCGGGACCCGTCGGTGGTCATCAGGGGAACGGTCTGGACAACATGGCGAGCCGGGCCGCCGAGATGGGGGGCGAGTGCAACGTGGAAGGCGGGCCGGGCACCGGGTGTGTGGTGCACTGGCGCGTCCCGCTCGCACGCTGACCACCCGCACGCACTCGACACGGGCGTCTCTCGGCTCAGGATCGCGTGCGCCCCGATCGCTCGCCCACCTGACCCAACCACCGACCGGACACGACGTCGGTGGCGAGTTCGACCACCCGAGTGGACTCGGCAAACCACCAGCGGGAGGCCTCGAGCGCAGCGATCCGCTCAAGGTCACCGGCTTCGGTGAGGACCCGGGCCGGGCCTTGCACCAGCACGGTCCAACCCGTTCGCCGTTCGGGGTCCCACTGGTCGGCCTCCAGGGCGATCACCATGCCGTGCAGCGCAGTGGCGAACCGGGCCTGCGGACGGATCCCGAACACGATCCGGTCGTCGAGCACACTGAACCCGACGGGAACGATGACCGGAAGCGCGTCGACCGACAAGCCGATGCGCCCCAGCGACACCGACCGGAGCAAGTCGAGACACCCCGGACGGTCCACGTACCCACCCGGCGAGGCGTGTGCCGAACCACCGTCGGTCGGAGGGTCTGGGCGGGTAAGCGTGGAGAGTCGGTGCGGGGACATTTCCCGCATGCTGCCGAGACCGACGACGCCCGCACTAGGGCCGAACGTCCCCCCACTTGGCCACGGTCCCCGGTGGGGAACCCTCAGCCGACCACCCCGTCGCCGAAGAACGCCCGGGCGGCTTCGTCCATGTCCGGGCCCCGTCGCAGATGGTGACCGCCGTCGACGTGAATGTTCTCACCCGTGATCCACGAGGCCGCCGGACTGCACAGGAATCCGACGAGCGCCCCGACGTCCTCTGGCTTGCCGACGCGTCGGATCGGCATCTGGTTCAGGTAGTCACCGTTGATGCCGGGATCGTTGACCAACATGGCGGCAAGTTCGGTGTCGACCACACCCGGCCGCACCGAGTTGACCCGCACCCCGTGACGTCCGAGCTCGTCCGCCGCGGTGCGCACCAACATGTCCACCCCGGCCTTGGACACGCAGTAGGCGGACATCCACCGATGGCTGGCGTGACCCGCAATGGACGAGATCGCCACCATCGCGCCACCACCGGCCTGAACCGCCGAGGCACCAACGTGTTTGAACACCAGCATCGTGCCGGTCAGGTTCGTGGCCAGCAACTGGTTCCACGCGGCGAGGTCGGTGGCGATGATCGGGGTGAAGTTCCCGGTCCCCGCCGCGGCCACCGCCAACTGCACCGACCCGGTGGCCTCGGCGGCGACCTCGGTGGCGGCCGCCACCTGGTCCTCGTCGGCGGTGTCGCAACTGACCCAACGCACCGTCGCCCCCGACGGCGCTTCGACACTGAGTTCGGCGGCGGCGGCCTGCACCCGCTCCGCTGAGCGCCCCGCCAGGGTGACCGAGGCCCCCATGGCGAGCAACGCCCGGGCGCTGGCAAGACCGATGCCGCTTCCCCCACCGGTGATGAGCGCGCCCTGGCCGAGGAGCGGATGGCTGGTGGCCGAGTTCGGGGTTGTCATGGGCCCACAATGCCACTTCGGGGCGGCGCCGTCAGGGTCGCTGTGCGACCATGGGACATGGCCCCCGACCCCGACGGCCTCATCCCCGCCGGCAGCGAACCCGACCGGGTGGTGCTCCGCCTGCCCGCAGACGCCTCGTGCGCCCCGGTGGCCAGAACATGTGTCATGGCGCTGGGTCTACGGGCCGGATTCGCCTGGTCGGTGCTGACCGACCTGGCACTCGGGGTGGACGAAGCGCTCGTGCTGCTCGTCGGCCACGCCAGCACCGACCCACCGGGGGCAAAAGGCACCGTCGAGTTGCGCTGTCACGTCGCTGACGGCGCTCTCGAGGTGACCGTCGAACTCCTCGGCGGTGTGGGCAGGCCCGCGGCGGAGGCCATCGAACGGTGCCGGACCCTCGTCACCGGTGCGGTCAGCGAAGCATCAGTGCGCGCCGACGGTCTCGCCGTTGCGTTCAGTGTCACCACGTGGGCTGGCTGAGATCGACCTCAGCGGCCGCTGTGACCGAAACCGCCCTCACCGCGTTCGGATGAGCCGAGGTCATCAACGACGTTGACGACGCAATGGGCGACGGACTGCACGACGAGTTGGGCGATCCGCTGGCCTCGCTCGATGGTGGCCGGCTCCGTCGGGTCGGTGTTGACCAACAGGACCTTGATCTCACCGCGGTAGCCGGCATCGATGAGACCCGGGGTGTTCAAACAGGTGACGCCGTGCTGGTTGGCGAGACCGCTGCGGGGCTGGACGAACCCGGCGTACCCGTCGGGGATGGCGATGGCGATACCGGTGGGCACCAGGGCGCGACCGCCACCGGGAGGCAGGGTGACCCCTTCGGCGGCACACAGGTCCAGCCCGGCGTCACCGGCACGGGCGTAGGCGGGCAGGGGCAGATCAGGGTCGAGTTGCACGAGTGGGAGCTCGATCGACCCCGGCGGGACGTTGGATGGGTCAGGCACGAGAGCGACCCTAGGACACGTCTGCGGGCCGGCGCCCCCGGCCCACACCCGTCGTCACCCGGCCCCCGTTCCGACCATTGGGGGGTCGCCCCCTAGGATGGCGTCGTGCTGGCGTGGATCGACCTTGAGATGACGGGCCTCGACCCCGGGGCGCACCGCATCGTCGAGATCGCCTCGCTGGTCACCGACGACGACCTCGAGATCGTTGCCGAAGGCCCGAACCTGGTGATCCACCAACCGCCTGAGGTTCTCGACGGGATGAACGACCTGGTGCGGGCCATGCACACCCGATCGGGTCTGCTCGAAGCCATCGCCAGTTCCACGGTCACGCTCGCCGACGCCGAGTCCCAGACGCTGGCGTTCCTCACCGAACAGTTGGGGGCGGCGAACACGGTGCCGCTGGCAGGGAACACGATCGGCACCGACCGCCGGTTCCTGGCGGCGTGGATGCCGGGCGTGGAGAACTACCTCCACTACCGCAGTGTGGACGTGTCCACCGTGCGGGAACTGCTGAACCGCTGGAACCCTTCAGCGCTTGCCGGACTGCCGGCCAAAGGTGACGCCCACCGGGCTCTCGCCGACATCCGTGAGAGCGTGGCGGAACTCCGTCACTACCGCACGCACGGGTTCGTGCCCGCACCCGAACCGGCGCCACACACCGACGCCCTGCCCTGACCGCCGGGACGATCCGGTCGGTGGGCACCCGGGGTGTCACCACCTCCGGGCGCCCGACCGGCTCGATTCAGATGTTGCCGCTCAGCAACGAGTAGTGGAAGTGGTTGTCACGCCCGGAGGTCTCGGGGTTGACGTGGACGTGCTTGGCCTGACGGTAGATGTCGTAGCCCTGGGTACCGAGTTCACGACCGATACCTGACTGCTTGTAACCACCGAAGGGCCGCTTGGGATCGATGAGGTGGTAGTCGTTGATCCACACCGTGCCGGTGCGCATCCGTGAGGCCATCGACTCGGCACGCTCGAGGTTGCCCGACTGGACACCACCGGCGAGGCCGTAGATCGAGTCGTTGGCGATGGCGATGGCCTCGTCGTCGGTGTCGAAAGGAATGACGCACAGCACCGGACCGAAGATCTCCTCTTGGGCGATGCGGGCCTGGTTGTCCACGCCGGCGAAGATCGTCGGACGGTAGAAGGCGTTGGGGTCGAGGCCCGCAGCGAGATCCTCGGGATGGGCGCCACCGACGATGGGCTCACCCACCTCTTCGCGGCCGAGGGCCACGTAGCGTTCCACCGTCTCGACCTGGCTGCGATCGATGAGGGGTCCGAGGTCGGTGTTCATGTCGAGCTGATCGCCGAGGTTGATGGCGGCGGCACGTTCGGCGAGCAGGTTCACGAACTCGTCGTAGATGCCGCGCTGCACGAGTGCCCGGGTGCCGGACTCACACACCTGTCCGCCGTGCATGAACGTGCCCCACAGCACACCGCCGGCGGCCTGATCCAGATCGGCGTCGTCGAGGACGATGTTGGCCGACTTGCCACCGAGCTCAAGGGTCACCGGCTTCACCGTGCCCGAAGCCAACTGCATGATGCGGCGACCCACCTCGGTCGAACCGGTGAAGGCGGTCTTGTCCACCATGGGGTTCGCGGCGAGTTCCTCACCCACCGTGCCACCGGGGCCGGAGATGACGTTGAGCACGCCGGGGGGGAGCAGATCGGCTTCGGCGATGAGTTCGGCGAGACGGAGCGCACTAAGTGAGGTGAACGACGCCGGCTTGAGCACCGAGGTGTTCCCCGCAGCGAGGGCGGGGGCGATCTTCCACGACGCCATGATGAACGGGAAGTTCCACGGGATGATGCCGGTGCACACACCGAGCGGTTCGAACAGCACGTAGTTGTTCGACGCCGGGAACGGGGACCCTTCGAGATCGATGCGGTCGGGCTGCGTCTCGGCCATCTGGGCGAACCATTCGAACGCGCTCTGGGCGCCGGGGATGTCGGCGAGCATGGCCTTGCGGATCGTGCCACCACCGTCACGACTCTCGATCTCGGACAGCTCGGCGGAATTGTCGGCGATCAGCTGGGCGATGGCCCGGAGGGTATCGGCGCGTTCCTTGCCCGACTTGCGGGGCCAGGGACCTTCGTCGAAGGCCCGGCGGGCTGCGGCAATGGCCCGCTCGGCGTCGGACCGGTCAGCCTTGGGGACATCGGCGATCTTCTCACCGGTGGCCGGGTTGTGGGTGGCGAACGTCTCGCCGGATGCGGCTCCGACCAACTCGCCATCGATCAGCATCTTGTACTCGGCCATGGTGACCCCCTGGACTGCTCGACGCACCCCCTCGGGCACGTGCACGGACCGCCCACGCTAGCGGGGACGGCGCCGGGACGACAGCGGAACACCGGGGTCGCCGCCCATCGGCTTTCGCCGGGGCGTCAGCTCAAGCCGCCGACCACTTCCCCGTCAGGGTCTTGCCGGTGGCCCGGCCCTCACCGGCGAGTTTCAAGAGGTGGGCGTGGAGGCTGAACCGTGCCACGGGGTAGAGCGCCTCGGGCACGTCGGCGTACACGGCGGGCACCAACTGGTCGACGGTCGCCGTCCCCGCCGCGCTGAGGGCGTCGACCACCTTGGCTTCCCGTTCGAGGCGGTGGGCGATGTACCAGTCGATGAGTTCATTGGGGTGCTCGATGAGCCGGCCGTGGCCGGGAGCTATGGAGCGGAGTCGCAGGGCGCGGACCTTGGCCAACGAGTTGAGGTAGTCCGCCATGTCCCCGTCCGGGGGGCGGATGACCACGGTGGACCCTTCCATGATGTGGTCCCCCGACAGCAGCATCCGTTCCTCCTCGAGCAGGTAGCAGAGGTGGTCGGCGCAGTGGCCGGGCGTGTGGACGGCCCGCAGACGAAACTCGGTGGCCTCGATGAGGTCGCCGTCACGCAGACGGCGGTCGGGCTTGACGAGGTCCCGGCGGCCGTACCCGAGCAGCTCGGCCCCGGTTCGCTCGCACAACGCCCGGGCACCAGGGGCGTGGTCGGGATGGTGGTGGGTGACCGCCACCCAGCGGATGCGGTCACCGCCACACCCGAGGATGGCATCGAGATGGGCGGCGTCCTCGGGGCCGGGGTCGACCACCACCACCTCGTCGATTCCGATGAGGTAGGTGTTGGTGCCCGGACCGGTCATGGGACCGGGGTTGGGGGCGATGATGCGCCGCACCATGGGACTGAGTGCTCGGGCGACACCGGGTTCGAGAACCTCGGGCACCGGAGCATCGCCGTCGGTTCCGGAGTCGGCGACGGCAGGGGCGGGTCGACGCACGGCCACGGTCAGGACCCTGCCGGGGGACGGGGGGCCGAACCCTGTGGGCCCGGCAATGTGGGCGGGGGGCGTTCGTCAATGAGGACGGCCTCCCCCACGTAGACCCGCTGCCGACGACGGCCGGCGTAGTCGCTCGCCATCCCGGCGGCGTAGGTGGCGCCCCCGACGGGAACGCTGAGTCGACGGCGGAGCGGAGCGAAGGCTGACGATCGCACCAGCCGCCGCACCGGTGGGACCAACAGGACAAGTCCGAGGGCGTCGGTGACGAAGCCGGGGGTGAGCAGCATCAGTCCGGCGGCGAGCACCAGGAGCCCGTCGAGCAGGTCGTCGGTGGGGTTCTGGCGTGCCGCCCACATCTGTCGACAGCGCCGGTACACCCCGAGGCCTTCGCGCCGCACCAGCCACGATCCGGTGACGCTGATGGCCACGAGCAACGCAAGGGTGGGGAGGATGCCGATGGAACCGGCCACGGCGACGATGACGTACAGCTCAACGAGCGGGACGATGAGCAACAGGACGACGAGCAGCCACATGGTTATTCCATGCTACCGGGGGACCTCCGGTCCTGCTCAGGGCACCCCCAGCGCAACAGCACTGCAATGTGGCGGGTGGCCGGATGGGGCGGCCATGGGCGGCGACATGATCACCACGTCGCCACCCATGAGCCCCGTCGGTGCAGGATCCCCCCCCAGGGCCCGCACCGATGACGAACGAACAACTCCGATAGGCCCCTACAACCCTCGTTGCGCCAGCAGATTGCGGCGCTCGTGTTCGTTCATCCCTCCCCAGATGCCGTGAGGCTCCCGGATGGAGAGTGCGTACTCAAGACAGTCCAGTCGGACTGAGCAGGTGGAGCAGATGGCCTTGGCGCGCAGTTCGCGCTCAGCCTTCTCGTCACGTCGTTCCGAATACGAGGGCGGGAAGAACACCGCTGCCTGGGGCCCACGGCATGCCGCCCGGAGCTCCCAAGTCTCCTCAAGTCGCTGAACACTCATCGCACCTACTCCTCCCGGCGGGGAAGAGTAAACGTTCGACAAGGACGAGACAAGGGTCACTTGTGTTGCAATTACGCGACGATCACTGCCAAAAGTGCAGGTCAGGAGGTGTTTCGTCCGTAATGACGCCGCAAATGGGTGACGAATAGGTAAATAACAAGCGTGTAATTTATGGCGATTTGATGCTCAATCAGAGCGCTTCGCACGCTCGCGGTAGTCCCGGGCACCACCCTCTTGCGGCTCAACCTCGAGCACCAGGCCGTCGATGCCGACGACGCGCACCGCATCGAGCTCATCAATCGGCGTGGCCCGGTTGGTGGTGGCACGCCACAACGCCTGACGGATCTGCACCACCCCGTCGGGCGCCACCGCAGTCACCGCACGTCCCATTTCACCCACCATCCACTCCCGACCAATGGTCGGCGTGGCGAAGCGGGTCCGGATCATCGACGGGATACCCGAGGTGAAGGTCAGCGCCACTCCGATGATCGCCACACCCAACGTGATCCACGACATCGACACCCCGTCGTAGAGCCACAGCGACCCAACGACGTACATCGCCAGACCAATACCGGTCCACACCCGGGGCACACCGGTCTGCACGTCGACCGCGAACGCCAACATGCTGAGCACCACCAACGCCAACGCCCACCAATGCACCGGCAAGTAGGCCAACCCGTAGCACCCGAGAATCAGCGACCCCGCCGCCACGCCGCCGGCGACACCCACCCCGGCGGTGAACAACTCAAAGATCAGCAGCGCCAAACCCACCGTCAACAGCAGGTACGCCACCGCCGGTGAAGCCACAGCGTGCAACAACGACTGCAACAGGGGCAGCTGGGAGAACCGCACGGGGGTGACCGGCTCGAGTCGAACCACGCCGTCCACCTCGACCTCGCGGGTCTCCATCCCGTCGAGGCCGACAATGAGATCCCCGATGGTGGGGGCCATCACCACCGCCCCCGAGACGTCCGAGCCGTCGGACTCGACCACGCCAGTGGGCACCTCACGCTGCACGCCCTCCAAAAGACCGGCGGGAACCTCCACACCGTCGAGACCCCACGAGGTCCCCGGAGCCATGGCGAAACCATCGGCGTGGCCGCCCAGCAGTGCCGTGGCCCCAAGCGCAGTGCTCCCACTCGGCCCCACCCAGACCGACACGGGGATCGAGGCGTTGCGCACGGCGTCAACCACCGCGGCGAGGTCCTCGTCGCCGAGCACCGACCCGGGACTGTCGAGTTGCAACACGAGAGCCACCACTCCGCCCGCCTCGGAGGTGGCAATCGACTCCTTGACGAAGTTGGCCATGACCGGGTCCAACAACCCGTCCACCTTCAGCACGTCAACAACATCGGTGGTCGCAGGCGTGGTCGCTGAACCAGCCGACACCGCCGGGGCAAACAGACCCAACACGGCTGACAGGGTGATGAGTACCAGCCCGACGATCGGTAGTCTTCGCACGGCATCCTTCCGAAAGGGAACGAGTGGATCCTGGCCAGTTCTTCGCGGCATCTCGAGTTGTCATCGTTGCCGGGAAGGGCGGCGTGGGCAAAACCACGGTCACAGCCGCCCTCGCCCGGGCTGCCGCCCTCAGCGGTCGCACCGTCCTGATCGTTGAGATCGAGGGCAAGAGCGGCCTGTCGGAGATGTTCGGTCAGCCCGAGTTGACCTACGAGGAATCGGTGCTGGCCCGTGGAGGTGGGCCCGACGGCGCTGCTGATGTCACCGCCCGCACCCTGACCCCCGACGACGCGCTCCTCGACTACCTCGCCGATCACGGACTCAACCGGGTGTCCCGCAGACTGGTCAGCACCGGCGCCCTCGACATGGTCGCCACCGCCGCCCCCGGGATCAAGGACATCCTCATCCTCGGCAAAGTGAAACAGATCGAGATGTCGGGGCGCTTCGACCTCGTGATCGTGGACGCCCCCGCAGCCGGTCACGCCATCAGCTTCCTGCGGTCCGCAGCCGGCCTCGTTGACGCCGTGGCGGTCGGGCCCATCAACACCCAGGCCACCGACGTGCTCGCCATGTTGGGCGACCCGGCCCGCTGTCAGGTCATCCTCGTCACGCTGCCCGAGGAGACCCCGGTCAACGAGCTGGTCCAGACGGCGTACGCGCTCGAGGAGGACGTGGGCGTCAGCCTCGGACCGGTGGTCGTCAACGGCCTCTACCCGCACCTCGACGGGCTCGACACCGATCCCGCGGCAGTCGCCGGCGCCGCCCGGGGCACGCTCGACGACGACCTGCTTGAAGCGGTGGAACGCGCCGGCACATTCCGCCGGGAGCGCACCGAGATTCAGACCGCCCAGCTGCGCCGACTCGACGAGCTGCTCCCCTTGCCCCAGATCCGACTCCCCTACCTGTTCACCACCGACGTCGGCCCGGCAGAGATCGACCAACTCGCCCACGCCCTGCTCACCCAACTGCCCGACCTGCCCGCCCTCGACGGAGCAGCGCCGTGACCGCCGACCTCGGGCACCTCGTGGCGGACCACGACATCGTGGTGTGCACCGGCTCGGGAGGGGTGGGAAAGACCACCACCGCAGCGGTCATCGCGCTCGAGGGGGCGCGAGCAGGCCGCAAGACAGTGGTGGTGACCATCGACCCGGCGAAACGACTCGCCGACGCCCTCGGACTCGAAGGTCTCACCAACACGCCGAGTCGGATCGAGGGGGACTGGCCCGGGGAACTGTGGGCGCTCATGCTCGACACCAAGGGCACCTTCGACGACCTCGTGACCAAACACGCCACCGAGCCCGGCCAGGCCGAACGCATCCTCGGTAACCGCTTCTACCGCAACATCTCCGGCGCCCTTTCGGGCACCCAGGAGTACATGGCGATGGAGAAGCTGTACGAACTGCACGAGGAGCACGACTTCGACCTCGTCGTGGTGGACACCCCCCCGACCCGAAACGCCCTCGACTTCCTTGACGCACCCCGACGTCTCACCAGGTTTCTCGACCACCGCCTCTACCGGGTCGTCATGGCCCCCACCCGGGGCATCGTCAAGGCGGTGGGGGTCGCCACCCAGGCGTTCCTGCGAAGCGTGTCGAGAGTGGTGGGAGGCGACGTCGTGGGGGACGCCATCACGTTCTTCCAGGCATTCGACGGCATGGAACAGGGATTCAAGGACCGCGCCCAACGGGTCCTTGAACTGCTCACACACCCCACCACGGCGTTCGTTCTGGTGACCGCGCCGCGCCCCGACGTCGTGAATGAAGCCAGCTACTTCGCCGACCGCCTCGCTGAGGGCGGCATCACGATCCGGGCGCTGATCGTCAACCGCATCCACCCCCGATTCACCAACCGATCCGCAACCGAACTCCGGGCACTCGCCGAGACGCGACATGGCACCGAACTGGCGGATCTACTCACGAACCTCGCCGACTTCGCCGCCCTTGCCGACACCGAGGAACGCCACCTCGAGGGACTCACCGCCCGGGTCGCCCCTGCGCCGGTGGTTCGTGTGCCGTTCCTCGCCCACGACGTGCACGACCTCGACGGTCTCGCCACCGTCGGGAGCTGGCTGTTCAGCCCCGACGACTAGGGGCACCCATCCATCGCCTCCACCCGTCGCCTCCACCGAGCGCCGCAACGCCCACCGCTCGAACGGCTCGGTCCCCCGGACCGATGATCAACCCGACCGGTTCAGCCAGGGTCGGTACCTGAGACCTCATCGTCGACGCCGCCCCCGTTGAGCACCTCGACGGCCTCGTCAACGGTCGACACCACCGGCACGATGCGGTCGAAACCCGTGGTGTGCAAAAGGCGCATCAACGTGGGACGACTGCACGCCACGACCACCACGCCGTCGACCTCGCGGATGCGACGTATCCCGCCGATGAGGGCGCCGAGCCCTGCCGAATCCATGAACGGCACCTCGCCGAGGTCGATGAGGAGACGTTGGGACGAACCGACGGTGGCGAGTGCCTCACGGAACTGGGGGACGGTGAAAGCATCGAGTTCACCCAACGGCCGACACACGACGTGCCCACCGACCTCGCTCACGTTGATGTCGAGCACACCGGCTCCCCTCGTGGCGGGATGCGGTGATGCACCCCGGTCCCTCACGATGGTACCGGGACGAGCGCCCCTGTGTCCTTGGGCGCAACGGCCCCAAGCGGGTAGCGTGACGAGGTGACCGATGTGCTCGTAGCCACCGACGCCGACTGGATCTACGACGAGGTTGACGCCGCTCTTGGCGGTGCGGACACCTCCGTACTCCGGGTCCGTCGTGGCGTCGACGTCGTTCCCGCCTGCAAACAGGTCGAGCCGGCGCTCGTGGTCATCGATCTCCAGATCGGGAACATGGGTGGGATGGCCGCCGCCACCGCCGTCCGTCAGGAACAAGAGGCGGGGCGACTCGCTGACTCCGGGGTGATCATGCTCCTCGATCGCCACCCCGACGTGTTCCTCGCACAGACATGTGGCGCCGACGGCTGGCTGATCAAGCCACTTGACGCCTTCCGTGTCCGCCAGGCTGCCGAGGCGGTCCTCGGTGGCGGCACCTGGTTCGAAGGTCTCCCCGGCGAGGGCGAAGACGTCGAAGACCCCGTGGCTGACGTCACCGATGACGCAGAGGCGACCGCCGATGATCCGGCCGGTGGCGGCGACGATTCCGTCGTGGCCGCTGACGCCGGCTGACCCGGCAGTTTCTGACCGGGCGCCGACGCGGGTAGGGTCGGCGACGAATACGGGCTGTGGCGCAGGTTGGTAGCGCGCTTCGTTCGGGACGAAGAGGTCGTGGGTTCAAATCCCGCCAGCCCGACCATATGGACATCTCCGACTTCCAGCGCCACATCGCCAAGCGTTATGGCGATGTGGACAGGGAGCGGGGTGTGCCCGCTGCGGTGGCGTGGCTGACCGAAGAACTCGGGGAACTCGCCCAAGCGGTGCGCAAGGGCACCGTTGACGATCAGGAACGTGAACTCGGTGACGTCGTGGCGTGGCTGGCGTCCCTCGCCGACCAGTTGGGATTGTCCCTTGACGCGGCAGCGGCCCGGATGCTCGACGCCGACCGTCCGCCCACCCCTGTGGGGGGCGAGAACGAACCGGCGAGCTAACCGAGCCGGTCCAACAACAACTCGGCGATCTGCACGGCGTTGAGCGCAGCGCCCTTGCGGAGGTTGTCGCCCGACAGGAACAGCGACACCCCGTGTTCGACGGTGGGGTCCTTGCGAATTCGCCCCACGAGGGTGACGTCACCGCCTGCGGCGCGCAACGGGGTCGGCACGTCGACGAGTTCGACGCCCTTGGCCTTCACGAGAAGTCGCCGGGCCTCCTCGACGTCGACGGCTTCGTTGAAGGCGGCGTTGATGGCCAGCGAGTGCCCGGTGAACACCGGCACCCGAACACACAGGGCGGACACCAACAGGTCGGGCAACTCGAGGATCTTGCGGCTTTCGTTGCGGAGCTTTTGCTCCTCGTCGGTTTCAAACTGCCCGTCGTCGACGAGCGCACCGGCGAACGGCACCACGTTGTAGGCGATGGGTTCACAGAACACCTGCGCTGCGGGGTGCTCGACCGCTGAACCCGACATGGTGAGCGCCGGAGCGTTGTCGCCGATCTTGCGGATCTGGTCATCAAGCTCAGCGGTGCCGGCGAGTCCCGCCCCAGACACCGCCTGGTACGAGGTGACCACCATGGACCGCAGGCCAAAGGCCAGGTGCAGCGGTTCGAGCACCGGCATGGCGACCATGGTCGTGCAGTTCGGGTTTGCGACGATGCCCCTGCGGATGTCGGCGAGGGCGTGGGGGTTCACCTCGGACACGACGAGAGGGACGTCGGGGTCCATGCGCCACGCCGAGGAGTTGTCCACCACGATGGCACCGGCGTCCGCAACGACGGGAGCCAGTTCACGAGACGTCGCACCGCCGGCGGACATGAGCACGATGTCAAGACCCGAGTAGTCCGCACCGGACGCGTCCTCAATGGCGACCTCACGGCCAGCGAACGTGAGGGTCCGACCCGCCGAACGCGCCGAGGCGAACAACCGGATCTCTGACACCGGGAACTGACGCTCGGCGAGGATGGACAGCATCACGCTGCCGACCTGGCCGGTTGCTCCTACGACTCCGATACGCATGGGAAGCGAGGCTACCGGTACGGGGTGGGCATCAGTCCACCAGTTTGGGGCCGTCGGCCAGCGAGAAGGCGTCGTGGAGGTGCTGCACCGCCTGTTCCACCTGATCCTGACGTACGACACACGAGATCCGAATCGCCGAGGTGGAGATCATCTCGATGTTGATCCCGTTGCCGGCCAGCGTCTCAAACACGGTCGCCGCCACACCGGGATGGGATCGCATGCCGGCTCCGACCACGCTGACGCGGGCGATGCCGTCATCAGTGGTGACACGCGTTGCCCCAACCTCGGAAGCCACCCGTTCACACACCGGGATGGCGACCGCGAGGTCACCGTGGGGAACGGTGAACGAAATGTCCGTGTGGCCGTCAGCCGACGTGTTCTGCACGATCATGTCGACGTTCACCGCGGCGTCGGCGAGGGAACGGAACAGACCTGCGGCGATGCCCGGTCGGTCGGGCACGCCGAGAATCGTCACCTTGGCTTCGTCGGTGTCGTGCACCACTGCTGAGACGATCGCCTGCTCCATGAACTCTTCCTCCTTGGAGACCCACGTCCCCTGCTCCCAGGTGAACGCGGAACGAATGTGCAGGTCCACCCCGTGGGTGCGGGCGAACTCCACTGAACGCATGGCCGGTTTCGGACAGCCGTTGGCGGTCATCTCGAGCAACTCGTCGAACGAGATGCGATCCATGCGGCGCGCCTCGCTCACCACCCGCGGATCGGTGGTGAATACCCCCGACACGTCCGTGTAGAGCTCGCAACTTCGGGCACCGAGCGCATGGGCGAGCGCCACCGCGGTGGTGTCGGACCCTCCTCGGCCGAGGAACGTGACGTCGTTGGTGTCCGACACCCCCTGGGCGCCGCCCACCACGGGCACGCGACCGGCCTCGATGGCGGCTCGAATACGGTCCGGGCGGACGTCGAGGATGCGGGCGTCGGTGTGGGTGCCGTCGGTGAGGAACCCTGCCTGACTCCCGGTGAACGACTCAGACGGCACCCCGAGGTCGTTGATGGCCATGCACACCAGTGCCATCGCCTTGCGTTCGCCGGCGGTGACGAGCATGTCCATCTCCCGCCCCGGCGGGCTGGCGGCGACGTCACGGGCGGCACGCAGCAAGTCGTCGGTCTCCTTGCCCATGGCGCTGACCACCACCACGGGCCGTTCCCCATGACGAACGGTGCGCACCACGTGGTCGGCCACGGCCCGGATCCGTTCGGTGTCCGCAACTGAGGTTCCACCGAACTTCTGCACGACGATGGGGGCCGAGGAGTCCACGACCGCCAAGTTTACGGTTGGTGGGCTTCCCGGCCCGCATTCGTTCCGGTACCGTGCGCCCCCATGGCCCGACCCCTCAGCGCCCGACAACGCCAGCAGGCCCGAGACCAGCGTCAGCAGTCCTCGGCCCAGTCGGCAGCACACAAAGCCACCCGTCGACGTCAGATCATCGCCGGGGTGGTCGTGGCGGGTCTGTTGGTTTCAAGCGGCGGAGCCGTCATCGCCGTGGCACTCGGTTCGCTCTCAGGTGACCCCACCCCCGTCACCTCGTCGGTCCCGACCCGACCGACGGTGACCGCTGGGACCCCTGCCGAACTCAGCTTCCCTCCCGCCGGTGCCACCGCCACCGGTCCGCTCCCCTGCCCACTGCCCGACGGCGGGTCCCCACGCACCACCTCGTTCACCGGACCGCCGCCACAGTGTCTGGCCACGACCCCCTCGGGTGAGGTGGACACGTCGGTGAACTATCAAGTCACCATGACCACCTCGGCGGGGGACCTGACGTGGCTTCTCACCACCGCCAGCGCCCCCGACGCCATCAACAGTTTCTTGTTCCTCGCCGGGTACGGCTACTGGGACGGCGCACCGTTCGACCTGATCACCCCACTGTCGTGGGCGGAGGTGGGTGGCGCGTTCACCGGGGACACCGGCGGTGGCGCCGGATGGGAACTGGCCCCCGAAGCACCCGAGGGCGGAATGATCTCGACCCCGGGAATGCTGGCCATGGCGGTCGAGGACAACGGACAGGCCCTTCCGGGCCGTCTCCAGATCGCCCTCGGGGAGGGGGCGACGTCCCTCCCGCTTCCCACCACCTTTTTCGGCGTCCTCCTCGACGGCTCGGACGTCCTGCGGGCGCTGCAGCAGGCCGGGTCCCCGGGCGGCATCCCCACCGGCGAGGTGACCGTGGACCGGATCCGGACCGAGGCGGTACCGGCCAACTGACGCGCCCCGGCCACCCCGACTGGACCTGATCGCCCCAGTTGGTAGCGTGCCCGCCCATGGGAAGTGACAAGCGCGAACGTCAGAAGGCAGGCAAGGTGGCACGGGCTGAGGCGGCGAGAGCCGCCCAGCGACGGGACGCCACCCGACGCCGCATCACCACGGTGGCGGTCCTCGCACTCGTCGCCGCCGCCCTCATCGGGGTGTTCGTGTGGCGGTCGGGCGCAGAGGAGACGGCGTCGACCTCCACGTCGACGACCCGGGTGACCACCTCGACGACGACTCCCACCCTGTCCACCGTCGCCACCGGTACACCGTGCGTCCCCCTCGCCGACCCGCTGCCCGCCGGCGCACCCAGCTTCGAGGTCCCCGTCGGGGTGCCCCCGACGGAGCTGACGGTGACCGACCTCGTCGTTGGCGACGGCCCCGAGGTCGCACCCGGCGGCACCGTCACCATCAACTACATCGGGGTGTCGTGTTCGACGGGCACGATCTTCGACGACTCGTTCTCGCGTGGCGAGCCGGCGACGTTCCCCCTCAGCGGACTGATCCAGGGCTGGCAGGAAGGCATTCCCGGAATGAAGGTCGGTGGCCAGCGTCTGTTGGTCATCCCACCGGACAAGGGCTACGGCCCGCAGGGTTCACCCGGGTCCATTGCCGGAAACGAAACACTGATCTTCCTGGTCCAGCTCGTCGACATCCCGCCGGCCTGATCGACGGGTCAGGCTCGAACGGCGTCCAGCGGAACGGCGACCCCGTCGCGGTGGACGGCAACCTCGCTGACGCCCTCACATCGCCACGACCCGTCCGCTGAACGGATGGCGGCGGTGGCGTTGGGGATGCCGAGCAGGAACAACCCTGGCGGGGCGAGGGACACCGTTCGGTGCACCTTTTCAGGCGACCACTGGTCGTAGCGGGGCATCACCGACACCCCGGGCACCACCCCGAGGCCCACGGTGAACGCCCCCCCACGCGTGTCCACCATCGGGTCGCACAACACGTCGGCGCCTGCTGAGGTGCCGGCGAGCACCGCCCCGGACTGCCAGGCCGCCACCATGGCGTCGAACAGGGGGCTGTCCTTGAGTACCGACCGCAGGTGCATCGGTGAGGCACCAGCGAGGTAGATGAACCGGGCCGAACGAACCGCCTCGACGTGGTCGGGGTCGAAGGCGTCGGGCCGCATGTACACGTCGAGGGCGCGCACCCGGGCGCCAAGGTCGGCGAACCACGCGGTGGCCCGGTCGACGAGGCCCTGGGGGAACTCGTAGGCCGACCCGGTGGGGAGCACCACGACGTCTTCTCCGCCGGAGGCGGCGAGCAGCGCCGTGTCGAACGTGCAACCCTCAGACCACTCCCCACCGCCGACGAGCGCGAGCGGACCGGGCCCCGTCGCCGTCATGGCGAACCCTCCCCGGACCCGGAGATCTTCACAGCTCGCAACTCGACGAATGGCCGCAACGGCCAAAGGGGGGTGTTCATGGTGAACCTCTCCACATCGGTGATGGACAACCCGACGGCACGCACCGTGGCCGGCACGTTGCGGGCCAGGTGCACACCTCGGGCTGGTGGCAGCAAGGCCCCGACCGAGGAGGTCAGCGTGGCCCGAAGCCCCGGGGTGAACCCCGGCTCGACGAACCAGGCCACCCCGTCGTCGACGAGAAGGTCGGCCACGACGCCGAGCGCTGACCCGAGATCGGCGAGGCGGCACAGCCCGGCCACACTCACCACCGCGGCGTACGACCCGTGTTGGTCGGTCAACGCCGTCGGGTCGCCGGTCGCTACGGCTTCACGCAACGCCTGACGCTGCTCGGGCAAGGTGAGATCCAACACCGGGCCGACACCGCGGGCCTGCACCCGGTCGAGGATGAGCCGGTGACGGCGGACGAGTTCGGTGCGGACCGCAGCGGGCCAGCGGGGAGGCAGGTCGGGGACGGTCCCCGTCGCCACCACGGTCGCCGACCCGGCGGGCAGCGACGTAGCGGGGTTCACATGGGGGTCGGGCACGTCGAGAGCCTACCGGGGTGGGACCCGGCGTCCGGAGCGTTGGCGCCGGCTCCGGAGTCGTCGGTAGCGTGTGCGGCCATGACCATCACACGGGTAGGCGTCGTCGGTTCAGGGATCATGGGTTCGGGTATCGCCCAGGTGGCAGCCCAGTCAGGTTTCGAGGTGGTGCTGCGCTCGCGCAGTCAGTCCACCGCCGATGCCACCCATGCCGCCATGGTGAAGTCGCTGGCCAAGCTGGTGGACAAGGGTCGCCTTCAGGCCGCCGAGGCCGAAGCCATCGCGGCGCGGGTCACCCCCGTCGAGGACCTTGCCGGTCTCGCCGACTGCGACCTCGTCATCGAATCGGTCGTCGAGGATCTCGCCACCAAGCGTGAGCTGTTCACCCAACTCGACGGCATCGTGAAGGCTGGCGCCATTCTCGCCACCAACACGTCGACCCTCCCGGTGGTCGAGATGGCCGTGGCCACCAACCGCCCCGAGCGTGTCTGTGGCATCCACTTCTTCAACCCGGCGCCCATGATGTCCCTCGTTGAGGTGGTGCGTCCCCTGACCGCCAGTGACGAGACCCACGCTGAGGCACTGGCGTTCGCCGAGGCGTGCGGCAAGGCCCCCGTGACGGTGGCCGACCAGGCCGGCTTCATCGTGAACGCACTGCTGTTCCCGTACCTGAACAACGCCGTGCGTCTGCTCGCCAACGGCGTTGCCACCGCCGAGGACATCGACGCCGCCATGAAGGGCGGCTGCAACTTCCCGATGGGCCCGCTGGCGCTTTTGGACCTCGTGGGTCTCGACACCTCGCTGGCCATCCTCGACGCCCTCTACGACGAGTTCCGCGACCCGAACTACTCGGCGGTGCCGGTGCTGCGTCGCATGGTGGCCGCCGGCCAACTGGGCCGGAAGTCAGGCCAGGGCTTCTACAGCTACTGATTTCGCCACGGCGGCTCCAGCCGCCCCCGGATCAGTACCCGTCGGCCGGATCGATGTCGGCGTCTTCGCCGCTTTGGGGCACGTTCGAGGGCGGCAGGATGCCGTCTTGTTCCACGGTGACGTCGGTGGGGTTGCGCGGTTCGGGTTCGTCGGAGGTCGTTGAACACCCGATGGCGAACACGAGCGGTGCGGCGAGCCCAAGGGCGGCGAGACGGCGTGCGACGGTGGCGGTAGGTGTGCGCATGGCTTCATCGTAGGCGGCCCGGTGACGAGGCGGACGCTGGGTGGGGGTGACAAGGTAGGGCGTGCCCGAACCCCAGGAACCACCCTCCTCAACGTGGGCGTTCCCCGACGCTGACAGCGCCGACCGCTGGGGTGTGGTGGCCGCCGGGGCCGACCTCGAACCGGGCACGCTGCTCGCCGCCTATCGGGCCGGCATGTTCCCGATGCCGGGGAGAACTCCGAGCGAGCTCGTGTGGTGGTCCCCCGATCCACGTGGCGTGTTCGAACCCGGCGGGTTCCACGCCAGCCGGTCGCTCGATCGTGCCCGACGCCGCTTCGAGGTCCGGGTCGACACGTGCTTCCGCCAGGTCGTGCTGACCTGTGCCGACCTCCCCCGGCCGGGGGCGTGGATCACCTCCGAGATCGTCGAGGCCTACTGCACGCTGCATCAGTTGGGGTGGGCCCACTCGGTGGAGGTGTTCGACGACGACCGCCTCGTGGGTGGGGTGTACGGGGTGGGCATCGGCGGGTTCTTCGCAGGGGAATCGATGTTCCACACCGTGACCGACGCCTCCAAGGTGGCGTTGTGGGCGCTCACCGACCTGCTCGCCGACGGCGGGGCGACGCTGTTCGACGTGCAGTGGACCACCGATCATCTGCGCTCCCTCGGCGCCGTCGACATCCCGCGGCGCCGGTACCTTGACCACCTCGCGGTGGCCGTGACCGCACCGGTGACGCCGTTCCAGGGGGTCTGATCCACCGCCGGGGCACCCGGGGGTCTCCGTGAAGATGACAGAAGGACCCTGCGCGCGGGACGATGGAGTCATGGCCGACACCACCGCCGACCGACCCGATCCCCGTCTCAGCGAGCGCGACCGTCCGTGGATGATGCGCACCTACTCGGGGCATTCGACCGCCGAGGCGTCGAACGCGCTGTATCGAACGAATCTGTCCAAGGGGCAGACCGGTCTGTCCATCGCCTTCGACCTGCCGACCCAGTGCGGTTACGACCCCGACGATGCCCGGGCGCGCGGTGAGGTGGGCAAGGTCGGGGTGCCGGTGGCCCACCTCGGTCACATGCGTTCCTTGCTCGACGGCATCCCTGTGGGGGACATGAACACCTCGATGACCATCAACGCCCCTGCGGCGTGGATGCTCGGGCTGTACGTGGCCAACGCCGAGGAACAAGGCGTGGCGTCGGCTGCGCTGCGAGGCACGACCCAAAACGACATCGTCAAGGAGTACCTGTCCCGGGGCACCTACATCTTCCCGCCCGAACCCTCCCGCCGACTGATCGTCGACATGGTGGCGTTCTGTTCGGAGTGGATTCCGAAGTGGAACCCGATGAACGTGTGCTCGTACCACCTCCAAGAAGCCGGGGCCACGCCGGTACAGGAGATCGCCTACAGCCTCGCCACCGCCATCGACGTCCTCGACGCCGTGCGCGACTCGGGCCAGGTCCCACCCGAACGCATGGGAGCCGTCGTCGGTTCCATTTCGTTTTTCGTCAACGCCGGCATCCGCTTCGTTGAGGAAACCGCCAAACTGCGGGCGTTCACCGATCTGTGGGACACCATCACCCTTGAGCGCTACGGCGTCACCGACCCCAAGCAACGCCGCTTCCGCTACGGCGTGCAGGTGAACTCGCTGGGGCTGACCGAGTCCCAGCCGGAGAACAACGTGCAGCGCATCGTGCTTGAGATGCTCGCAGTCACCTTGTCGCGTGACGCCCGGGCGCGTTCGATCCAGTTGCCGGCGTGGAACGAGGCGATGGGTCTTCCCCGGCCGTGGGACCAGCAGTGGTCGCTGCGGATGCAGCAGGTACTGGCCTTTGAATCCGATCTGCTCGAGTACGGCGACCTGTTCGCCGGCAGCCACGTCATGGAGTCCCTCACCGCCGAGTTGCGTGAGTCCGCACGCGCCGAGCTCGACGAGGTTCTCGCCCTCGGTGGGGCATTCGCCGCCATTGAGGAGCTCAAGGGCCGCCTCGTGCGATCAAACGCCGAACGTGTGCGTCGTATCGAGGCCGGCGAGCAGACGGTGGTGGGGGTGAACCGCTTCACCGAGACCGCCGTGTCTCCCCTCGGCGGCGAGGAGTCAATCCTCAAGGTGGACCCTGCCGTGGAGGAGACCACCATCGCCGGGGTGCAGGCGTGGCGCGCCGAGCGGGACGCCGACGCCGTGAAGCGGGCCCTTGACGAGTTGCGTCGTGCCGCCGAGTCGGGCGACAACATCATGCCTGCCACCATCGACCTCGCCCACGCCGGTGGCACCACCGGGGAGTGGGCCGGGGCGTTGCGGGAGATCTTCGGCGAGTACCGCGCCCCCACCGGTGTCGCCGCGGCGCTCGGGGCCGGGGTGCTTCCCGACGGCCTCGCCGAGGCCGCCGCTCAGGTGGCCGCCATCCCCGGTGGCCCGCCGCGTTTCCTCGTGGCCAAGCCCGGCCTTGACGGTCACTCCTCGGGCGCCGAGCAGATCGCCGTGGCCGCCCGCGACACCGGTTTCGAGGTCATCTACCAAGGCATCCGCCTCACCCCCGAACAGATCGCTGCGGTGGCCCGTGACGAGGATCCCGATGTCATCGGGCTGTCGATCCTCTCGGGCAGCCACCTGTCACTGGTCCCCGAGGTGCTGCGCCTGCTCGCCGATGCCGGCGTGGACGCCCCGGTGGTGGTGGGCGGCATCATTCCCGAAGAGGACCGGGGTGCACTCACCGAGGCCGGGGTGGCCGCCGTCTACACCCCCAAGGACTTCGAGTTGGGCCGGATCATGTCCGACCTCGCTGGCATCGTGGCGAGGCGTCGGGCCGGCTGATCCGGCGCGGCGCTCACACTCACGTCACGACGAAACAGCGGTCCTCGAGCCGACCGAGGGCGTAGTCCTCAAACAGGCCGGCGTACAGACCCCTGGTCTTCTCCGCCCATTCGAGCGCCTCGGGGTGGGCGATGCGTCGGGCGATCTGGGTGATGCCACCCTCGTAGACCCGGTATTCGGCCCACTGGCCGGGGAACTCCTTGACCGCCCCCACCTCCACCCAGGGCACGTCCCGTGTGGCACTGAAGCGCCGCACACGGTTGCGGTGGGTGTGTCCGGCGAAGTAGCCGCGCAGGTTGGGGTGGGCGGCGAACACCTCGACGAGGCGTTCGGAGTCGTCGGGGTCGATACCGAAGTAGTTCTGGGGACGTTCGTGCGACTCGGGGTTCCAGCAGTGATGGTGGCCGAACACCAAGATGGGCATTCCAGGTTCGGCGTCGGTGGCGGTGTCACGCAGCCACGTCAGCGTCTCGGCGTCCACCCCACCGGAGGGGAGGCCGTCCACGCTGGTGTCGATCACGGCCAACACCACCCCGTCGAGGGGAACGGTGAACGGAGTCGGTGGGCCGACGTCGAGATGGTTGTAGCTCTCGTGGTTGCCCCGAACATGATGGAGTCGGTCCCCGAACGCCCCGGCGTAGAAGTCGAGGAACCGCTGATACTCCTCGTCGGTGCCGTTGGAGGTGAGATCCCCCTTGACCACCACCACCGCAGGGTCCGCCGCCACCATCTCGTCGATGGCGTGTCGGTTCATCATCTCGGGGTACGGCTCGGCACCCTCGGGGACGCTGTAGACCGGGCCGAGGTCGACTCCGTCGATCAGGCCGCAGACCGTCTCGCCGAAGTGCACGTCGTTGACCGTGGCGAACGTGCACAGCAGTTCACCCGGCGGTCGCCGCAGGGTGCGGAACACGAACCCCTCGATCTCCTGGAGCGTGTCGGGTTCAAGACCCCCGTAGGTGCGGACCTCCAGACCGTCGTGGATGACCGCCTCGTCGTCGGCCACGGTGGTCAGGTCCATGGGGCGATCCTACGGACGTTCGCGGCGGGCCGGCTGGGGCTTGGACCACCAGCGACCCGAGAACCGCCAGCGCGGTGTTACGTGCGCGTCTGCGCCGGAGTCGCCGCCGGCGGTGAACACGCTGATGGCCGCCACGACCGCTGCGACCTCGGCGGCGTCAGCGGGCGCATGGCCGTCATCGGCGAACCCGCCGCTCACCACCGCGGTCAGGTCGGCGTCACCACCGTTGGCGGTCACAGCGGGATGTTTCCGTGCTTGCGCTTGGGGAGTTCCTCACGCTTGGACGACAACATCTCGAGCCCGGCGATGAGTTTGCGACGGGTCTCGGCGGGGTCGATGACGTCGTCGACGTAGCCCCGTTCAGCGGCGGCGTACGGGTTGGCGAAACGCTCGGTGTACTCGTCAATGAGTTCGGCGCGGCGCGCTGCGGGGTCGGCGGCGTCGGCGAGTTCGCGCCGGTACAGAATCTCGACCGCACCTTGGGATCCCATGACCGCCAGTTCCGCCGAGGGCCAGGCGAACGCCAGGTCAGCGCCGATGGACTTCGAGTTCATCACCACGTACGCACCGCCGTAGGCCTTGCGGGTGATGATCTGGATGCGGGGCACCGTTGACTCGCAGTAGGCGTAGAGGAGCTTCGCGCCGTGGCGGATGATGCCGCCGTACTCCTGGTCGACACCGGGCAAGAACCCGGGGACGTCGACGAAGGTGACGAGCGGGACGTTGAAGGCGTCGCAGGTCCGGACGAACCGGGCGGCTTTCTCCGACGACTCGATGTCGAGCACCCCGGCCATGACCATGGGCTGGTTGCCCACGATGCCGACGCTTCGGCCACCAAGGCGGGCGAAACCGCACACGATGCTGCCGGCCCAGCCAGGGAAGTACTCAAAGAAGTCGCCATCATCGACCACCTCGGCAATGACCTGTTTCATGTCGTAGGGCTGGTTGGGTGAGGCGGGGATCATGTCGGCCAGACCGGGACACGAGCGGTCCGGGTCGTCGTCGGACCCGAACATCGGTGGCTCTTCGAGGTTGTTGGAGGGCAGGAAGCTCAACAGGTAGCGGACGTCGTCGAGCACGGACTTCTCGTCGGCACCGACGAACGTCGCCACGCCGGACTTCGAACCGTGGCTGCGGGCACCACCGAGTTCCTCGAGCGTGACCTCCTCACCCGTCACGGTCTTGACCACGTCGGGCCCGGTGATGAACATGTGGGAGGTCTCATCGACCATGAAGATGAAGTCGGTCATGGCCGGGCTGTACACGGCACCGCCGGCACAGGGTCCGAGGATCACGCTGATCTGTGGGGTGACACCGGATGCCTTGACGTTGCGATGGAAGATGCCGCCGTAGGAGGCGAGGGACACCACACCTTCTTGGATGCGGGCCCCAGCCCCGTCGTTAAGGCCGATGACCGGCGCCCCGACGGACAGGGCGAGGTCCATGACCTTGTGGATCTTCTCGGCGAACACCTCGCCGAGTGCGCCACCAAACACGGTGAAGTCCTGGGAGAACACGAACACCTTGCGCCCGTCCACGGTGCCCCATCCGGTGATGACACCGTCGGTGTAGGGCCGTTCGGGAAGGGCTTCGCCGGCACGGTGCCGGGCGAGCATGTCGAGTTCGTGGAACGACCCGGGGTCAAGCAGGTACTCGATGCGTTCCCGGGCGAGGAGCTTGCCCTTGTCGTGCTGGCGGTCAACCGATCGCTGCGACCCGGGTTGAACGGCGGCGGCGCGGCGTTCGGCGAGGTCGGCGAGGCGTTCGGACATGCTGTGCTCGGACATGGCCGCAGAATCTACCGGCCTTCGGCCATGTGGCCCCAATGCGGCACCGCGGGCGTGTGGTGGGCCGGGTCAGCCGAGTTTGAGGAACAGCTTCTCGAGTTCCTCGGGGGTCATCCCGTCGGCGGCGGCCGAGTCCGGACTCGAGGCGCAGTACTGGAGTCCGGCGGCGACGAGTCGGTAGCCGACCTTGTGGAGTGCGGCCTGGGCGGCGGAAAGCTGGGTCACCACGTCCTTGCAGTCGGCTCCCTCGTCGACGAGCCGTTGAATCCCTCGGATCTGGCCTTCCACCCGTCGCAGTCGGCGTTGGACGTCCTCGGTCACCTCATCGGGGAATCGCATCGCCACACCCTAACCTCTCCCCCGGGTACCCCGGGGGGTAACTCCCCAATTCATGGCTCTCCACGACCACGCCTGACGGGCACGACCGCGGAGGGCTGGCGGGCCACGCTATGGCTGAGAGGTGGGGCGAACCACGGAGGCCATCACACCTAGCAACCCACGCCGAAGGCGGGAGCGCCGAGGAGGCGCCGGATCTCGGTGGATGCAGCCTGGCTCTTTTGGGTTTCGCTGGTCGGCACCGGCTCGGGCCACGTCGATTCCGGCGAGATGATGGTTTCGAGATAGGGCACCATCACCGAGGTGTTGTAGGTGACGAGCACGTCGATGTCGTCGGCGACCTCGCTCGGCCAAGGTGCCGGGGGGTTGCGCAGCTGCGTGGTGAATGCGTTGAGGGCGTCGCGGTATTGGGTCGCACCGGCAACCATCGAGGCATCGACGGGGGACCCCGGTGCGGTGGACGTCTGGCTCGCAAGCGCGGTTGAGTAGGCCGTGAAGCCCGCGTAGTTCTGGCAGCCCAGCGAGGCGTACCAGTCTCTCGCCTGCTCGGTGGTCATCGGCGCCGCCTCAGCCGCCCGGGTTGACGTCGTTGCGTTGTCGTCGCTGCAGGCGGAGGCCAGCAGGGCACCTGCGGTCACGACGATGACGGCGAGCGTGGTTCGGAAGGCTCTGGAGAGGTAGGGCATTGCCGGATGTTAGGCCGGGCGAACCTGCAGCAGGCCTGCACCCCTCAGGTCGTCCACTCACCAGGCCCGAGGCAGACAGACGCCCCAGGTGAAGCGAAGGTTGCCATGTACCCCCGGGGGTATATGATGGTTTCATGGAACGCACCCGAACCCCTGACGTGGTGACCGGCAACTCCCTCGTGCTGCACCAATACGAACTCGGGTGCCTGTCCCAGTTGTCCTACCTCATCGGCGACCGGTCATCGGGTGTCGCTGCAGTCGTTGACCCGCGCCGCGACATCGCCGAATACCTCGCCGACGCCGAGGCCGCGGGTCTCACCATCGCCTGGGTGATCGAAACGCACTTCCACGCCGACTTCCTGTCCGGCCACCTCGAACTCGCCGAAGCCACCGGCGCCACCATCATCTACGGCGAAGGACCCGACACCGAGTTCGCGTCGCGCCGCGTCGCCGACGGTGAGGTCATCGACCTCGGCGCAGTCCACATCGAGTTCCGCGCCACCCCGGGCCACACCCCCGAATCGATCAGCGTCGTGGTCACCGACACCAGCGCCGGGAACACTCCCGCCGCCGTGCTCACCGGCGACACGTTGTTCATCGGCGACGTCGGTCGGCCCGACCTGCTGGCTTCGGTCGGCGTCACCGCCGACGAACTCGCCAACAGCCTCTACGACTCCCTGCACGGCAAACTCATGACCCTCCCCGACGACACGGTGGTTCTCCCCGCCCACGGGGCGGGCTCGGCGTGTGGCAAGAACCTGTCCGTTGAACTGTCGTCCACCATTGGCGAACAGCGACGCACCAACTACGCACTGGCCGACATGCCCAAGGAACGGTTCGTGGAAGTCGTCACCGAGGGGCAACCGTCCGCACCGGAGTACTTCGTGTTCAACGCCATGCTGAACCGGGCCGACCGGAGCCTGCTCGACGAGCACCGACCTCCGGCGATGAGCCTCAGCGACGTCCTCGCCGCCCAGCGCGACGGTGCCGCCGTCATCGACACGCGCGACGCCGTGGCGTTCGCCACCGGTCACCTGCGCGGGGCCATCAACGTCGGGCTCGACGGACGCTTCGCCGAGTACGTGGGGAGCGTGGTCACGCCCGACACGCCCATCGTGCTCGTCTCCTACCCCGGCACCGACGCCGAAGCCCACATGCGCCTGGGTCGGATCGGGTTCGACACCGTGGTGGGCTACCTCGCCGACGCCGACGACGAGCTCGCCTTGCGCCCCGACCTCGTGGAACGAGCCTCACGACTCACCCAGCGCGAGCTCGCCGACCGTAAAGAGACGTTGGCCGACCTTCAGGTGATCGACATTCGCAACGCCGGCGAGGTGGCCAGCGGCATGCTCGACGGGGCCCGCCACATTCCCCTCGCCGAACTGCGGAGGCGACTCGCCGAACTCGACGCCTCGGCCCCCGTCGTCGTGTACTGCGCCGGCGGCTACCGCTCGTCGATCGCCGCCAGCCTGCTGCGCTCCGCCGGATTCGCCGACGTGTCAGACGTGCTCGGCGGGTACGGCGCCTGCCAGATCAACTGACGGCCAGATCAACTGACGGCCAGATCAACTGACGGCCGGATCAACTGACGGCCGGATCAGCTGGCGGAACCGATCACGCCCGCTGCGCAGCGAGTTCACGCACCCGCCCAGCGAGACGCCCGAGGTCGTGGGCGCCGAGCACGTCATCGAGGTCGTCCGTTGGACCCCGCCAACACAGGGCGTCGACCGATGCTGATGTTGGAGCAGAGCGGTCAAGGGTGGCGAGACGTCTGAACAGCAAGGCGTCGTCCATCTGATCGGCCAGCACCGACGCCAAGGTGGCAGCGCCCCGCACCGCGATCTCCCACCCCGTCGGATCAGCAGGAATGGCTTCGAGGTGGCGATAGTGGGCGAGCACGGTCGCTGCGGACTTGGCCCCCCAGCGCGGCAGACCGGGGAAACCGTCGGCGGTGTCACCCACCAGCGCCAGCCAGTCAGGAATGGATGCCGGCTCGACACCGAACTTGGCCACCACGCCCTCGACGTCGGCGACGGTGCCCTTGCGTCGATCGAACTGCACGACACGGTCACCCACGACACACTGGGCGAGGTCCTTGTCGGGAGTGCAGATGAGCACCTTGTCCACCGCCGGGTCCGCCGACGCCATCGCCGCCGCGCTGGCCAGACCGTCGTCGGCCTCGTAGTCGATCATCGGCCACACCACGACCCCGATGGCGGTGAGCACGTCCTCAAGAGGGTGGAACTGCGCCCACAGATCAGGGGGCATGCCCTCACCGGTCTTGTAACCGTCGTAGAGGTCGTTGCGAAACGACTCGACGACGTGATCGGTGGCGACACCGAGATGGGTGGCGCCGTCGGCGAGCATGCCGACGATGCTTGACGCCACTCCGCGCAGTGCCGCCACCTCCCGTCCGTCGGCGGTCATGTGCGACGGCAGGGCGAAGTAGTGACGAAACAGCTCGTAGGTGCCGTCGACGAGGTGGACCTGCACGCCCCCATTGTGGTGGATCGGACCCGCCGGCGCCGACACGTGCCATCGGCAACGACCGCGCCGCCGAACTGACCCCGGTGCCCACCCGGCCGGTACGGTGCCGTCATGACGGTTTGGGATGTCGTGGTCGTTGGTGCAGGGGCGTGCGGACTCACCGTTGCCCGCGCCGTGACCGAAGCGGGCGGATCCGTCCTCGTGGTCGACAAGGGCTCCAGACCAGGGGGGAGACTGGCGTCACGCCGCATCGGCGAACACGTCGTGGACACTGCGGCGTCGTCGGTACGGATCGTCGACCCGCAGGTGGCCGCTCGTCTCGAGCGGTGGGCGGGCGCCACGTTCATCAACGGAACCAGCACCGACGGTGCGGACGGCGGGGGCACCGTGTGGCACTTCGACGTCCCCGCCAACGAGGTGGCGGCCCGGTGGGCGGCCGGCGTCGAACGACGAAACGGTTTCGTGACCCAGGTGACCCTCAACGACGACGGCGGTGCGTCGGTGGTACTCAACGGGGCCGGTGGGCGTCACCACGCCCGGCGGGTCGTGATGACCGCACCGGCACCGCAGTCCGCAGGAATTCTCACCCAGTCAGGCCTGATGCTCCCCGACGATCTCAGCGGGATCCACTACGACCACGCCCTCCTCGTGGTCGCCCACCTCGCCAACGCAGGTGACCGACCCACCACGGTTGACTCACCGTTGATCTCGGGGTTGCGTTGGGGGTCGGTCACCGACCCGGCGGCACCGGTGGTTGTCGCCCGCGCCCACAACCATGTCGCCGCCGACACGCTCGGGGAGGACGCCAACCTCACCCACGGCCGTCTCCTGGTCGAGATGGCTCGCCTGTTGGCTGATGTGGAAATCCAAACCTCCGAACTGAAGCGTTGGCGCTACGCCCAGCCAGTCAGCGCGGGCATCGAGGCGGGGTTCTGCTCGGTGCCCGGGGCCGAGGTGCTCGCCATCGCCGGCGACGGCTTCGGGGGCCCGGTCGGCGCCGATGGTGTGGAGCGGGCCGTCCACTCGGGGCTGGCGGTGGCCGGCTGGATCAGCAACTGATCCCCCAACCCATCGGGTTGGGTCACCCCGACGTCGACGAGACGAACCCGCGTGGGCAGCCACCGGAGACCATCTGCCACGCCCACCACCGGCCGTCGAGACGTCGCACACAACGGTCTGCGACGGGTTGGGCCACACCACCCTCGAACACCAACTGTCGAGCCGGGACACCACCCTCGACATCCCAGTCGAAGCGGACCTGACGCACCTCGTTGTCGGGGGTGCCCACACCGCGGTCATCGTTGGGCGACGCGCCCACAGCGACAGGGGTGCCCGTGATCCCGAGTCTGAACGCCACGACACAGACGCGTGCAGGAATGCCGAGCACCCCGTAATCGACCGGCGGAGGCGGACCGCAACCCTCAGAAGATGTCGGCAGGTTCGTTAGCGACGCCACGGCGATGACTTCGAGCTCGTCGAGCGTCGAGCCGTACCGGGCTGTCCCCAGGCGTTGGGACGAGGTGAGACCCACCGTGCCGACGACCACGGCGACAACAACCACGGCGAGCGCCGCAATGGTGAGCCGTGACGCCCCGGCGGACAGCCACCACACCACGAGCGGCACGGGCACGAAGGCCAACAGCGGCCATACCGGCACCGACCACGGCGTCACCACGAACCAGACAACGGCGACGGCGCTGACGGCGGACACGAACGGAACGGCGGCAGCAGCGGCGATCCGACCCCGCGACAACCGACGTGAACCAGGACCGAGCGGACCCGGGATGGCCCCCTCGGTGATGGTGCCTACTCCTGAACGAGTTCGATGAGGGTGCCGAACGCGTCCTTGGGGTGGACGAACGCCACGGTGGTTCCGCGGCTGCCCGGTCGAGGGGCGTCGTCGATGACCCGGAACCCCTGGGCCTTGACGGCCTCGAGTGCCACACCGCAGTCCGCCACCCGGTACCCGATGTGGTGGAGGCCCTGGCCCTTTTTGGCCAGGTACTTCGCCACCGGCGAATCCTCGCGGGTGGGGGTGAGCAGTTGGATGTAGGAGTCCGCCACCTTCAACAAGGCTTCCTCGACCCCGTCGGACTCGACCACCTCACGGTGATCGACCGACGCACCGAACGTGTCGGAGTAGTAGGCGATGGCCGCTTCGAGGTCGTTGACGGCAATGGCCACGTGATCGATCTCGGTGAACAGCAGCGGTGAAGTGCTCTCGGACACGTCAGTCTCCTCGTGGGGTTCTCAGGCCATCCGGCGGAACAGCGTGATGCGGTCCTCGCCGACCTTGTCGCGGAATTCGGGGTCGTCGATGCCGAGGCCCTCGGTGGGTGCCATGCACAGCACACCGACCTTCCCCTCAGCCTCGTTGTGATGCACGCTCAGCGCCGCCTCGCCGGTCTGCTCGAGTTCGTAGACCTTGCTCAACAGCGGCACCACCGAGCCGTCAATGAGCGCCTGGTTGGCGGCCCACGCCTCGGCGTAGTTGGCGAAGTGGGAGGAGATGATGCGCTTGAGCTTCATCCACAGGTGGCGGTTGTCGTACTCGATCATGTAGCCGCTGGTGGCCGCACAGGTGATGATGCGACCGCCGCGGGCGGCGACGAACACCGACGCCCCGAAGGTCTGGCGACCGGGGTGTTCGAACACCATCTCGACGTCCTTGCCGATGAGCGCCCGGATGTCCTTGCCGAGACGGCGCCACTCCGATTCGTCCTGGGTGTACTCGTCCTTCCAGAACTTGTACCCCTTCTCCCGGCGGTCGATGACGTGCTCCACGCCCATGGCGTGGAGCAGTTCGGCCCGCTCGGGGGACGACACGACACCGACGGGGATACCGCCTCCGTTGAGGACGTACTGCACGCCGTAACCGCCGATGCCACCGGTGGCGCCCCACACCAGTACCGCCTCACCCTGGCGCATGTCGCCGGCGTGCTTGGACACGATCATCCGGTACGAGGTCGAGTTGCACAACGCGTTGCACGCCGCTTCTTCCCAGGTCAGGTGCGCCGGTTTGGGCATGAGCTGGTTGGCCTTGACCACGGTGAGATCGGCCAGACCACCGAAGTTGGTTTCGAACCCCCAGATGCGCTGGTTGGCCGCCAACATCGAATCGTCGTGGGCGCTGGGGTCCTGATCATCGACGTAGTTGCAGTGAATGGTCACCCGGTCACCGGGCTTCCAGTTCCGCACTGCCGACCCGGTGCGCAGCACCACACCCGAGGCGTCCGAACCGACGACGTGGTACGGCAGGTCGTGACGGGCGTTCCACACCGATTCCTTGCCCATCCGCTTGAGGAACCCGAACGTGGACAGCGGCTCAAAGATGGAGGTCCACACGGTGTTGAAGTTGATGGCGGACGCCATGACGGCCACGACGGCCTCATCGGGCGCGATCTCAGGCAGCGCCACCTCACCGACGTGGAGTGACTGTCGGGGATCCTTGTCCCACGACTCCACTCCTTCCCACATCTCCTGCTCCTCGGCCTTGACGAAGGCCGCCCGATACGACTCGGGGAGCGGAAGGTTGGCAAGGTCCTCGCCACTGGCGCCGGACTGGATTGCTTCGAGGATGGCGTCGGTGCTGCTCATGGGCGGACAAGTTAGCCGCCCGGCCACGCTGCCCCCTAGCCGCCGACCCCGACGTGGAGACGGTGCGGGGCGAGCACCTTGAGCCGCTCGCCGTGGGTCGCCCCCGACGGCGCCCACGACCGCTCGACACGATCGAGGCCGGAGTGCAACCGTGCCAGCCCCTCGTCGGTGAACTGGGCCCGGTAGCAGTCGAGGGCGGCGTGCCGACGGTCCTGCACCGCCGACGTGTCCACCACGACCGTGGGGTCGTCGGTGAAGCAGTACGCCACGGCCCCCACGTCATGGGGGGTGAGTTCTTCGCTGCGACGGAATCGTGGCAGTCCGCTGAGGATCACCGCCTCGCTCACCGCCAGACCCGTGATGGTGTGGTCGCTGTGCGCCTCGTGACGCAACCACGGATCGACGGTGAGGACCACCTCGGGCCGGTAGCGGCGGACCAGATCGACAACCTGGTCCCGCAACGCAACCCGATGCAGGCCCGCCGCGTCCGCCCAGCCCAGTTCCTCAAAGCCCGACACGCCGACGATGTCACCTGCGGCCCGCTGTTCGGCGACGAGTCGCCGTCGGGCCTCGTCGTCATCAATGGAGGGGTCGAGAACCCCGGCGAGGTCGTCGGTGACGGTGACGTAGGTGACCCGGGCGCCGGCGTCGCACAGCCGGATGAGGGTGCCGGCACAGGCGATGTCGTTGTCGTCGTAGTGCGGCTGGACAGCCAGCACCGATCGAGCCTCCAGCAGTTCCACGGCGCCGATGCTACGCGGCTGGCCGCCCGTTGGCCCGGGGGTGACGCGCTCCGTACACTCTGGCGACACACCGCTGCGACCGCAGCGGGAGACCGTACAAGGACGGGGGAAGTTCACATGGCCGGTTCAGTCATCCTCGCAGGGGCCCGCACACCCATCGGCAAGTTGTCAGGGGCGTTCGCCGGGTTCTCGGCCGCCGACCTCGGTGGGTTCGCCATCGCCGGTGCCCTCCAGCGCGCCGGCCTGTCCCCCGACCAGGTCGACTACGTCCTGATGGGCCACGTCCTGCAGGCCGGAGCCGGCCAGATCACCGCCCGGCAGGCTGCGGTGAACGCCGGCATCCCCATGTCGGTGCCAGCCACCACCGTGAACAAGGTCTGTCTGTCAGGCCTGAACACGATCTACCTCGCCGACCAGATGATCGCGTCGGGTGACGCCGAAATCGTCGTGGCCGGCGGCATGGAATCGATGACCAACGCCCCGTACCTGCTGCCCGGCGCCCGCAGCGGCTACCGCATCGGTGACCAGTCGGTGGTCGACTCGATGATGTACGACGGGTTGTTCTGCGCCTTCGACCAGTGCGCCATGGGGGCCGGCACCGAAAAGTACGCCGCCTCCACCGGCATCGCTCGCGACGCCCAGGACGCCATGGCTGCCGCCAGCCACCAGCGCGCCGCCCAGGCCGCGGCCAACGGCCTGTTCGACAACGAGATCATTCCCGTCGAGGTCCCCCAGCGAAAGGGTGACCCGCTGGTGGTCACCGTGGACGAAGGCGTGCGCGGTGACACGACCGAGGAGTCACTGGCCAAACTGCGCCCGGCGTTCGACAAGGCCGGCAACATCACCGCCGGCAACGCGTCGCAGATCTCCGACGGCGGCGCCGCGGTGATCGTGGTGTCCGAAGCCGTGGCCGCACGTCTCGGCGCCACCCCGCTGGCCCGCGTCGTGGGGTACGGGCAGGTCGCCGGGCCCGACGCGTCGCTGCTCACCCAGCCGTCGCGAGCCATCCTCGCCGCCCTTGAGTCCGCCGGGAAGTCGGTGTCGGACGTGTCGCTGTTCGAACTCAACGAGGCGTTCGCCGCCGTCGGTCTGGCCTCGATGGCCGAGCTCGGCATCAACGCCGATGTGGTGAACGTCAACGGTGGCGCGATTGCCGTCGGTCACCCGCTCGGCATGTCGGGCACCCGTGTGGCACTCACCCTGGCCAACGAACTGCGTCGTCGCGGCGGCGGGTTGGGCGCTGCGGCACTGTGTGGCGGCGGCGGTCAGGGCGACGCCATCCTGCTCGAGGTCTGAAGCCGGTCGGCTGGCCCGGGCCGTGACGGTTCGGGCCAGCTACCCGCCTGCGCGGTTGCGCCGGTCGAGAAACGCCAACTGCTCGTACAGCGCAGTGGTGCGCGCCATGTCCACCCCGGCGGCGGACGCGGCGCGCAGCGGCGCGGCGTAGATGGCGTCGAGTTCAAGTTCCCGGCGCGCCTCGTAGTCGAGTTTCATCGAGGGGGCGTAGGGGACCATGCGTTCCGTGGAGTGGAACATGGTGTCGATGAACGCCTCCTCGACGGCGTGACCGGTCCCGACCGAGGCGGCGATGACCTCGAGCATCAGGCTGCGCACCAACGCACGCGCCTCGGGGTCGGTGACCATCTCGGCGGTGGTGGCGTTGAGTACCACCGACAACCCGTTGAAAGGGATGTTCCACACCAGTTTGCGCCAGCGTCCTTCGACGAGGTCGGTGAGGGCCTCCGTGGGGACGTCAGCGGCCACGAGGTCGTCCACCACCGCCGCCACCGCCGCCTCCCCCACACCACCTGGCACGAACGCACCGACGGTGACCCGCTCGTAGTCGACGTGGGCGATCACCCCGGGGCCGGTGCGTGCCGAACAGATGAAACTCATCCCACCCACGACCTCGACGTCGGGTGCCGGACCGGCGAGCGCCTCAGCGAACGGTCGTTCCACGTCGAACCCGTTCTGGAGCACCACCAGCGTGCACGCCCGGCCGGCGAGACGGTCGGCCAACCAGGCCACCACCTCGGGGTTCGCCGTGGTCTTGGTGGCCACCACCACGACGTCGGTGTCGGGCAGCGGGTCGTCGGGTCCCGACACGGCGAGACCGGTGAGGTGTACGTCACCCTTTGGTGAGGTGACGACAAGGCCGTGGCGGCGCAGGTGCTCCACGTCGTTGCGCGCCACCCAGTGCACGTCGAATCCGGCGAGGGCGAGACGCGACCCGTAGTAGCCGCCCACACCACCGACCCCGACCACCGTCCACGAACGACGTTCCACGGCCCGGCACCGTAGTGTGGTCCCGATGCATCGTCACGATCACGACCACTCCGGCCACGACGGCGGCCCCACCGACGACCGGCTGTACTTCCGCCAACTGCTCGTCGGACGCGACATCGCCCGCAACGACCCGGTCGCCCAACAGATGGTGAACTTCGTGTACCTCATCGGTGACCGCACCAGCGGTGAGGCGCTCGTTGTCGACCCCGCCTATGACACCGCCGGCATCCTCGAGGTCCTCGCCGCCGATGACATGCGACTCACGGGCGTGCTCGCCACCCACTACCACCCCGATCATGTGGGGGGCGACATGATGGGCCTGTCCATTGAAGGGGTGGCTCGACTGCTCGAACAGGTGTCGGTGCCGATCCACGTGCAGGCCGATGAGGCGCCGTGGGTGCAGCGCACCACCGGGGTTGGCCCGCCCGAACTCGTGACCCACCAGTCGGGTGACGTCGTGCGGGTCGGCGAGATCGAGGTCGAGTTGATCCACACTCCCGGCCACACCCCGGGCAGCCAGTGCTTCCTCGTCGACGGCAGACTGGTGGCCGGGGACACCCTGTTCCTCGACGGTTGCGGCCGCACAGATCTGCCCGGTGGGGACCCGGTGGCCATGTACCACTCGCTCACCGAGCGGTTGGCGCGCGTCGATGACGACACCGTGCTGTTCCCCGGTCACCTGTACTCCCAGGCTCCGTCGCAATCCATGGGTGAGACCCGCAAGTGGAACTACGTGTTCACCCCCCGCAACGAA
Organism: Bifidobacterium breve; assembly: GCA_945860545.1. Classification (GTDB taxonomy): domain Bacteria; phylum Actinomycetota; class Acidimicrobiia; order Acidimicrobiales; family Acidimicrobilacustridaceae; genus M30B73. The sequence continues at coordinate 29,037 of CAMAQM010000004.1, read as the reverse complement.
GCCGAGTGGCTGGCCATGTTCGGCCGCTAGGTCGCGCCGGACCCATGAGGAGAACCCCGTGACCGACCTCATCGACCTGTCGTCCCGCATCATCGACGGGACCAGCGACGAACCCGCCAGCCGGGTGACACTCGAATGTTCCGAGGTGGCCGACGACATCTCCATGGTGGAATCGTTTTCCAACGTGGTGAGTGTGCGCACCGGTGAGGGTCTGGTCATGTTCGACACCTCACTGGCCACCTTCGCCGATCAGGTCCTGGGGGCGTTGCGCACATGGAGCACCGATCCGGTACACACCATCGTGTACACCCACGGTCACGTCGACCATGTTGGTGGGGCGGCGGCGGTCGTCGCCGAGGCGGAACGCAACGGTCACGCCACCCCGCACGTCGTCGCCCACGAGGCGGTGCCCGAACGGTTCGCCCGTTACCGGCTGACCAAGGGCTACAACGGGTGGATCAACGCGCGGCAGTTCGGGGGGACTGGCCTGACAGGCCCCGGTACTGAGGATCCCGACACGACCCCCACCCATTTCCCCAGCCGGTTCGTCGAACCTGACGAGACCTACGAACACACCCTCGAGGTCACCGTCGGTGACGTCGACATGGTGCTTCACCACGGTCGGGGAGAGACCGACGACCACACCTGGACGTGGTTGCCGGATCGTCGGGCGTTGGCCATTGGGGACCTGTTCATCTGGTGCTTCCCCAACGCCGGGAACCCCCAGAAGGTGCAGCGCTACCCCGCCGAGTGGGCGGTGGCGTTGCGGCGCATGCTGGCGTTGCGACCCGAGTTGCTCCTCCCCGCCCACGGCCTGCCCATCGCCGGCGAGGACCGCATTTCGCTCGTGCTCGGGGATGTGGCCACTGCACTCGAGAGCCTGCTCACACAGACCATCGACGCCATGAACACCGGCGCCACGCTCGACGCCGTGGTGTCGTCCGTGTCCCTTGATGCGGACCTGTTGGGGCGGCCGTGGCTGGCCCCGGTGTACGACGAACCGGAGTTTGTGATCCGCAACATCTGGCGGCAGTACGGCGGGTGGTACGACGGTCGGCCGTCGCGACTCAAGCCGGCTCCCGACGCTGCGCTGTCCGCTGAGTGGGCGGCGCTCACCGGCGGGGTGGACGTGCTCGTCGGGCGCGCCACGACGCTGTGCGACGAGGGCGGGGACCTGAACCTGCGCCTCGCCTGTCACCTCATTGATGCCGCCTGCCTCGCCGACCCGAACCATGCCGGTGCGGCGGCGGCGGCCGCTGCCATCTACCGGGTCCGCCGCAGCCACGAGAGTTCGCTGATGGCCCGGGGCATCTTCGGTCACGCCTCGGCCAAGGCGGCGTGGCAGGCGAACATCGCAAGCGGGGACAGCGACGCCCCCAGCGCATAGGGTCTCGGCGCCGTCAGGGCGTCACCACCAGGGGGGAACCATGTCACCAGTCCGGCCAACCGTTGCTCGCCACCGCAGGGTGCTCGTTGCCCTTGCCACCCTCGGCCTGTTGCTCGGAGCGTGCAGTTCCTCCGCCGATGACGGCTCGGCGACCGCCACCACCGCCGAGGGGACCGTCGCGGCGGGCGTCGATTACAGCTCGTTCGGGCCGTTCAAGGTCGGGACCCGATCCATCGAAGCCGGCGGCGTCGAGGTCGAGTTGTTCTACCCGGTCAACCCCGACGACACCGCCACCGGGTCCGCCATCACGTCACTGTCGTCCGACGTTGCGTTCCCCGAGTCGCTGCGCACCGTCATCGCCGAGGCGGCGCCGTTTCTCATCCAGCAACTCCCCGTCGAGTTGTACGAGGGCGCGTCGGTCAGCGGTGATGGACCGTTCCCGGTGTTGCTCTACAGCCACGGGGCGGGTGGCCACCCGGCGTACTACGTGAACACCATGGCCCACAGCGCTTCGTGGGGGTACGTGGTGGCCGCACCGAACCACCCGAGCCGCAACCTCGCCGCCAACGTCGGAGGGACCGGGGCTCAGGCTGCGACCACCGACGTGGAGGACCTCGTGGCCACCGTCGCCGAGCTCGACACCATCAACGCCGATGCGAACGACCCGCTGCACCTCGCCATGGACACCGGACGACTGTCGGTGGCAGGCCACTCCGCCGGTGGCGGGGCGGCCGCCCGGCTCGCCGTCAGCGACGAGGCGATCACCTCGCGACTGGTGACCATCATCGGTCAGGCGCCCGCCCCACCGGTGAGCCTGTCAGCGATCATCGGCAACCCCGATGCCACCGAGGAGGAACGTTCGGCGGCGCTCGAGGCGGCGCTGGCCGAGCTGACCCCACCGTCGCTGCCCGTGCTGTTGGTCGCCGGTGAACGCGACGCCGTGATCCCTCTGGCGCGGGTGGAAGCCAACTACCTGTGGCTCGACGCCCCCAAGCAGCTGGTCGTGCTGGCCAACGCCGGTCACAACCCGGTGCTCGACGTCTGCGCACCGATTCGGGCCCAGGGTGGCCTCGTGGCCGCGGCGGGTGGTCTTGCCGAGGCGTTCGGCCCGTCGGTGGGCGCGCTGTTGGCTCGAGGTGAGGACGGATGCGTCGAGGGGTACCTCGATCCCCAGGCCGGATTCGACGTGACCCGCCACCTCACCGTGGCGCAGTTGCGGTGGGCGCTCGGACAGGACCCGGGTCGCGCTTCGCTCGAACCGACGTTCCTGCGTGACACGTTCGGCACCGCCATTGGCGTGGTCGAACAGGACGTCCCGTGACCGACGCCGACACCACTGCGGCGCTCGTCGACACGGTTCGACGCTTCGCCCGCCAACGGGTGGCACCTGTGGCAGCCCGCCACGACGCCGAGGATTCCTACCCCGCCGACCTCGTGGCCGACATGGCCGACATGGGCCTGTTCGGCATCACCATCCCCGAGGCCTACGGCGGCCTCGGACTGGATCTGGTGACCTACACCACCATCGTGGAAGAGCTGGCGTGGGCCTGGATGAGCGTCACGGGGTTCCTCAACACCCACTTCATGGTGTCGTATCTCGTGAACACGTTCGGCACCGAGGACCAACGCACACGCCTCCTGCCGAAACTCGCTTGTGGGGAGATCCGCGGGGCGTACTCGATGACCGAACCCGACGCCGGCAGCGACGTGGCCGCCATCACCACCAAGGCGGTGCGGGACGGTGACGACTGGGTGGTCAACGGCACCAAGGCGTGGTTGACGAACGGTCGCATGGCCGGCCTCATCGCCATGTTGGTGCGCACCCCGGGCGAACCCGCCGCCGGTGACGGCCGCCACGGCGAGTTGACCGTGCTGCTCGTTGAGAAAGAACCGGGTGCCGACCGCCACGGCGGCATCACCGTCGGACCCAACGTGCACAAACTCGGCTACCGGGGCATCGAGACCGTCGAGGTTTCCCTCGCCGATCACCGGGTGCCCGCCGACGCCGTGCTCGGCGGGGTGACCAACCGCGGGTTCGCCCAGATGATGGCGGCAGTGGAGTTGGGCAGGGTGAACATCGCCGCCCGCGCCATCGGGGTGGCCCAGCGCGCCCTTGACGAGTCGCTGGGGTACGCCCGCACCCGCACCACCTTCGGTCGGCGCATCGCCGACCACCAGGCCATCGGGTTCAAACTGGCCGAGATGGCCACCAAGGTCACCGCCGCAAGGCTGCTGTACCGCCAGGCCGCAGCGGAGAAACAGGCGGGTGAGCGCAGCGACCTCACGGCGTCAATGGCGAAACTGTTCTGCGCCGAGACGTGCTGGGAGGTGTGCGGCGAAGCGCTGCGCATCCACGGTGGCAACGGGTACGCAGCCGAGTACCCGGTGGAACGGCTCTACCGGGACGCGCCGCTGATGATCATCGGGGACGGCACCAGCGAGATCCAGAAACTGGTGATCTCCCGCCGCCTGCTCGAAGCTGAAGACACCTGAACGCACCCGGGCGCGACGGGTGTTGGCGGTCCGGCGCCGGTAGCGTGACGGGGTCGGTCCACGGCGCCGGCGACGAGGAGGGGTGCGATGAGGTCACGACGGATTTTCGCTGCGGTGGTCAGCGCTGCGGTGCTCGCCACCGGCGTGGCGGTTCCCGCCGGGGCGGTGGCCGACCCGACCAACCCCCCACCGGCTGCACCGGCGTCGGCTTGGTTCACCGACGTCCCCGGTGACATCTGGTACTCCCAACCGGTGACGTGGGCGGTCGCCAGCGGGATCACCCGTGGTCTGGGGTCCGGCACGTTCAGCCCGTTGGTGACCACCGACCGGGCCATGGCGCTGACGTTCCTGTGGCGTCTCTCCGGTGAACCCGCACCGAACGCCACCACCCAGTTCACCGACGTTCCCGACGGCATCTGGTTCGACAACGCCGCCCACTGGGCATTTGAGGAAGGCATCACTTTCGGCGCAGGGGGCAACGCCCAGAACCCGTCCACGAGGTTCGACCCGTACGGGCCGATGACCCGGGCGCAGTTCGTCGCCATCTTGTGGCGCCTAAGCGGGCAACCCACCATCGACGTGCCCGCCGGGTTCATCGACACCACCACCTGGTTCGTCGACGCCGCCGACTGGGCGGCGAACCGCGGGATCGCCTCGGGCGACGCGTTGGCGTTCAGCCCCACCCGTCCCCTGAGCCGGGCCGAGGCGGTCACGTTCCTCAAGCGATACAACGACGACCCCGGTGACGAAGGCATCGTGGCCGGCAACTTCAGTGACCGGGGCAACTTCGAGGTGGGGCTCCGCGAAATCACCGTGCAGGCCCCCGGGTCGCCGAACCCGGCACTGGTGCAGATCTACTACCCCGTCGACGGCGACACCGTGACGAACCAGACCCCGGTGACGAACCTGTCGTCGGCTGAAGCGCTAGGACCACCCGGGTCGGCGTTCCGCAACCTCGTGGCGAGCATCGCCCCGGCGCTCATCCAGAACCTGCCGGTGAACTACTACCCCGACGCCCCCATCTCCGACGGTGGGCCGTTCGGCATCGTGTTGTCCAGTCACGGGTTCTCCGGTGATCCGCGCTACGTGGCCGACCACCTGAGCCACCTCGCCTCGTGGGGGCACATCGTGGTGGCGCCCAGCCACCCCGTTCGCAACCTCGCCAACATCGGATCGGCGTTCGCACCCGGCGGTGGGGCCCCGACCATTCCCGCCGGCAGCGACGTCGCCGAGTTGCGCCTCGCCTACGAAGAGCTCCTGGCGTGGAACGTCGACGAGGCCGAGGACTTCTACAACGCGGTGGATGACCGCCACGTCGCCGCCGAGGGCCATTCCGCCGGCGGACCCGCCATCGCCCAACTCAAGGGCGTCGGCGTTCCGGTGGACACGCTCATCGGGTGGGCCACCGTGACGTTCACCCCGTCAGGCAGCGGCGAGACCCCGGTGCTGCTGGTGCCGGGCGAACGCGACGAGGTGGTGGAAACGGCCGGGATCATCGCCGGGTTCAACAACCTGCCCGCCCCCAAACAGCTCGTGGTCATCGCCCGTGCGGGCCACAACCCGGTCCTCGACATCTGCGCCCCCATTCGGCGTCAGGGGGGCCTGACCAAGTACGGCGGTCTGCTCGCCACGTTGGGTCAGTTGGGGGAGGACGGCTGTCTCGACGGGTACCTCCTCCCGGGCCTGTCCACCGCCCTCATCCGCCATCTCGCCGTCGCTCAGGTCCGCTGGGCGTTCGGCCAGGACGCCGACCGGGCGGCGCTCGAGGAGGACTTCCTGCGTCAGGAGTTCCGGGCCGCCGTCGGCACGGTGACCACCGCACCGCCCGACTGAGAAGCCACCCCGAGGCTGAACCGGGCCCCGGGACCGTGGTCACTAGGGTTTCGGGCACGTCACTACGTCCCGGAGAGCCACATGTCACAAGTCACAAATCGAGACGAACTCGTGCGCATCGTCGTGCAGCAGGGCCTCACCAGTTTCGACGAGCCCGTGCAGTTGGCCTCAGGGGCCATGAGCCGCGACTTCATCGACGCCAAACGGGCGCTGGCCAACGGGCGTGACCTGAGCGTGGCGTGCGCCGCCATCGTGGACCTCGCCGCCTCGATGGACATCGCCTTCGACGCCTGTGGCGGGATGACGATGGGCGCGGACATGTTCGCCCACGGCGTCGCCCTCGCCGCCGACTGCGACTGGTTCGTGGTGCGCAAGGCCCCCAAGGATCGCGGCACCCGCCAACAGATCGAAGGCGGTGTGCTCGGGGCGGGCACCCGTGTCCTGATGGTGGAGGACACCATCACCACCGGCGGGTCCACGTTGACCGCGCTCGAGGTGGTGCGCGCCACCGGCGCCGAGGTGGTCCTCGTCACTGCGCTCGTCGACCGGGGTGACACCGCCGCACCGGCGTTCGCCGCCGCAGGCGTGACGTACGCGCCCCTGCTCACCTGGCGTGACGTCGGCATCGACCCGGTGGTGCCACCGGCGTGAGCACCTGGCGCCACGGCGGGTCGGGACCTGGGGTGCGGGACCCGCTCACCTGGCTGGTCGCCGCCGTGGTGGCGGTCCCCATCGTCGCCGCCGGCGTCGTCGCCCACGGCCGACCCGACGTGCTGGCGTCGGACATGGCGCTCATCAACCTCCGCATCGGTGACGTGTTCGGGCCTGACACGCCACTTTTGGGCCCGTTCTCCCGCTTCGACTGGAACCACCCCGGCCCGCTGATGTTCTGGGTCCTGGCCCCGGTGTGGCGGGTACTGGGCAGTGACGCCGGGGCCATGTGGGCCGCCGGGGCGGTCGCCAACCTCGTCGCCGCCGTCGGGCTTGTGGTCATGGCCAGACGACTCGGTGGACGTCCACTCCTCGTGATCACCGGCCTCGCCACGCTGGTGCTGCTCATCGGGACCGGGACGCTCGTGGCCGACCCATGGAACCCGTATCTCGCCATGCTGCCGTTCGCCGTGTTCCTGCTTGCCGCCGCGGCGGTGGCCACCGGCGACCTCGTGGCGGTGCCGGTGGCCGTCGGAGTGGGCTCGCTTTTGGTGCAGACCCACGTCGGTTACGCCCTGCTCGTCGGTGTGGTGGGGGTGTGGTCAGCGGCGTGGCTTGTCGTGGTGGTGTGGCGTCGCCGAGGGAAAGCGGACGCGCCGGGTTGGAAGCGACTGGGAGTCGTCGGGGCGGTGACGGTGGTGGTGGCGCTCGCTGCATGGTCGGGACCGCTCGTCGAGCAGTTCGGAAACGATCCCGGAAACCTCACACTGGTGTTTGAGTACTTCACCACCTCCGACGAACCGACCGTCGGCAGCGCCGAAGCGCTCAGCGCACTCGGCCGACAACTGTCCCCCGTCGGGCCGTGGCTGGGTGGCGCCGAGGAGGTGCCGGGGAGTGCAGCGCTGATGGAACCGGCACCGTGGTGGTGGGCCCTGCCCGCCCTGGGGCTGCTCGCTGCGTCGATGGTGGTGGCGTGGCGCCGCCAGTGGCGGGAACCACTCCTGGTGGGGGGCACGGTTGCGGTCGGCATCGCCGCGGCCGTGGTGGCCACCAGCCAGATCACCGGGTTCGCCTTCGTGTACCTGCTCCGGTTCTGGTGGCCACTTGGGATGCTGTGCTGGGTGAGCATTGTCTGGGTGGCGACGCTGGCGGTTCCGACACGCTGGGCGTCGGTGGTGCGCGACCACACGAGAGCGTTCGCCAGTGCGGTGGCGGTTATGGGGGCGGTGCTCATGATCGGTGCCAGCGTCACCACCACCGCAGAGCCCGCCGAACTCCCTGGCGCCGCCGCGGTGGGCGCGGTGGCGGACGGCATGGCGGCCGGGCTCACACCGGGGGGAACGTATCTCGTCGAGCCGGTGGGGTGGTCACTGTTCGGTGAGTTGTTCGGCATCGTCGACGCCCTCGAGTCACGCGGTTTCACCCCGGTCGCCGATGCCCGCTTCACCATCCATTTCGCCCCCAACCGCACCGAGGGCGTCGCGGGGGCGCCCACCACCTTCGACGGCACCATCCTCGTCGCAACGAGTCGGGCCACCACCGACCTCCTCGGCACGCCTGGCCTCGTCGCGTTGGCCAGCTGGGATCCACTCACCCCGAACGAACGCGCCGAAGTCGAAGCACTGTGGAACGAGGTGCGGGCCGCGCTCGGGGCGGCGGGCCGCGACGACCTCGCCGCACAGGTCGGCGACGTTCCGCTCGAGACATTGCTCATGGCCCGCGGTGCCGAGGACGTCGGCCTCGACCCCGACACCAGGGGGCGCATCGACGCACTCGAGGGGCGCGGAATCCCGGTGACCATCTTCCTCGCACCCGCCCCCGACGGCGGGGCCCGTGGTGAGGAGCGGCGTCGATGACCGACGGCAACCGCACCGCCACCGACGCGGCGGGAGCGTCGGTTGCCACGACGGGCACCGCCGTTGCCGGTGGTGGGCGCGCCGGCGGGGACCCCCTGACCTGGGTGGTTGCGGCGCTTTTGGCCCTCCCCCTCGTGGTGGCCGCCGTGGTGGCGCTGCGCAGCAACGACTTCGCCACCTCCGACTGGGCGCTCACCGAGTTGCGCATCCGCGACGTGGGTGGCACCAACACCCCGTTGACCGGGCCGTACTCCCGCTACGACTGGTATCACCCCGGCCCACTGTTGTTCTGGTTGCTCGCCCCCCTGTATCGACTCGGTGGCGCCAGTGCCGGGAGCATGCACGCCGCCGCAGCGGTCCTCAACGTCGTGGCGGTCATTGGATCGTGTGTGCTGGCCCGTCGTCTCGGTGGACGACCACTGCTGGTCGTGACGGGGGTCGTGCTCGCCGTGGCCATTGCCGGTTCGGCGAGTGAGTACGCCGACCCGTGGAACCCATACCTCACCGTCCTGCCCCTCGTCGTGTTCCTGCTCGCTGCGGCCAGCGTGGCCGCCGGCGACCCGTGGGCACTGCCGGTGATGGCGGCTGCCGGGTCGTTCGTGGTTCAGTCCCACATTGGTCACGCCGTGGTGGTCGGCGTCGTCGGGTTGGCCGCAGTGGTGACACTCGTCGTGGTGCGCCGTCGGGGTGTCCAAAGCGGCAGACCGATACCCGCACCGCGGCGCTGGGCGGTGGCGGCCGTGACCACGGCGGTGGTGGTCGCCTTGTGGGCGGCACCGGCCGTCGACCAGATCACCGGCGACCCTGGGAACCTCGGAGAGATCGTCACCTACTTCACGTCCCCCACCGACGAACCCGCAGCCGGGATGTCACGCCTGCCAACGGTGCTGGGACTCGAACTCGGCCCCTTCGGGCCGTGGCTCGGCGTGGCCGAACCGACCGACCGTGCCTCACAGCTGCTCGACGTCCCCCTGTGGCGGGCGGTGCCGTTGCTCGTGGGCCTCGCTGCGGCGCTCGTGGTCGGGTGGCGTCGCCGACAACCGGCGGTGCTGGCACTGGGTGCCACGTCAGTGCTCGCCGTGGCCGCCGGTTCGGTGGCGGCCACCCGCATCACCGGGATCACCTACGCCTACCTCCTGCGCTACTGGTGGGCGATCGCCATGGTCGGGTGGATGGCGGTGGCGCTTGCCGCATGGTGGGCGCGGCCCCCTGGGGTGGCGGCGTGGTGGCGACGGGTGCCGACCCGGGTGGCGTTGGGTGCCGCGGTGATCGTGGTGGCGTTGCCGGTGGCCGTGGCGGTGGGGCGTGTCGCCGCAGGCCCACCCGAGGACCCGAACCGCACGGCCATCGCCGCGGTGGCCAACGACGTCCTCGCCGGCCTTGAACCCGGAGCAAGTTATGCCGTGCTGCCCCACGGCCAGTCGTGGGGTGAACACCTCGCCGCGGTCATGAACCTCCTCGACGCCAACGGTTTCGCCGTCGCCACCCATCCGTACTTCGTGACCGAATACGGCGAACACATGGTGTTCGGCAGCCCCGACGTGCCGTCGCGCTTCGCCGGGCGGGTCATCGTGGCCAGCAACGAAGGCGTCGCCGAGTGGGCGGCGCGACCGGGGGTGCGCGTCCTCGCAAGTTGGGACCCGCTCAGCGCCGACGAACGCAACGAGATGACCCGGTTGATCGACGAGGTCGCCGCTCAGTTCACCACCGCCGGTCGCGACGACCTCGCCGACGCCGCACGGCGCGGCGCACTCGGTCGCCGCCTGGCGCTCGACGGCGGTGCACTCCCCAGCGGCGTCGACCCGATCGCCGTTGAACGGATCGCCGTCCTTGAGGAGCGGGGCATCCCCGTGGTGGTGTTCCTCGACCCCTCACCGGTCACCACCGACGACCTGCGGTGAGCGGTCCACCCACCACCGGCCGGTTCGCCCCCACACCGTCGGGCGACCTCCATCTCGGCAACCTGCGCACCGCACTGGTGGCGTGGCTCTCGGCACGGGCAAACCCGGGTGGGCGGTTCGTCGTGCGCGTCGAGGACCTCGACCCCGCCACCCGCCAACCCGACGTCGCCCGTCGCCAACTCGACGATCTCGAACGACTGGGCCTCGACTGGGATGGCGAACCGCAGTGGCAGTCCGACCGCCTCGACGCCCACAACGCCGCCATCGAGCAACTCACCGACCAGGACCGCACCTACCCGTGCTGGTGCTCCCGAGCCGAGATCCGGGCCGCCACCCTCGCCCCCCACGGTCTGCAACCCTCTGACGGCGCCACCCTCCCCGACGGCGCCTACCCCGGGATCTGCGCCGACCTCGACACCGTCGGGCGGGCCCGTCGCGCCGAGCGGACCGGTCGTCCACCGGCGCTGCGCCTGCGGGCCGACGCGGTGCGGGTCACCGTCACCGACGACGCCGCAGGCGAGTTCACCGGCATCGTCGACGACCTGGTGCTGCGGCGCGCAGACGGGGTGCCGGCGTACAACCTCGCGGTCGTCGTCGACGACGCCGCGGCGGGGGTGACCGAGGTGGTGCGCGGGGCGGATCTGCTGTCGTCGACCCCCCGACAGGCGCACCTCGCTGACCTGTTGGGACTCGCCCGACCGTCGTGGCTGCACGTCCCCCTCGTCGTCGGTCCCGACGGGACCCGTCTCGCCAAGCGGCACGGGGCGGTGACATTGGCCGAACTCGTCGACGCCGGTTGGACCCCTGATCGGGTGTGCGGTCTGTTGGCGTCGAGCCTCGGACTGGCGGCGACCGGTGGACCGGTCCGACCCGCCACCGTCCTCGAACACCTCAACGCCGACACGTTCGTCGCTTCACTCCCGACAACCGAATGGGTGGTGGACCCCGCCGCGCTCGACTGAGCCAGCGCCACCCCTACCAGGTGGGCCGCAACGGGAGGCCGTCGGCGCCGTCGACGTGGGGTCGGACCGCCAACACCTGGTGCACGGCGATCGAACCACGTTCGAACCCTCTCGCCGAAAGCGCCATATACAGCCGCCACACCCTCGCACGACGCTCCCCGACCATGGCGACGGCGTGATCCCAGTTGTCTTCGAGGTTCGCCACCCAGTGACGCAACGTCAGGGCGTAGTGCGGGCGCAGACTCTCGACGTGACGGGCCTCGAGCCCGGCGGCCTGCAGGTGGGTGACCACCGCCCCCACCTCGAAGAGTTCCCCGTCGGGGAACACGTAGCGGTCCATGAACGGCGAATCGACCCGGGTGGCCCGCGACGACCCCAACGCTTCCGCCACCCGGTTTGCCGTCACCCGGGAGCGGGCTAGCCGACCCGACGAGGTGCGGGCGGGTGGGCGGCTGATGGCGTGGTTCAGCACCCGACCGCCGGGCCGCACCAGTTGCCTCAACGTCGACGTGTAGTCGTCCACCCCGGCGCGGCCGACATGTTCGAACATGCCGATCGAACTGATGGCGTCGAACGGGCCGTCGTGCACCTCGCGGTAGTCCTGCACCCGGATCTCCACCTTGCCGTCAAGGCCGGCGTCGCTGACGCGTTGACGTGCCAACTCGGCCTGGTGGCGGGAGATCGTGACCCCGACCGCCACCACACCGTGATGTCGGGCGGCGTGGAGCACCATCCCGCCCCACCCACACCCGATGTCCAACAGACGCATGCCCGATTCGAGACCCAACTTGTTGCAGATCAACTCGTACTTCGCCGCTTGGGCGTCGTCGAGGTCGGTGTCGGGTGAGGAGAACACCGCGCACGAATACGTCATGGTGGGACCGAGGAACAACCGGTAGAAGTCGTTGGACACGTCGTAGTGGTGACTGATCGACTCGGCGTCACGCGACCTCGAGTGTCGACGGCCCGACAGTGCGGACTCCTCGGGCGGTGGCGGCAGGCGACGGAGCGAACCGGGTCCGACGTGACGCAACAGTCGCGCCACCGCCGAAGGGGGCACCCGACCTCCGGTGAGGTGTTCGAGTTCACCAACGGCGGCCCACAGGTCGCCCCGCACGTCGATGTCGCCTGCCACCCACGCCCGGGCCAGGCCGAGTTCCCCGGGGCGCAACACGACACGCGACACGGCGTCGGGACGCACGATGACAAGCACCGGGGCCCCGTTTTCGGTCGGCCCGGCACGACTGCCGTCGTAGGCCTCCACCCCGAGACCCCCCGGGGATCCGATCACCTCATGGACGAGTCCAGCCAGCATCGCCGCCTCCTCGGTACGCGTGTCTGCCGTCGTCGTGGTGTGCCCACAAGGCTACGGCGAGGAGCGCGGCGATACTCAGGAATGCGGACGTGGCCCGTTTCCCGGGGCGGTTTCAGCCGGCGAGACCTTCGGCCACGAGGCGTTCAAGCACCAGTTCGGGGTGGTCGCCTTCGAGACGCTGGAGCCACATGGTGCTCTCGAACAAGGCCAGAAGGGTGCCGTCGGAACGGGCCAGCACCCGCACACCGCGTTGACGACGGAGCGTCTCGGCGCTCGTCGCATCGGTGCGACGGGCGACCCGGTACGAGGTGGGACGCAGCTCGACGGGCGCACCGAACTCGTTGGTGAGACGGTGCACCGCCACCTCGAACTGCATGGGTCCGACGGCGGCGAGCACCGGTTCGGCCTCGTTGCCCTCGGGGTCCCGCAGCACCTGCACCACACCCTCCTCGTCGAGCTGCTCGACACCTTTGCGGAACTGTTTGAACCGCGACGTGTCCGTGGTGCGGGCGATGCTGAAATGTTCCGGGGCGAACGACGGGATGGGCGGGAACTCCACGGGGTCGGCGAGATACAGCGTGTCCCCGACACGGACGTCGGTGGCGTTGACCAGGCCCACGATGTCCCCCGGCCACGCCTCGTCCACCGTCTGTCGTTCGGCACCGAACATCTGGTGGGCGTACTTGGTGGCGAACGGTTTGCCGGTGCGGGCAATGGTGACGACCATGCCGCGCTCGAAGCGTCCCGAACACACCCGCAAGAACGCGATGCGGTCCCGATGGGCGGGGTCCATGTTGGCCTGCACCTTGAACACGAACGCCGAGAACGGTGTGTCGAGGCTCCGCGTGGCGCCCTCCACGTCCGGCCGAGGAGCGGGAGGGGGCACGAGGTCCACGACGGCGTCGAGCAGCATCCCAACCCCGAAGTTGGTCAACGCCGAACCAAAGAACGCCGGTGTGGCCTCCGCCGCAAGGAACGCGTCGACGTCGAGGTCGTCGAGCAGTTCCGACTCGTCGACGGCGACCGTCCACGACTCGCCCTCCTCGGCGGCGGCCCGGGTCGGGTCGACGACCTCCTCGGGCGCCACGGTGGCCCCACGCGCCGTGCGGGTGAAGCGGGTGTACACACCGGTGCGGCGGTCGATCACTCCGCGGAAGTCCCCGGCGATACCGACCGGCCACGTCACCGGCATGACCCGCAGCTTCAGCATCGACTCGATCTCGTCGATGACCTCGAGCGGGTCGCGACCGGGCCGGTCCCACTTGTTGACGAACGTGAGCAACGGCATGCCCCGCTGGCGACACACCTCGAACAGTTTCAGCGTCTGGGGTTCGATGCCTTTGGCGGCGTCGAGCACCATCACCGCGGCGTCACAAGCCGCCAGCACCCGGTAGGTGTCCTCGGAGAAGTCTCGGTGACCGGGGGTGTCGAGCAGGTTCACGACGCAGTCCCGGTAGGTGAACTGCACCGCCGCTGACGTGATCGAAATCCCACGCTTCTGCTCGAGGTCCATCCAGTCCGACGTGGCCGAACGTCGGCCCGAACGGGCCTTGACCGCCCCCGCCTCCGACGAGAGCGCCCCGCCGTAGAGCAGGAACTTCTCGGTCAGGGTGGTCTTGCCGGCATCGGGATGGGAGATGATGGCGAACGTGCGCCGACGAGCGGCCTCAGCGGCCACGACGTGCCCGCCCACGGGTGCGTTCGCGCCAGATGAAGGGTCGACGTCGGGTGCGGACACCCGGTCAGCCTAAGGGGTCAGCGCGCCGCGGCGTAACAGGCGTTCATGAGGTCGAGGCTGCGGTTGTCCCCGGCCAGTCCGATGTCCATCCGGTTCATCACGTACCCGAACGCCAACTCGGCGTCGGGATCCGCCCAGCCCACCGATCCACCGGCACCGAAGTGACCGAAGGACTGCGGGCTGCCGATCGGCATCATCGAGGAGTGCACCATGAACCCGAGGCCGAACTGCACGTCCATGTCCAACAGGACGAAGTTCGGGCCTTCGGTGCGCTGACGGGTGGCCTCGGTCACCTGGGAGGGGGTCAACAGACGCACACCATCGACCTCGCCGACGCAGGCGGCGTACATGCGGGCGATGGAACGGGCGTCGGTGACCCCGTTGGCGGCGGGCACCTCGGCGGCCCGCATGGCCCGGCTGTTCCAGATGTCGGCGTCGGCGAGGGCGAACCCGGGGGCGAACAGCGCCTTGCCCAGTGGGGTCTCAGGACCGAGGAACGCCTTGAACATCTCGATCACCGGATCGGGTTCCCCGGCCGCTTCGGCAGCGAGGGTGTCCATCGACACCGACGGCGGGATGAACGAGATCAGTCGGCCCACCCGGGACTCCTGGGACTCGGGCAGTCCGATCCAAAAGTCGAGGTCGAGCGGCCCGGCCACCTGCTCGGCGAAGTAGGTACCGACGCTGGTGCCCGCAACCCTGCGGATGACCTCACCGACGAGCCAGCCGTAGGTGGTGGCGTGGTACCCGTGGCGGGTGCCGGGCTCCCACGCCGGGTGTTGGTTCTCGAGCGCCTCGATGACCGGCTCCCACGACAACGCCTCTTCGGCGGTCATCGACCCGTCCACCCAGGCCAGGCCTGCCTGGTGGCTGAGGATGTGGGCGACGGTGATCTCGTCCTTGCCGTTGCGTCCGAACGCCGGCCAGTACTCGGCGACGGGGGCGTCGGGGTCGAGCAGACCTTGCTGGACGAGGCGGTTGGCACAGATGGCGGTGGCGCCCTTAGTGGTGGAGAACACCAACATGAGGGTGTCCTCCTCCCACGGCGACCCGGTTTCGACGTCGGCCACGCCGCCCCACAGGTCGACGGTCTTGGCGCCCCGGTGGTAGCAGGAGAACCCGGCACCGACTTCGAGGCCCTTGGCGAAGTTGGCCTCAAAGACGTCACGCACGCCCTCCCAGCCCGGTGCGGTCCAGCCGGCGACGGTTGCAGCAGAGGAATCAGTCATTGGTCGTCCTGTCAGTTGGGGTGTCGATCAGTGATGGGCAGGGTGAGGGGAAGTCGGTCATGTCCGGCACGTGGCGCACCACCCGATGATGTCCATGCGGTGATGGCCCACGCTGAACCCGCTGCGGCGGGCGACCTTGTGGAACACCTCGTCCATGGCCGTCTCGAGATCGGGCGGCACGCTGAAGTCCTCGACCCCGCCGCACCCGGCGCAGATGAGGTGGTGGTGGTGGTGCCCGGTGAGGTCCTCGGCGAGTTCGTACCGGGCGAACTCATCTTCGGTGACGACCCGGTCCACCACCCCGGTCGCCTCGAGCACGGCGAGGTTGCGGTACACCGACGACTGGGTCAACCCCTCGTTGCGTTCGAGCACCTCGGCCACGGTGAGTGGGTGGGGTGCGTCGGCGAGGAGTTCGACGAGGGCGCGTCGGCCGGAGGTGTACCGCTGGTCGTCGGCCCCAAGGCGCACCGCGGCGGCAGCGTGGAGTTCCTCAGGATCGCCTGTCACATGGGTGTGGCCGGTGGTGCGGGGCATCGGTGGCATCGTAGCGAGCCGGACGGGAACACCCCGGGGAGAGGTGCCTCACAGCGGCGTTAGGCTCGCCGTCGTGCCCGCCACCACCGCCCACACCCAGCCTGAGGCGCCCGACATCACCCCACCGTCACCGGGCTATCCCGGGGCGAGACGTCCGGACCGCAGCCGTTGGGTGCAGGCCAACGGCCTCCGTCTGGCCGCCTACGAATGGGGCGATCCTGACGGGCCGGTGATCTTCATGGCGCACGGCGGGTTCGATTTCGCCGGCACCTACGACCAGCTGGCCCCACGTCTCGCCGACGCCGGGTGGCGCTGCGTCTCCTGGGACGCCCGGGGTCACGGCAACTCCCAGCACGCCCCGCTGTACTCATGGACCGCAGACGAGCGTGACGCCCTTGCCGTGCTCGACACC
The DNA here is from genome assembly GCA_945860545.1 of Bifidobacterium breve. Lineage (GTDB taxonomy): Bacteria > Actinomycetota > Acidimicrobiia > Acidimicrobiales > Acidimicrobilacustridaceae > M30B73. The sequence continues at coordinate 12,726 of CAMAQM010000004.1, read as the reverse complement.
ATCACCGACGAACCGGTGGTGTTCCTCGGACACTCCAAGGGCGGTGGGCTCATGTTGGACATGGCCCACGCTGTCCCCCACCGACTCACCCACCTCGTGAACCTTGACGGGTTGCCGAGTCGCAACGCCTGGCCCGACCTCGCCGAACGGGAACGCACCGCCATGTTGCACAGCGAACTCACCGCGTGGCTCGACCACCGGCGCCGCATCGCCTCGGCCGAACGTCCCCCGGGCACCATCGCCGAGTTGGCGGCGCGCCGGGCCCGCATGAACCCCCGGCTCGATGCGGCGTGGCTGGAGTACGTGGTGCCCATCGGCGCCACCGAGCACCCCGACGGCTGGCGGTGGAACATCGATCCGTCACTGCGCTTCGGCGGGTTCGGACCGTGGCGGCCGGAGTGGGCCATGGAACACCTCCCTGGCATCGGCGTGCCGGTGTTGGGCGTCCTGGGACTCGAATACGAACTGATGGGGTGGGGAACCACACCCCAGGACGTGCTGGTGAACCTCCCCGGGCGCGGCCGTTACGAAGGTCTTGAAGGTGTGGGGCACTTCGTGCACATCGAGGCACCCGACACCGTCGCCGAACTGGTCCTCGACTTCCTCGGCGACCCGCCGGTGCACGGCGGCGGTCGCAACGCACCACGACAGGTGGCACCACAGTGGGAAGGTGCCGACGAACCGGATCTGCCCGACGGGGTGACGGCACTCCACCACGGCAAGGTCCGACTCGCCCTCCACCGCCTCCGTGACGCCACCCCCGGCAACGACGACCACCACCCCCTGCTCGTCGTCCACGGCCTCGGTGAACACACCGACGGCGTGCCCGTCGAAGCTGACGAGTGGCCCGGCCCCGTGTTCGGACTCGACCTGACCGGCCACGGCCTGTCGTCGGTCCCCACGGGCGGCGGCTACACCGCCGAAGTCCTCATGGCCGACGTGGACGCCGCCCTCGCCGAGATCGGGCCGTGCACGTTGCTGGGCAGAGGACTGGGGGCGTACGTGGCGTTGCTCGCAGCCGGTGGACGACCTGACAAGGTGCGCGGCGCCGTGCTCACCGACGGTCCCGGTCTCGTCGGAGGCGGCATCCGTCCCCACTCCCCCACCCTGCCCCGTCTCGGCCCGGCCCCCACCCCGCGACCCGACCCCGTCGTGATGCTCGAGATGGCCCGCGACGTGCGACCCCCCGACTACGCCACCGACTACGTGCGTCAGGCACTCGAATGGTCGGGTCTCGACACCCCCGTTGCGGTGTGCACGCGGGTTCGCCCCGAATGGGTCACCGCCGTGGTGGAACAGCCGGGAGTGCTCGACACCACCGCCCGCGACGCCTTGAGGAGATACGCCCATGCGACTCATACCTGACCGGCTGACCGCCACCGACCTTGACGGAACGACCCTCGGGACGGCGGGCGTCGACGGTGGTGGCACCTACCAACTCGGACCGCTCAGCGTGGAACTCGATCTTGACGCCAACCGCAACGAGCTGCCGGTGTGGTCATGGTCGGTGGCCAACGCCGGCGACCAGACGGTGCCGGTGTGGTCGGTGGCGTTGGTGTTCCGTGTCGAACACACCGGGCCACTTCGGATGTTCCGCCACGGCTACCAGTCGTGGTCGTCGTGCGACGTCGCCACCCTCGGCGTCGACACCGACCCGTCCTTGGCCAACACCAGCGGCCTCGAACTCATCGCCGGCGTCCACCACGCCGACCAGCGCACCGCCGCTGTGGGGGAACTCCGCTCGGAGTTCGTGACCGTCCTCGCCGACGCAGACGTCGCCCCCGGGCCGTTCGCCACCGGTGCGGTGCGCGTCGGTTTCGACGCCGGAGTGAACCACGACGGAACCTTCAGGTTGAGCGCGCTCAACGACTCCACCGCCGAACTGCGGGCCGAAGCGTTCCTCGGAGGTGCGCACCTGAACCCGGGGGTCCGATTCGCACTCCACGGTGGGTCGGCGGCGGGTGGGGCGTCAGCGTCGGCGATGCTGCGCGACTGGGCCCGCCACGTCGGCATGCTGGGTGGGGCCCGCACCACCGCACCGTTCCAGGTCGGCTGGTGCTCGTGGTACCACTACTTCCACGACATCACCGAGGCGCACCTGCGAGCCAACCTGGCGGCGAGCGACTCGTGGCCGTTCGACGTGTTCCAACTCGACGACGGGTTCCAGGCCGCCATCGGGGACTGGCTGGTCACCAACGACAAGTTCGACACGGACCTCGCCGGCCTCGCCGACGCCATCGCCGCTTCGGGCCACACCCCGGGGTTGTGGCTGGCGCCGTTCATCGCCGCACCCGACTCCAGAGTCGTCGCCGACCACCCCGAATGGGTGGCCACCACACGCGACACCGGCGGCCCGTTGCCGGGGATGTTCAACCCCCCTTGGGAAGGTGGGATGGGCGGGTTGATGTTCACCCTCGACACCACCCATCCCGAGGTGATCGCCCACCTCGAGGACCTGGGTCGACAGGTGCGCGAGGCCGGCTACGACTACCTCAAACTCGACTTCACGTTCGCCCCGAGTTTCGACGGCGTGTACGCCGACCCGACCATGACGCCAGCCCAGCGGGTGCGCGCCGGATACGACGCCGTGCGGCGCGGCGCCGGTGACGACGCCTTCATCCTGGGATGCGGTGCGCCCATCAGCCACGTCGTCGGGGTCATCGACGGGAACAGGATCGGTTCCGACGTCGACCCGCGCTGGACCCTTGACCCGAACCGAGAAGACGAGGCCTACCCCGAGACGCTGCCCGCCACGCTGCACGCCTTCCGCAACACGCTGGCGAGGTCGTTCATGCACCGCTCGCTGTGGCTCAACGACCCCGACTGCGTGATGTTGCGCACCACCGAGACCGACCTCGACCCCACCGCGGTGCGCACCTGGGCGCGCACCGTGGCACTCAGCGGAGGGATGGTCCTCGTGTCCGACGATCTCGCCCTGCTCGGCCCCGACGCCCGTCAGCTCCTCGACGAGGTGGTGACGCTCGGTCGTGCCGTGGATGCCGCCAGCCTTGCCATGCAACCGGCCCGCTGCGACGACCTGCTTGACGCCAACCCGCCCACCACCCTGTCCGCCGGTGGCCACGAACTCGTGGTGGACGTCGCCACCGGGCACGGCGTGCTCGACGGTGTGCCACAGTGACCGACATGGTCATCGAACAGGTCCCCCTCGACGTCATTGCAGGCTCCGAAGCCGAGTTCGAGGCCGCCTTCGACGTGGCCCGCCACGAACTCGCCGGATCGCCGGGGTGCCGCACCGTCCGACTGGCCCGGTGTGTGGAGATTCCCAACCGCTACCTGCTGCTCGTCGAATGGGACACCCTCGCCGACCACGTCGACGGGTTCCGCAACTCCGACGCCTTCACCCGCTGGCGGGGACTCGTCGCCAAGTTCTGGGATCCGCTTCCCACCGTGCTGCACTTCACCGACGTGGTGCGCATGGACAACACCGCACCGGCGGACTGAACGGGCGCACCTGCCGTCAGGGCGTCTCGGTGGGTTCGGCGGCAAGGTTGCGGTAGAGGTCGGCGTACAGCCCACCCGCGCCAACGAGCTCGACGTGACGGCCACGTTCGACCACCCGACCGGCATCAACCACCACGATCTCGTCGGCGCCCACCACGGTGGACAGCCGGTGGGCGATCACCAACGCCGTGCGACCCACAAGCGCGGTGCGCAACGCTTCCTGCACCGCCAGCTCGTTCTCGGTGTCGAGATGGCTGGTGGCCTCATCCAAGATGACGACCGCCGGTTCGGCCAACAACACCCGGGCGATGGCGAGCCGTTGCTTCTCCCCACCTGAGAGGCGGTAGCCGCGCTCGCCCACGACGGTGTCGTACCCGTCGGGCAGGGCGGCGATCACCTCATGGATTCGTGCCGCCCGGCACGCTCCGTGGATCTCGTCGACACTGGCGTCGGGCCGGGCATAGGCGAGATTTGCCATCACGGTGTCGTGGAACAGGTGGGGGTCCTGGCTGACGACGCCGATGGCGTGGCGCAAGGATTCCTGGGTGAGGTCACGAACGTCGTGGCCGTCGAATCGCACCGCTCCGTCGGTGACGTCCCACAGACGCGGCACCAACGACGCCAGCGTTGTCTTGCCCGCACCCGACGGTCCGACGAGCGCCACCATCGACCCGGGTGCCACGTCCAAGGTGACGTCGGTGAGCACCCACGGGCCCGGCCCAGCCGCTGGACCACCGGGGCGCGCCACGTCACCTTCAAGTGACGTCAACGTCCCGTCGGCCTGGGGGTAACGGAACCACACGTGATCGAACGTGACGCGCCCACGAGGCTCCACGAGGTCGATCGCTCCGGGACGATCGGTGATGGGGTTTGGTGCGTCGAGAAGCTCGAACACCCGGTCGAAGCTCACGAGTGCGCTCATCACGTCGACGCGGGCGTTGGTCAGCGAGGTGAGCGGCGAGTAGATCCGCACCACGTAGGCGGCGAGCGCCACGAGGGTACCGAGCGTGATCACATCGGCGATCACCAGTTGCCCACCCACCCAGTACACCGCTGCGGTCCCGATGGCGGCGACGAGCGTCAGGGCGATGAGGAACGTCCGGCTGTACACGGCCGAACGCACACCGATGTCGCGAACCCGTGACGCCCGACCGGCGAACGCCTCGGTCTCCCGGCGATAACTGCCGAACAGTTTCACGAGCAACGCCCCGGCGACCCCGAAACGTTCGGTCATCGTCGAATTCATCGAGGCGTTGAGATCCATGCCTTCCCGGGTGATGGCCGCCAGTCGACGCCCCACCCGTTTGGCTGGGATGACGAACACCGGGAGCAACGCGAGTGCCAGCAGGGTCAGGCGCCACTCGAGGATCAACATGGCCACCAGCGTGGTGATGAGCACGATGACGTTGGACACCACCGCACCGAGCGTGCCGGTGAGTGCCCGCTGAGCCCCGATGACGTCGTTGTTGAGCCGGGACACGAGCGCCCCGGTCTGCGAGCGGGTGAAGAACCCCATGGGCATCTGCTGAACGTGGTCGAACAACATGACCCGCATGTCGTAGATGAGGCCCTCACCAATGCGCGACGACCACCACCGCTCCCCGAAACTGAGGATGGCGTCGAGCACGGCGGCACCGACCACGAGTGCTGCGAGGACGTGCAGCAGACCGAGGTTGGACTGTGGGATCGCCTCGTCGATGATCTGACGGAACAGCAGCGGCGGGGCGAGCTGCACGATGGCGGCGAGCACGATGGTCGCCACGAACGCCGTGAGCATGGCCCGGTACGGACGGGCGAACCGCAACACCCGCCTGAACACGTGACGACCAACCGGGTCGCCAGCGGTTGCCCGACCCAGATCGGCCGGGAACATCGAGTGCGGGCTCATGTGCATAGCCACAGGCTAGGGGCCCCCTGACGCGCAACGTCCGCCCGGGGGAACCGGGCGGACGTCAACGGCGGAAGGTATGGGATTCGAACCCATGGTGACCCGGAGGCCACAACGGCTTTCGAGGCCGCCCCATTCGTCCGCTCTGGCAACCTTCCGTTGGCGAGACTACCGCAGCCGCTCGCGTCGCCCCACTTGGCGGCCAGCCCCGCTGGGCTGGCCGGGTCGCCCTACCGGCGTGGTGAGAAGAACGCCTCGAGCAGTTCGGCACACTCGGCGGATCGCACGCCCGACGTCCAGGGAATCTCATGGTTGAGACGGGGGTCCGCAGCGAGGTTGTACAACGACCCCACCGCACCGGCCTTGGGGTCCGCAGCGCCGAATACGAGCCGTCCCAATCGGGCCGACACGGCGGCACCGGCGCACATGGCACACGGTTCGAGGGTCACGTACAACGTGGCGTCACCAAGCCGCCACGTCCCGAGCGCATCACCTGCAGCGCGCAGCGCCAACACCTCGGCGTGTGCGGTGGGGTCCGCGGTGGACTCACGCAAGTTGTGGGCCGCTGCCACGACGACCCCGTCGACCACCACGACCGCACCCACGGGGACCTCACCACGTTCGGCGGCGAGCCTCGCCTGGTCCAGCGCCAGCGCCATGGCGTCGTCGTCGCTCACGCCCGTTGACGGTTCGGTCACTTCGTCACGCACCCGCCGAACCCTAGTGGCGCCCGCCGCAACGGCACGCAGAGCGCGGCGCCCCCACCGCAACATCGGTAGCAGTCGACCACTCGGTGCACGTCACCAGTACGCGCCTCAGCGCGAACGGGCGAACGCAGCGGTGAGGGTGAACACGAACGGCCACGCATCGTCACCCACAAGCGCACCGACGTCGACACGCAACGCCCCGACGGGGTCACGCTCGACCCCGAGCGTGCGCCCGGCGGGACCGACCACCTCGCCGTGAGGTTCGATGTCGACGTCGTCGAGGGTGAGGACACCGCCGGGGCCGTCGAGCACCGCCACGTGGACCGCTGAGCCACGCGCCGCGTACCGGAGGCGGTGACCCTCGGGGGTGAGGCCTTCTTGGAACACCCACGGGCGCGTTCCGGCCAGCACCGCTCCACCCGCAGCAGACCACGCCGCCAGCCAGTCGAGACGTTCGGTCTGCTCGTCGGGGATGGCGGCGTCCTCGCCGCGTGGACCGACGTTGAGCAACAGGTTGCCTCCCTTGGCCACAATGTCCACGAACGACCCGAGGAGGTCGTCTCGGCTCATGAAGTCCCCGGGGCCCGACATCCGGTTGAATCCGAACGACCGGTCCATGCCCCGACACGTCTCCCACTGGTAGCGCTGCACGGTGTCGAAACTCGAGTACTCCGGGGTACGCACATCAAAGTGGGGTGGGGTCGGCGGCACGGTGCGCCCCGAGTTGGCGGACCTCACGACGAACCGGTCGACCAACGAACGTCCCGCTCGGGTGCGCACCAGATCGAACACTGCGCTGCGCGGCATCCACCGGTCGTTGATAACCCCGTCGGGCACCGCCGCGTAATAGTCGGCGAACAGTCGCCACAGGCGCTCACCGCCGAAAGGCCAGGCAATGTCGTTCCACAACACCGCCGGTCGGTACCGCTCGATGAGTTCACGCACCTGCGCCTCGGCGTAGTCGCCATAGGCGGGATCCGACGGGACCGCAGCAACCAGATCGGCGAACGTTCCGATGGGGCGGTCGTCGAACGTCCAGTCAAGACCGCCGGAGTAGTACAGGCCGAAACGCATGCCGGCGTCGCGGACGGCCTCGGCCAGTTCCCCAACGATGTCGCGGTCCGAATGCCAGCCGGCGCGTCGAGGGTTGGGCACCGACGTGGGCCACAGGCAGTACCCGTCGTGATGTTTCGTGACGAGAACCACGTAGCGCGCCCCTGATCGCGCGAACTGTGCTGCCCACCGCTGTGGATCCCAGTGCTCGAGCCCGGCGTTGAAGTCGTCCACGAACGACTCGTAGGTGCGGTCTGCGAAGTGCTCACGGTGAAAGCGAGTGGCGTCACTGGCGGGGAATCGCAGTGCGTTGGCGTACCACTCGGTGTACTGGGCGGCGAGCGGCTGGCCGGGGGTGTGTACGAGCGGCGGGTGATCACCGCGCGGCACCGTGGCGAAACCAGGGACAGATGCCAGCGTCCAGTGGATGAACACCCCGAACTTGGCGTCCTGCCACCAGGTCGGTACCGGTCGACGCCGCAGTTGTCCCAGCAGCGATCGTCCGCCACGAACGCCGACCCTTGTTCGGACCGTGGTCGACACGCCGGTACCTCCTCGTCGGTTCCAACCAGTCAACGCAGCGGAGGGAGTGGGATTCGAACCCACGGTGGGTTGCCCCACACACGCTTTCCAAGCGTGCCGATTCGGCCGCTCTCGCACCCCTCCTGGCGGGTCGGCCAGGCCGACCCACAACCCGTCCGCCACGGGAGTACCGCACCGGACGGGTAAAGGGTACCCTGTCTGTGTACTCGTGCCGGCCGGTGATGGCCGGGCCCTGTGCAATCGGAGCCCGTGAATCAGGTCAGGGCCGGAAGGCAGCAGCCTTCAGCGGAACCTCCGATGTGCCGCAGGTCGCCTGGCCATCTCCCGCCGGCACGGGCGCGTCCGGCCACGCCGTCGTCAGCGGCCGGTAGGCTCGGCCCACCATGAGCCGCCAGTCCCTCTACCGTCGCTACCGGCCACGCCGATTTTCAGAGGTCCGCGGCCAGGACCACCTCGTGACGACCTTGCGCAACGCAGTCGTTGAAGACCGGGTGGGGCACGCCTACCTGTTCAGCGGTCCACGCGGCACCGGCAAGACCACCACCGCCCGCATCCTCGCCAAGGCGCTCAACTGCACCAACCTCAGCGACGGCGAACCGTGCGGCGAGTGCGACTCGTGCGTCACCATCGGTGAGGGACGGTCCTTCGACGTGATCGAACTCGATGCCGCCTCCCACCGCGGCATCGACGACGTGAAGAAGATCGTCGACGGCGCCTCACAGTCGACACCGGGACGTCACCGGGTCTACATCCTCGACGAGGCCCACCAGCTGACCAAGGAGGCGTCGAACGCGCTCCTCAAGACGCTCGAGGAACCACCCGAACACGTCGTGTTCATCCTCGCCACCACCGACCCGGTGAAACTCCTCCCCACCATCCGGAGCCGCACCCAGCACTTCGAGGTCCACCTCCTGACCAACGCAGAGTTGCGTTCGATGGTCGACGACGTGGTCGAAGACGCCGGCCTCGAGGTGGACACCGAAACACGGAACTGGGCGGTGCGAGCAGGTGCGGGGTCAGCGCGTGACACCCTTTCGGCACTCGAGCGGGCCGCCGCACTTGGAGGGATCCCCGACGCGCTCACCGGGGTCGAGGACCTCGTGGACGCCTTCGCCGCCCACGACACGGTGGCGGCGCTGAACCTGATCGAGGGCGCCGTGCGCTCCGGACGTGGGCCCGCCGACATCGGCAACGATCTCATTGCCCACCTTCGACTGGTGTTCCTCACCGCCATGGGCGTCCCACCCACCGACACCCCCACCGATACCGCAGCGCGGGTCAACGAACAGGTGGGCACCATGGGACGCCGAGGCGTCACCCACGCGCTCGAGGTGCTCGGGACCGCACTGGTGGGAATCGACCGGGCCGCTGACCCACGGGTCACGCTGGAGTTGGCGGTGATGCGCATCACCCAGCCCGACACCGACACGTCACCCGCAGCGCTGTTGGCCCGGATCGAACGGCTCGAGCACCTGCTCGCCAACGGCGGCGCACCAACCGCCCCGGCCAAACCCGCCTCTGTGCCGACGCCCCCTGCAGCCAACGCAGCGCCGACCGTGGCGACAGCTCCACCTGAAGCACCCGAGCACGAGGTGCGTCCGGAACCCGCTGATGTGCCACCACCGGCGACCGCGCCCTCGGCGGGTGGGGGAAACGGAGCAGCCGACGCCGCACGGCGAGCCCTCGCCGACCGTCGACGACCGACTGGGGCCGACACCGAAACGACCACCGCCCCGAAGCGGCCCGCCGCCAGGCCGGCGGCGACCCCGGCGACCCCCGTGGCCTCCACCGAACCGGCACCGGCGCCCGCCGCTCAGGTTCCCTCGGCTGCACCCGAGATCGACGACCCTGCGACATCGGATCCCGGCGGTGCGGTGGCAACGAACCTGACGACTGACACAGCGACCGCTGCGTGGAGTCGGCTCGTCACGTCAGCCACCAACCAAAAGATCCGGGCCCGGCTCGGCTCAGCCCGGGTCGCCAACGTCGACGGGGCCACCATCGTCGTTGCCCTGCCCAACAGTCGGGCTCTGGAGCGGGCCGAGGAGGTCCGCCCACAGATGCACGAGGCGCTGGTGGCGGAGTTCGGGTCGGGGGTCAGCGTCGAATTCCGCGTGGACGCCACGGTGGCCACCCCACCCGAACAACGCCCCGGTGACCGGGTCCAGCCCCCACCCGACGAGCTGGCACCCGAGGAGGACATCGAGGACGTCCACGCCCTCGACGACGCCAACATCGCGCCGACCGACGACCTTGAGCGCATTGCGGCGGTGTTCCCCGGCACCGAGCTCGTCGACATCGAACCGGAGAGCGCACCATGAGCCTGCCCGCAGACAATGAGGGTTTCGCAGAAGGTTTCGACATGGGGGGCCTGCTTGAGCAGGCCATGACCATGCAACGCCAGATGATGGAGGCCCAGCAACGACTCGCCGAGACGGAGGTCACCGGTGAGTCGGGTGGCGGCCTGGTCAGGGTCGTGCTCACCGGGGATTTCGATGTTCGCAGCGTGCACATTGATCCCGGTGCGGTTGACCCGGACGACACGACACTGCTCGCCGATCTGGTCGCAGCGGCGTTCCGTCACGCCGTGGCCGAAGCCATTGCGCTCCAGACCGCCGGTATGGGCGTTGAGATGCCCGATGTGGGCCAACTTCTCGAAGGTCTTGGCGGGCTGGAGCTCCCCGGTTCTCCCGGCCTCGACGCCGGCACCGACCCGGACGGGCCTCGGTGAGCAGTTACGCCGCCCCCGTCCAGGACCTCATCGACGAACTGGGCCGCATGCCGGGGGTCGGACCCAAGTCGGCCCAGCGGATCGCCTTCCACCTGCTGAAGATCCCGACCGAGGACGCTCTGCGTCTGGCCACTGCCATCACCGAAGCGCGCCAACGGGTGGCGTTTTGTACACGATGCTTCAACGTGACCGAGGGGGAACTCTGCGGCGTCTGTCGGGACGAACGACGGGACACCACCGTGCTGTGTGTCGTCGAGGAAGCACGCGACATCGTCGCAGTGGAAAAGACCGGCCAGTTCAGGGGCCGCTACCACGTGCTGCAGGGTGCGATCTCCCCCATTGAAGGCATCGGACCTGAACAACTCCGTGTCGCCGAACTCCTCACCCGTCTCGAACCCGAAGCCGTGACCGAAGTCATCTTGTGTACCAACCCCAACATCGAGGGTGAGGCCACCGCCATGTACCTCGGTCGGTTGCTCCAGCCCCTTGGCATCCGGGTCACCCGGATCGCGTCGGGCCTGCCGGTTGGTGGCGACCTCGAGTACGCCGACGAACTCACCCTCGGCCGGGCGTTACAGGGACGACGGGACCTCGAAACAGGCTGACCGTCCGCTGGCAGAGCCGTCGCCCTGACTTCCGACCGAATCCACGCAAACCGCCAGGTCGTACAATGCATCTGTGAGCGGCACCGGCACACTTCCCGCCAGTGGCCCCGTGGCATGGGCAGACGTCCCCACCGACCGGCGCGGGGAACCCACTGAGGGCCGCGACCCCGCCCATCCGTTCGCAGGCCAAGGGGGCATGATCCCCGGACCTGCGTTGCTGCCCGACGTGCTCCCCACCGAACGTCTGACCCGCACCGGTCGACCGTCGGTTGATCTGCGGGCCGAACTGAAGCGAAGCCACAATCTCCGCAACGCCGCCAACATCGTCTCGGTGTGGGTCCAGTCGTTCGGAGTGATCGCGCTGGCGTGCTGGCTGACCACACAGTGGGCGTGGTCAGCCCTGGTCGTGTGGCCCGTCACCTTCATGCTCATGGGCCGGGTGTTCGCCCTCTACGCCATCTTGGGCCACGAGGCTGCCCACCGTCTCCTGTTCTCCAACAAACGGGTGAACGACCTCGTCGGCGGGTGGGCCGTGGCGTACCCGGGGTTCGTGCCACTCGCCGCGTACCGGCGCGGCCACATGGCCCACCACCGTGACGAGTTCGGTCCCAACGAACCCGACCTGAACCTGTACGAGAACTACCCCATCACCCGTGCGTCGCTGTGGCGGAAACTCCGTCGTGACGCCTCTGGTTCCTCAGGCTGGAAGAACCTCAAGGGCTTGCTGAACGCGTTCCGCAGCGACACCGCCCGGCCCTTCGCCATACGGATCGCGGCCGCCCAGGTCGTCGTCGCCGCTGCGCTGTTGGCCATCGGCGGGTGGGGCCGGTGGTGGTTGTGGCCGGCGTTGTGGCTGGCGCCATGGATGACCGTGTGGCGGGTGCTGAACCGGCTGCGGGGCATTGCCGAACACGGCGGGCTCATGCGTTCAGAGGATCGGCGCCTCACCACCCACACCGTGCGCCAGAGCCTGTGGGCACGGTTTTGGATCGTCCCGTTCAACACGGGCTGGCATCTGGCCCACCACGTGGACTCGGGCGTCCCGTTCCAGCAGTTGCCCAAGCTCCACGACGAACTCGTCGCCGCCGGGTGGGTCACCCCCGGCGTTGAGTACCCCAACTACCGGTCGTTGTGGCGCGCACTGGCCTCAGCTGAACCAGCCGAACGCCTCCCGCAAGAGGAGAACTGAACCTCAGCCTGCGTTCCCATCCGATGGGTCGTGTGGGTGAGGGTGATCATGATCGTGGCTGTGCGAGTGGTCGTGATCGTGGGGGTGGACATGATCGTGGAGTGGTGCCACCGTTCCCATGGGGCCCGTCGAATCAGCCGGGACCCCGTCTCCATCGGGATGCGTCCGTCGCCAGGACTCCTCGGCGTCAGCGAGCACGGAGCGCAACGGCCTACCGAGACGCCGGGCGGCCACCACGGCGTCGTCGTACTCGGCTTTGACCCGTCCGGGACCAACCTTGATCCGGATGGTGACACCATCGACGTCAACCTCGTCGAGCTGACGGGGTGAGGCCCAACGTTCAACGGTCACGGCCCGCAACCCGAACGAGCCCGTCCCCTCGGTGAGGACACGACCCACCTGGGCGGCGAGCGACGGGTCGACGAGCGCGTGCAGGGTGTGCGCGGGTCGGCCCTTTTTCATGAGGATCGGGGTCACCCAGGCGTCGTGCGCACCGGCGTCGATGGCGGCAGCGACGGTGTGGGCCAACACCTCTCCGGTGGCGTCAT
>CAMAQM010000003.1 GCA_945860545.1 Bifidobacterium breve | reverse complement strand
TGCACGAGAACAGGAACGGCTCGTCGAGCACCACCCCCACCGCATCGCGCAACGAGTCGAGGGTCACCGCTCTCACGTCATGCCCGTCGAGGCGCACCATCCCCGACTCGACGTCGTAGAACCGTGGGAGCAGTCGGGCCACGGTGGATTTGCCCGAACCGGTCGTCCCCACCAACGCCACGCGTTCACCCGGAGCGATGGTGAGGGTGAAGCCGTCGAGGACGTCGGGGCCCTTGGCCCCGTCAGGGTGGGTGTAGCCGAAATGGACGTCGTCGAACTCGACGCTGCCCACCGGGGCGACGAGGGCGACCGCCCCGGGAGCGTCCACGATCTCAGGGACGGTGTCGAGCACCTCGTAGATCCGTTCGGCCGAGGCGCGGGCACGTTGAGCGAGGAGCAGGACAAAACCCAACAGGCGGAACGGCACCTGGATCATGGCGATGTAGATGTTGAACGCCACGAGGTCGCCAATCATCAGCGATCCCTCGATGACCTGCCAGCCACCGAAACCGAGCACCGCCACCTGGCCGAGTCTCGGCAGGTTCTCCATCAGCGGCGCATACCGGGCCCGGGTGTCAGCGGTCGTGGTGTTGGCCCAGCGAACCCGTCGGGCGGTGCGGGCCAACGCATCAAGTTGGCGTTTCTCGGCGGCGAAAGACTTCACGACCCGTACGCCGTTGATGTTTTCGTCGACGACCGTGGCCAACTCGGCGAGTCGGGCCTGGGTGATCCACGTCAACGGGAAGACGCGGTCCCGCAACACCCGGCCGAGGAGGTACACGCCCGGCAGGGGGGCGACCGCCAGCAGCGTCAGTGGCAGATCGATGCTGATCATGACCCCGATCGCCAGGAAGAACGACAGCACCGACAGGGCAATGAGGGGGGCGAAGGCGAGGAACATCTGCACGCTGCGGATGTCGGCGTTCGCCCGGGAGATCACCTGGCCGGACTGGATGCGGTCAAAGAAACTGAACGACAGCCGGGTCAGGTGTCGGTACAGGTTCGCCCGCAGGTCGGTCTCGACGTCGAAGGCAAGTTTGTACAGCCCGTACCGGTAGGTGGCGGCGAAGATCGCCCGGGCGACGGCGAGCACGACGAGGATGACGACGAAACCCCACATTGACCCGGAACGATCGACGAGGACGGTGTCGATGGCAGCGGCGATGACCGCCGGCACGGCCACCTGCACGCCGAGGGCGATGAACGCGGCGACGAGCGACACGGCCAGCAGTGCCCGGTGGCGGCCCACGAGAGGGGCGAGTCGTCTGAGCCATCCCAAGGAGGCGTCGGGGGCGACCTCGGGGCGTTGGCGCGCACCGGGGACGCCAGACGCCGGATAGTTCACCGCATCATCCCCCACATCGGAAGTGTCGTCGGTGGGGGTACCAGCCGACAACCCCGCCCGGGTTCAAGCCTCCCACGACCTAGGCTGCCGGAATCAGTACAGCGCTTGGCCTCGCCGCCATCGTGGCGCTCATTGCCGCCAACGGGTTCTTCGTCGCCGCCGAGTTCGCGCTGGTGGCGGTCGACCGCAACGCGCTCGCACGCCAAGTCGCCGCCGGCGATCGACGGGCACGTCGGGTCGACGCGTTGGTCCGTCACCTGTCGTTCCACCTCTCAGGCGCCCAACTGGGTATCACCGCCACGTCGCTGGTCCTCGGGTTCCTCGCCGGACCACTGCTCGGTGACCTCCTCGACCCGATGCTCGGTCCTCTCGGTGAGGGGATCGCCGTGGCAGCCGCGCTGGTGCTCGCCACCGTGGTCCAGATGGTCATGGGCGAACTCGTCCCCAAATCCATCGCAATCGCCCGGCCGGGACCGGTGGCGGCTGCACTCGGGTTCACGGTGAACCTGTACGGGGTGGTGTTCGGTCCGCTGATCCGGTTCCTCGACGGTGCGGCGAACCGGACGGTACGACTGTTCGGCATCGAGCCCGCCGAGGAGCTCTCCCAGGTCCGCACCGTCACCGAGTTCGAGTTGATGTTCCGCTCCACCGCGCTCGTCGGGACGCTCGGGGCGGACTCGGCAGACTTGCTCGATCGGGCGCTGCGGTTGTCCCGACGCACCGCCGCCGACGTGCTCGTTCCCCGAACCTCGGTGTCAGGGTTGCCGGTGGAGGCGACGGTCAACGAACTCGTCACCCGATCACGTCGCACCGGCCACTCCCGATTCGTGGTGTACGGCACCGACCTCGACGACCTTCGTGGAGTCGTACACGTCAAGGCCGCCTACGGCGTGCCTCGCTCCCAGCGTGACGAGGTGGTCGTCGCCGACGTGATGGGTGCGGTGCTCGCCGTGCCCGAGAGTCGGGACCTCGACGATCTGCTCGGCGACATGCGCTCGACGCGCCATCACCTCGTGGCCGTCGTCGACGAGCACGGCGGGACGGCGGGGATCGTCACGCTTGAGGACGTGCTCGAACAGGTCGTCGGGGACATCACCGACGAACACGACGTCCGAGGCACACAACTGACCCGACCGGTGCGTCCGGGGGAGTGGTCGCTCGATGGCGGTCTGCATCTCGACGACGTCGTCACCGACACCGGCCTTGTACTCCCTGAAGGCGCCTACGAGACCCTGGCCGGGTTCGTGCTCGATCGACTCGGTCGGATCCCGGTACCCGGGGACACCGTTGAGGAGCAGGGCTGGCGGATCGAGGTGGAGCAACTCGACCGGCGCAGAGTGGCGCGGCTGCGGGTCGTGCGCCCTGCGACGCCTGATCCCGGGGAGGTTCCGTCGTGATCTGGGCGCTGGTTGCCGCACTGGTGCTCCTTGTCGCCAACGCCGCCTTCGTCGCCGTCGAGTTCGCGCTGTTGGGTGCGCGACGATCCCGGCTCGAGCCACTGGCCGAAGGTGGGAGCCGCCGCGCCGCGGTGGCGCTGGCGTCGATGGACAAGCTCAACACCCAGCTGGCGGGAGCCCAGCTGGGGATCACTCTGGCGTCACTGACCCTCGGGTACGTCGCAGAGCCGCTCGTGGTGCACCTGTTCGAGGACCTGTTCGGCATCGTCGGTGTCCCCGAGGTCGTCTCGGCCGTCGTTGCGTTCGTCATCGGTCTCTGCATCGTGGTGTTCGTCCACATGGTGGTCGGTGAGATGGTGCCGAAGAACATCGCCATCACCCACCCCGACACCACACTCCTGGCACTCGCCCTCCCCAACCGGTGGTACCTCATCGTGGCGACCCCACTGGTGTGGCTCCTCAACACGTTGGCCAACGCGCTGGTGCGCCTCGGGGGCATCACCCCTCGCCAGAACCTCAACGAGGTGCCCGACGCCGAGGACCTCGTGGTGATGCTGGCGGAGAGTCAACGCAAGGGTCTCATCGAGCGCGGCGCCCACCGGCTCCTCACCGGGGTTCTCGAGTTCCGGGAGCGCACCGTGGCGTCGGTGATGGTTCCCGTCGAGGAGGTGGTGTCCGTCACGCCGTCCACCCGGGTCGCTGCCGCCGAGCGCATCGTGGCCGACTGCGGCCACTCGAGGCTTCCCGTGCTCGCCGATCACGACAGCGGGGATCCGGGGCTGTTGGGTTTCGTGCACGCCAAGGACCTGCTCGGGCTCTCCGGCGCCGCCGGTGGTCGGCCCCTTCCTATGCGCCTGGTGCGCCGCATGCCGGTGGTGAGTCCCGACCGGGCGCTCGACGAACTGATGCGGGCCATGCGCCACACCGGGGTCCACATCGCGGCGGTGGCCGGAACCGACGGTGAGCTGATCGGACTGGTGACCCTCGAGGACCTTCTTGAGGAACTCGTCGGCGAGATTGAAGACGAGACCGACCCCGATCCGGGCTGATTCGTCACTGAACTGCAACATTGGGCCCTCTCGGGGTACCGTTGTGCCGTGTCCAGGCCCCCGGGACCCCTCGCAACGCTCGTCGGCGTCGCACTGCTCGTGAGCGGCATCGTGGTGGCGGGCCCCGTCGGGGCGCAGACCACCCCCGGGCTCAGCGAAGCCCGCGACGCTGCTGCGGCCGCCGTCGCCGAGTTCTCCGCCGTCGAGACCGCCCTCGGCGAGATCGACGCCGAGATCCGCGCCGCCGAAGAAGGTGCCGCCGCAGCAGAGGTGGCCCTCGTCGACCTGCGTGAAGAGGTGAGAGAACTCGCCGTTCGGCGCTACATGCAACTCGACGACCCCGCCGTGCTGCCCACCGGCGACGTCGGCGCCCGGGAGCGGGCACGGGTGTTGGTGCTCACCGTCGCCGGTCACAACTTCGACGCCATGGACGACTACCGCGCCGAGCGGGACAGACTCGACCGCAACCAGGTTGCCCTCGACGCCGCCCGTGCCGAACAGTCGGCGCTTCGCGACCAACTCGCCGAACGGCGAGCCGCTCTCGACGTCGAGTTGGCCCGACTGGAAACCCTCGAAGCCAACCGGCTCGCGGCCGAGCAGGCCGCGGCGCGTGCCGCTGCCGAACAGGCCGCCCGCACCACCACGGTTCCATCCGGCGGTCCGCGCCCCACAACCCCGACGTCGCCGTCGCCGGTCACGCCAACCCCACCGGTACCGGGAGGGTGGGTCTGCCCGGTGCAGGGAGCGAAGTCCTTCATTGACTCGTGGATGGCCCCCAGGGCAGGTGGGCGTCGTCACGAAGGGGTCGACCTGATGTCACCTCGGGGAACGCCGGTGGTGATGCCGGTGTCGGGTCGGGTGGCGTTGACCACGAGCGGTCTCGGAGGTCTCGGCTTCGACCTCAACGGGGACGACGGGAACTACTACTTCGGCACGCACCTCGATTCCTACGCCGACCTGCCCAACGGCTGGTATCCGGCGGGCACGGTGGTGGGGTACGTGGGGGACACCGGGGACGCCAGAGGGACCGGGACCCACCTGCATTTCGAGATCCATCTCGGCGGCTACGGCAACCCGGTCAATCCGTATCCCACCGTTCGGGCCCACTGCTGATCGCTGTGGGTGCACCTGACCGGCGACTCGAGGCATTCGGTTCGCAGGTCGCGGCATGGCTGGGTCCGGTCGTCGGCACGGCGACGACCACGAGCGTTGAGCGACTCAGCGGGGGTGCGTCCCGTCAAAGTTTTGCGGTGACCCTGACCACCGCATCTGGTGAACGCAAGGTCGTCGTGCAGCGGAAACGATCGGGCGGCATGGGGGCGCGACTCGTCGACGAGGCGGCGCTCGTTGAGATCGCCGGACGCTCCGGGGTCCGGGTCCCCACCGTGCTCGCCGCCACCGACGACTCGTCGGTGGTGGGTGGGGAGGCGCTGGCGGTGGACTTCGTCACCGGTGAATCCCTGGCTCCCGTGATCCTGCGAGACGATGCGTGGCGAACGGCCCGCCAGATCCTGCCGGGCCAGGCGGCCGCCGCGCTCGCCCACATCGGGCAGATCACCACCACCGACGAACGTCTCCGCTGGCTGCGAACCGACGATCCCCTGACACTGATTGACGCCTTGCACCACGGTCTGGGCCGGGCCCAGCCGGTCATCGAACTCGGGTTGCGCTGGTTGGCCGCCCACCGACCCCCCGCAGTGGCGGACCGGGTGGTGCACGGCGACTTCCGTCTCGGCAACCTCATGGTGGACCCCCACGATGGGCTGGTGGCGGTGCTCGACTGGGAACTGGCCCACCTCGGGGATCCGGTGGAGGACTTGGCGTGGGCGTGTGTGAAGGCGTGGCGGTTCGGAAGCGACGCGCCGGCACTCGGACTGTGTGGCATCGACCACTGGGTCGACCTGTGGGTCTCAGGCGGTGGCGATCGGCCGGACCGCCACCGACTGTTGTGGTGGCTCGTGTACGGAACGCTGCGCTGGGCGGTGATCTGCGAACTCCAGGTTGCCGCCCACCTCAGCGGCCTTGCCCCCTCAGTCGAGCTCGCCGTGTTGGGTCGCCGGGTCGCCGAGAGCGAACACGACCTGTTGGTCCTGTTGGGAGCGTTGGACGTCTCGGGTGTGCCCGACGGGGAGGTGGCGCCGGTTGGCGATGCCGGCGGGTCGTCGGTCGAGCCACCCCACGACGCTCCGGGTGTCGACGATCTGTTGGGGGTGGTCGAGTCGTACCTGCGCAACGACGTGCCCGGCGCAACCACCGGTCAGGTCCGTTTCCACGGTCGGGTCGCTGCCAACGCCGTAGGCATCGTGCGACGTCAACTCGCCGACGCCGGGCAGGCCGGTCACCGACATCAGGCCCGGCTCGAGGCGCTCGGGTTCTCCGGCGACGGGGGCCTCGCCGACGCCTTGCGCAGCGGGCAGCTCGATGACCGCCTTGACGAGATTGGCGCGGTGCTTGGCCCGTCCGTGGTGGACAAGCTCAGGGTCGCCAACCCGGGATACCTGCTCACACCGTCTGCCGATCCGTGGTCGACCGCCGAGTAGGGTGCGCCCATGCGAATTGGAATTCTCGGTGCAACCGGACCCGCCGGCTCAGGCCTCGCAGCGCGTCTCGCCTCGGTGGGTTTCGACGTCTGTGTGGGTTCCCGATCGAAGTATCGGGCCATGGAGGTCGCCGACGAGCTGTGTGCCCGATGGAGCGACCTGAACCTCGCCATTGAGGCCGCCGACAATGCCGGGGCGGCTGACGCCGACGTCGTCGTCATCGCCACCCCGTGGGACGCCGCCGCCGCCACGGCGACCTCGGTGGCTCGTCAGCTCGAAGGCAAGGTCGTGATCTCGATGGCCAACGCCCTCGCCAAGGTCGGTCACGAGTTCCAACCGTTGGTGCCGCCCCGTGGGTCGGTGGCGGCCAGCGTGCAGGCTGCCGTCCCCCGATCGAAGGTCGCCGCCGCCCTGCACCACGTCCCGGCCAAGGAGCTCGGGCACGTGGGTGAGCCGGTGGTGAGCGACGTGCTGATCTGTTCGGATCACCCCGAGGCCACCGCCCTCACCATCGACATCATCGACCGGATCCCCGACCTGCGTCCCCTCGACGCCGGCCAGTTGTCCAATGCCGCACCCATTGAGGCGTTCGCTGCGGTACTCCTGCAGCTCAACGTCCGGTACAAGACCCGAGTGGCCGTGCAGTTCACCGGGCTCGATCTGGGCTAGGGGTTCGTGGGCGCTGGCGTAGTGGACGGATCCGTGTCCCAGGAGGGCCCGATGAGGCTGTTCGACACGTCCCGTGGTGCCGTGGTGCCCTTCGATGTTGCTGAGACCGTCACGATGTACACGTGCGGTATCACCCCCTATGACGCGACCCACGTCGGTCACGCCGCCACCTACCTGACCTACGACGTGTTGCAGCGTCGGCTGCGTGACCGTGGGCATCAGACTAGGTGCGTGCGCAACATCACCGACGTCGACGACGACCTGTTGCGAAAAGCGCGTGAACTCGGTGTGCACTACCTCGATCTCGCCGCTGCGGAAACGGCCCGATTCGACGCCGACATGGAGGCACTCAACGTCATCGAGTCGTTCAGTGAGCCCCGCGCCACCTCAGCCATTGCTGACATCCGCGGCTTCATCGGCATGGTGCTTGACCAGGGACACGCCTACGTCGCCGGAGGGGCGGTGTACTTCGACGTCTCGTCGTTCGCCAACTTCGGTCAGGTTTCCCACCTCGACCGGGACACGATGCTGGCACTCGCCGCCGAGCGGGGCGGCAACCCGGGTGACCCCAACAAGCGGGACCCGCTGGACTTCGTGCTCTGGCAGCCGTCCGCACCCGACGAGCCGGCGTGGGATTCCCTGTGGGGGCCGGGTCGACCCGGATGGCACATCGAGTGTTCGGCGCTCGCCCTTCGGGAGTTAGGGACCACCATCGACCTCCACGGTGGGGGAGCCGACCTCATCTTTCCCCACCACGAATGTGAGGCGGCGCAGTCGGAGGCCGCCACCGGGGAGCGGTTCGTTCGACACTGGATGCACCAGGCCATGGTCATGATGGACGGCGAAAAGATGTCGAAATCGCTCGGGAACCTGGTGTTCGTGTCCGACCTGCGCACCCAGTGGGATCCCCGGGCCATCCGCCTCGGTGTGCTCGCCAACCACTACCGAACCCCGTGGGAGTGGACCGACGCCACCATGCCCGAGGCTGCGACCCGGCTCGAGGGGTGGATGGCGGCGACAACCGATGGCGCCCCCGACAGCGCAGTCGCGGTGGCGGCGGTGCGTGACGCGCTCGACAACGACCTCGATACCCCCACGGCGGTCGCCGCCGTTGACGCCGCCGCCGCCGACGGAGCCGGCGTCGCCTCCGCAGCGGCGCTTCTCGGAGTGTTCCTCACCGGCGAACCGGTGCGTTGAGTGGCACAATTCTGACGTGACTGCGAAGGTGGGCCAGCTCTACGGCGTGGCCAAGGCGATCCTCGACCCGCTCATCCGTTTCGGGTGGCGCCTTGACGTCCGGGGCCTTGAACATGTGCCGGCCACCGGCGGCGCCATCGTGGCCCCCAACCACCTGTCGGTCATTGACCACTTCGTCGTCGGCGCGGCGCTGAACCGTCGCATCACCTACGTGGGCAAGGCCGAGTACCTCGATTCGTGGAAGACCCGCTACCTGTTCCCTGCCATGGGCATGATCCCGATCGATCGTGGCGGTGGCTCGGCGGCCCAGCGAGCCCTCGACGCAGCGGCCCGCCTGCTTGAGAGCGGCGAGCTGTTCGGCATCTACCCCGAGGGGACGCGTTCGCGTGACGGCGACCTGCACAAGGGGCACACCGGGGTGGCCCGTCTGGCGTTGCGCACCATGAGCCCGATCATTCCCGTCGGACTGCAGGGCACCGACGACGTGCAGCCCCCCGACTCGCCGTTTCCCCGCCCGTTCCGGATGATGCGGGTGTCCTTCGGCGCCCCGGTGGATGTCACCCGCTACGCCGACCGGGTCGACGATCGTCTCGTACTCCGTCAGATCACCGACGAGGTCATGTTCGAGATCGGTCGCCTGTCGGGTCAGCGCTACGTGGACACCTACGCCAACCGGTCCGACAGCGCCGAGGCGCTGCCGGCGGAGACAGCCCGGGTCGAAGGACCCGCCGGTGAGCCCCGACGCTCCTCGGCGGAGGTGCTTAGCAGCGCCTCCTGAGGTAACCGCCTTCGGGTGGGGTGGTGCGGCGCCGGTAGGCTGGGCCCAATGAGTGCTGCCACGTCAGAGACCATCACCGTCTCACTGCCCGACGGCTCCAACCGTGAACTCCCCCGGGGTGCCTCCGGATCGGATCTCGCCGCCGCCATCGGACGGCGCCTGGCCGCCGACGCTCTCGTCGCCGTGGTCGACGGTGAGCAGTGGGATCTGGGTCGAGCGCTACCCGACGGGGCCACGGTCAGCATCGTGACCACCAACAGCGACGAGGGCCGGGAGGTTCTGCGCCACTCCACCGCCCATGTGCTCGCCCAGGCGGTGCTCGGCCTGTTCCCCGGGACCAAGTTCGCCATCGGTCCCGCCATCGACAACGGCTTCTACTACGACTTCGAGTTGTCCGACGGTGCCGCCTTTTCTGACGACGACCTCGACCGGATCGATGCCGCCATGCGAGCGATCATCGCCGCCGATCAGGCGTTCACCCGTGAGGAGTCCGACACGTCGTCGGGTCTTGAGGTGTTCGCCGACCAGCCGTACAAGCGCGAGATCATTGAACGGGTTGACGCCAGCGAAATCTCCGGTGACGGCACGGTGAGCCTGTACCGCAACGACGGAGGGTTCGTTGACCTGTGTCGAGGGCCGCACGTGCCCTCAACCGGTCGGCTCGGCCACTTCGCACTCCAAAAGGTTGCCGGCGCCTACTGGCGTGGGGACGAGACACGGCCGATGCTGCAGCGCATCTACGGCACGGCGTGGGAATCCGACGCCGCCCTCAAGGCGCACCTCGAGCGTCTCGCCGAAGCAGAGGCCCGCGACCATCGGCGGCTGGCAAGCGAACTCGACCTCATCTCGTTCCCCGAGGAACTCGGGGGTGGTCTGGCGGTGTGGCACCCCAAGGGTGCCATGGTGCGCAAACTCATGGAGGACTACTCGCGCCAGCGGCACGAGGAGGGCGGCTACCAGTTCGTCGTCACCCCCCATCTCGCCAACGGCCACCTCTTTGAGACGTCGGGCCACCTCGACTTCTACCGGGACGGCATGTACCCGCCGATGGAGATGGACAACGGGACGTATTACCCCAAGCCCATGAACTGTCCGATGCACTGTCTGGTGTACCGCAGTCGACAACACAGCTATCGGGAACTTCCGTTGCGGTTCTTCGAACTCGGCACGGTCTACCGCTACGAGCGGTCCGGGACGCTGCACGGACTGATGCGCATCCGGGGCTTCACCCAGGACGACGCCCATATCTTCTGCACCGAGGACCAACTGCAGGACGAGATTGCGTCCCTGCTCGACTTCGTGATGAGTGTGCTTCGGGCCTTCGGGTTCGAGGACTTCACGGCGAACCTGAGCACCAAGGACCCCGACAAGTACGTCGGTGGCGACGAGATCTGGGACAAGGCCACCGGGGCGTTGCGGGCGGCGCTTGACAAGTACGGCCTGCCGTATGAGATCAAGGAAGGCGACGCCGCCTTCTACGGACCCAAGATCGACATCGACATCCGTGATGCCATCGGGCGGACGTGGCAGTTGAGCACCATTCAGTGCGACTTCAACCATCCGGAGCGTTTCGACCTCGAGTACGTCGGTGCCGACGGCGGCCGTCACCGGCCGATCATGTTGCACCGCGCCCTGTTCGGTTCGATCGAACGGTTCTTCGGGGTGCTCATCGAGCATTACGCCGGTGCGTTCCCGGCGTGGCTCGCTCCCACCCAGGTGCGAGTGTTGGGCGTTCGTGACGACCACGATGCGTATGCGGCATCGGTTGTCGACCGGTTGCGCGCGAATGGGTTCCGGGCCGACTGGGTCCGGGCCGAAGAGCCGCTCGGCAACCGCATTCGGCGGGCCAAACTGGACAAGTTGCCCTACGTCCTCGTCGTCGGTGACGACGACGTGGCCAACGACACGGTCGGGGTGAATCCGCGCGGCGGTGACGTCGAGCGTGATGTCGCCGTTGAGGAGTTCGTTGCCCGCCTCACCGCCGACGTCGCTGACCACCGCTGATGGTTGACCACCTGTGGGCCGGGTGGCGTTTCACCTACCTCGACCGGGTGACTGGTGACCCGACCCCGTTGCGGCCCGACGCCAGCGGATCGATGTTCGAACGGATCCTGGCGGTGGGCGACGCCGAGGGTGACGAGGCGGCGTTCGTCGTGCACCGTGGGGAGCGCTGCTCGGCGCTGCTCAACGCCTACCCGTACTCCACCGGTCACCTGCTGGTGATCCCCAACCGGGCGGTCGCTGATCTGGGCGAACTCACTGCGGGGGAGTCGGCGGAACTGTGGTCAATGGTCGGCGACGCCGTCGCCGCCGTGCGGGCGGCGTACGGGTGTGAAGGGGTCAACGTCGGGTTGAACCTCGGCGCCGCCGGCGGGGCGGGCATCCCCGATCATCTCCACGTGCACGTCGTCCCGCGATGGCGTGGCGACACCAACTTCATGACGGTGACCGCCACCACCCGGGTGCTGCCCGAACCTCTTGATGTGACCTGGCAGCGGGTCCGGTCCGCTTGGCCGCAGCCACCGTCGTGAGGGTACGGTCGGGGCGATGACCAGCGAGGACCGTGCAGGAACCGGCGACGAGGCCACCGAACCCCTCACCGACGCCGACATCCGCGACGCCCTGCCCGAGGACCTCAACGCTGCGGGGTACGTCGGGCCGTACCTGTTCCCCAACAACAACCGTCGGCGTGTGCCGGGGGTCATGTACCTGGTGTTGGCGGCCGTGCTGGTCGTGGCATGGCTCGCAACCCGGGGGACCGGCACGGTGCTGGTCAACGGGGGATTCCTCGCTGCCGCCGGCCTGCTCGCACTCGTCGGGGTGTACAGCATCGTCGCCGGGTGGAACCTCGACGTTGACGAACGTGACGCGCTGGTGCTCGCCGTGGCGGAGGTGGGCTTCCCCGTCGGTCACGCCTCGGCCCAGCTCGGGTGGCGAGGCCTGCTCAGTCGACCCACGTGGCGGATCCTTCTGTACTCCGCTGAGGACCCCCCGACCAAGCGTGGTCTCATGCTCGTCGACGGGGTCAACGGCGAGATCGTCGAAGGGTTCGTCGAAGACAACCCCGAAGACTGGTCGAGTTCACCTGCGACCTGACGGTCGTGGCGTTCAACCAGCCGAGCGCAACGTCCCCTCGAACGAGCGCAGGCCCTCTGCTCCGACCCGGGTGGCTTCCTGGGCAATGGTGATGGCCGTGAGTGCCGGGCCGTCGGCGACGTGGGCGGGTCGTGACCAGTCAGCCATCGAGACCCCCTCGACGGCCCCTGCGAGGTCGGCACACTGGTCGTCGAGCATGTCGAGCAACGTCTCAAGCGATAGTCCTGGCGGAGGCGTCCAGTCCCGAAGGCTGGGGTCCAACACCCCGGGGTGCAGCGCAGGGTCGTCAGCGAGAAGCACCTCGTCGAGGGCCCGGTCGAGCAGGGTGAGGGTGTTGACCACGTCGAGGAGGAGATCCATGCCGCAATGCCCGTCAGACCCGACCCGACCGACCAATTCGTCAGCAGGGATGCCTCTCGACGCCGAAGCGGTGGCCAACACGTCCCTGAACCGGCGGGGGTAGGAGCGAAGCGCAACAGCGATGTCCACGGCTGCGAGGCGGGACACGTCAAGTCCGTCCATGCCCCGACCCTACCGGGATCAGGGGGGAGCGGCGTCCCGGCTGGTAGGTTGGGTTCATGATCGACAGCCAATTCAGGGCTGGCTTTGAGCGCAGCGTGAAGCCGATCGGCATCCGGTTGCGTCGTCTTGGCATTACCGCTGACCATCTCACGGCGACCGGCATGGTCATGTCGGTGGCTGCTGCGGTGTCCCTCGGCTTCGGGAACCTGCAGTTGGGTCTGCTGTTTTTGATCCTGTGCGGGCTCCCTGACGCCCTTGACGGCGCAGTGGCCAAGGCCGGCGGTACCTCGTCGCCGCGGGGTGCGTTCTTCGACTCGGTCGCCGACCGGGTGTCGGACGCTTTCCTGTTCGGTGGGGTGGCCTGGTACTTCGCCGCCCATCGCCCCGGTCTCGGGGTCATGCTTCCCGTCGCCGTGCTCGCCCTGTCGGGCCTGATCTCCTACCAACGTGCCAAGGCTGAGGCCATGGGGTTCACCGCCAAAGGCGGGATCCTCATGGAGCGGGCCGAGCGGATGATCCTCCTCGGGCTCGGACTGCTCTTTGAGGTGCTGTTGGTGCCCGTGCTGTGGCTGATGGTGGCGCTCACCGCGCTGACCGCCGTGCAGCGATTCGTCCTCGTGTGGCGCCAGGCGTCAGCGGCCCCCACTGGTGGTGCATCCACTCGCCGAACTGCTCGTCGTCGGGCGGCGCGCCGTCGCTCCACCCGTTCGTGGCAGCGACTGCGAACGTCTCGTCGCTGACGCCGTGGGGTGAGTCCCCGTACCGTAACCACCGCTTACCGGGCAGGGGCGTGGTTGGCGTGCCACCTGCCTGGTCCCGTGGTGTTCGGCCTGGCTGCTTTAGGTGGTCGGCTTGCGTCCCGCGTGGCCCGGTCCCGGGCGTTGGTGGCCCGTCGAAACCTCGAGCGGGCGCTCGGCCGCCCACTCGGTGACGACGAAGCCCGTCGAATGGTCGGTGACCTCTTCGCCAGCTACGGGCGGTACTGGGCGGACTCCTTCCGTCTTCCGTCCCTGCGGCCTGAGGAGGTGGAGGCCGGGTTCGACCTCGACGGGTACGAGCACGTGGTCAGGGCGCGTCAGGCCGGCAAGGGCATCATCTTCGTCCTCCCTCACCTTGGCGGGTGGGAGTGGGCGGCGTACTGGCTGACCCAGGTCGAGGGGTTCGCCCTCACGGTCGTCGTTGAGGACATTGAACCCCCCGAGCTTCGTGACTTCTTCGTCGACTTTCGTCGTGGGCTCGGCATGGAGATCGTGGTGCTCGGCCCCCATGCCGGCGCAGCGGTCACGGGGGCGCTGGCCCGCGGTGACATGGTGTGTCTGCTGGCCGATCGGGATATCGACGGCACCGGGGTCCCCGTGGAGTT
Source organism: Bifidobacterium breve (assembly GCA_945860545.1). GTDB lineage: Bacteria > Actinomycetota > Acidimicrobiia > Acidimicrobiales > Acidimicrobilacustridaceae > M30B73. The sequence continues at coordinate 109,968 of CAMAQM010000003.1, read as the reverse complement.
CTTCGGCGAGGAGACCACCTTGCCTGCCGGGCCTGCAGCGCTGGCGTTACGCACCGGTGCGGCACTCATTCCGGGCACCGTCTATTTCGACGGGCCGAGACACCGCGCCGTTCTGCGTCCCTGCGTCCCCGTGGAGCGTCGGGACGGGTTCCGCAAGGACGTCGCCCGGATCACCCAGGCACTTGCCCACGAACTTGAGGCGCTGATCGTGGCGGCGCCCACGCAGTGGCACCTCCTCCAGCCCAACTGGGCCTCGGATCACGAGGCATTGGCCGCTGCGGGTTTCCCCACAGACGAGGCCACGGCGTGAGAGTCGGCATCGTCTCGCCGTACTCCCTGAGTCTTCCTGGAGGCGTGCAGGGCCAGGTACTCGGCCTTGCCCGGGCGTTGCGCACGTTGGGCCACGACGTTCGTGTCCTCGGCCCCTGTGACGGTCCACCTCCCGATGTTGGCGTGACCCCACTCGGTGGAAGCGTCCCGACCTCGGCCAACGGTTCGGTCGCCCCCATCGCTCCCGACGTGTCGACCCAGTTGCGCACCATCAGCGCGTTGCGCGACGAAGCGTTCGACGTCGTCCATCTTCATGAACCGTTGTGTCCGGGACCCACGCAGACGGCACTGTTGTTCAAGACGGCACCGCTGGTTGGTACGTTCCACGCAGCCGGCAACGAGTTGCCCTACCGGTGGTTCGGTCCGGTGGTGAGGCGGGCCGCCCGCCGCCTCGATGTTCGTTGCGCCGTGAGTGACGAGGCCCGGGATACAGCGTTCGCAGCGCTCGGGGGTGACTACGAACTGGTCCCGAACGCCGTTGATGTCGGCGCCTTCGTCGGGGCGGAGCCGTGGCCCACTGATGGCCACCCCACCATCGTGTTCGTCGGTCGACACGAGGAACGCAAGGGTCTGGCGGTGCTCCTTGAGGCGGTCAGCCTCATCAACGACGATCTGCGCCTGTGGGTCGTGGGGAGCGGCCCACAGACCGAGACCCTCAAGGCCCGCCATCGGGATCCCCGAATCGTGTGGCTGGGTCGGGTTGACGACGCCGAGCTGGCCTCCCGGCTGGTCGGCGCGGACGTGTTCTGCGCGCCGTCCCTCGGTGGAGAGTCCTTTGGGATTGTGCTCTTGGAGGCGATGGCCTCTGGGACCCCGGTGGTGGCATCCGACATCGCCGGGTACGCCAAGGTCGCCCGCGGTGGGCAGGACGCGCTCCTGGTGCCCCCCGGGGACGCGTCAGCGTTGTCCGAAGCCCTCCGGGTGGCCCTGGCGGACACCGACGCCCGGCACCGGCTGGTGACGTCGGGCACTGGGCGCGCCGCCCAATTTTCCATGGAACGGCTGGCGGAGACCTACCTCGGACTGTACGAACGGGCGATCAATGCCCAAGCGGCCCGTGCGCCCCGATCCGGTTGACTCGCACCTAGGATGGGACCCATGTGGATCGCCGTGATCGTGATCGTCGTCGTGGTGCTCATCTTCGTGGTGTGGCCCATCGCCATCTACAACCGGCTCGTTGCGCTCAGACTGCGTATCGACAACGCCTGGTCGCAGATCGATGTGCAGTTGAACCGGCGGAACGACCTCATTCCAAACCTTGTCGAGACCGTCAAGGGTTACGCATCCCATGAGCGGGAAACCCTTGAGGGGGTCACCGCCGCCCGTAACGCCGCGGTGTCGGCGCAGACTCCTGCCGAGCAGGCGACTGCCGACAACATGATCACGGGAGCGTTGGGGAAGTTGTTCGCCCTCCAAGAGGCCTACCCCGACCTGAAGGCGGACCAGAACTTCCGGCAACTCCAAGAGGAGTTGACCTCAACAGAGGATCGCATCGCCTACGCGCGGCAGTTCTACAACGACCAGGTGCGCGGCTACAACACCTCCATCCAGCAGTTCCCGGCACTCATCGTGGCCCGGGCCGGCAAGTTCGAGGAACGGGAGTTCTTCGACGCACCCGAGGACGCCCGTGCCGTGCCTCGGGTCGAGTTCTGAGAGGGCCGGTCCGCTGTACGACCAGGTCACCTCCAACAAGCGACGTTCGGCGCTCCTGATCGCTGCGTTCGTCGCGCTCATCGCCGTGATGGGTCTTGCGTTCAGTGTCGCCATTGGCTTCGGCCCGATCGGGGTCATCGTCGCCGTGCTCATCGCCGGGGCGTTGGCGTTCACCTCGTACTGGAAGTCCGACTCCATCGCACTGGCCATGAGTCGTGCGCAGCCGGCGGATCCCCAGGTTTACGCCCGCCTCCACAATCTGGTGGAGGGGCTCTGCATCGCCAGTGGGACGCCGGTTCCGAGGCTCTACGTGGTGGACGACCCGGCACCGAACGCCTTCGCCACAGGACGCAATCCGCGTCACGCCGCCATTGCCGTGACCACGGGCCTGCTCGAGAAGATGAACCGTGTCGAACTCGAAGGCGTGCTCGCCCATGAGCTCAGCCACATCCGCAACTACGACATCCTCGTGTCCACCCTGGCGGTGACCATGGTGGGGGCGGCAGCGTTGCTGTCGGACTTCGGCATTCGCTTCATGTGGTTCGGCGGAGGTCGTCGATCGGGTGACGGGGGTGGGGGAGGGAATCCGATCCTGCTCGTCGGTGCCCTCCTGTTGTTGATCCTCGCCCCCATCCTCGCGGTGCTCATGCAACTCGCCATCAGTCGCCGGCGGGAGGCGCTCGCTGACATGTCCGCGGTCGAAATCACCCGGTACCCTCCGGGTCTGATCGCAGCGCTCGAGAAACTGCGCGACGACGGCACGGTGGTGCAGTCCGGCAACCGCGCCACCGCCCACCTGTGGATCGAGGAGCCGGTACCGACCCGTGAGGACACCGAGCAGGCCAAGCGGTGGACCCATCTTTTCAACACCCACCCGCCCATCGAGGATCGCATCGCAGCACTGCGGGAACTGTGATACTCGTGGGGCAACCAACCCCGGAGGGAATCTGCCCGTGATCCGCACCTCACGGCGCCTCAGCGTCGTCGTCGCACTGGCGGCGATGGCTCTGGTGGCCGCCAGTTGCTCCCAGGAAGTGGACGTCACCGTCACGTCCGCCCCAACGACGTCGACCACGGTTCCACCGCCCCCCATCGTGTGGCCGCTCACCGGTCTGCCCGCTCCCGACGAAGCGGCCACCCAGCAGACCGCCGTGGTGGCCAAGATCGACAACTCCTCGGACGCCCGTCCCCATGGTGGGATCAACCAGGCGGACCTGGTCTATGAGGTGCAGGTTGAGGGCATCACCCGTTTCGCCGCGGTGTTCCACTCCCAGGTTCCCGATCGGGTCGGGCCGGTACGTTCGGCGCGCTCAACCGACGTGGACCTCGTCGCCAACCTCGGCTCGCCGATCCTTGTGTGGTCGGGTGGGAACTCGAACGTGATTGGTGAGATCAACGCCGCAGCCAACGCCGGGCTTCTGATCAATGGTGGCTACGACGCCGCCCCGGGTGACTACCAACGGGTGTCGGGCCGTTTCGCCCCCCACAACCTGTTCGCAAACGTGGCTGGGGTGCGCGACGGCCTTGGTCGGCCCGGCGAGGCGTTCCCCAAGCCGCTGTTCACCTACCGGACCGAGTCAGCCCCCGCCCCTCGTCGCCCCGGCAGCACCACCACCACGCTGCCACCGTCGGGGGACCCGGTGCCGGGAATCACCATCAGCTGGGACCTCGGGAGTTCGGTGACCTATGTCTGGGACCCCGAGGCGGGATGTAACCGTCGCTTCCAGGATGGGGCACTGTTCCTCGACGAGGCCGGTGAGAGCGTGTGCCCACGCAACGTGGTGATCCAGTACACGCCCTACGGTCCATCGACGGCTGACAGCCGCTCACCTCAGGCCTACACGGTGGGCAACGGGTCAGGCCTCGTCTACACCGGGGGACGGCTGACCACGGTGCTGTGGGACCGCCCGGACCAGTTGAGCGGACCGAACCTGTTCCTGGCAGACCTTTCCCCGGCCCAGTTGACCCCGGGGAACACCTGGGTGGCGCTGCCGCCTCCGGACCAAACCGTGACCAACCTCACCGCCGAGCAGGCCGACGCGCTCCGATGAGCGTCTTCCGGCTTCTGCTCGGAGGCTCCGGGTCGGTACCATGCGGACATGACTGAGAATCGGGAGACAGGGACTCCGCTGGTCAAGCGGGGCCTCGCAGAGATGCTGACCGGTGGCGTGATCATGGATGTGGTCGACGCAGCCCAGGCTCGCATCGCTGAGGACGCCGGCGCCGTGGCGGTCATGGCGCTTGAGCGGGTGCCCGCAGACATTCGCCGAGACGGTGGTGTCGCCCGCATGTCCGACCCCGAGATGATTGAGGGGATCAAGGCGGCGGTGACCATTCCTGTGATGGCCAAGGCCCGCATCGGTCACTTCGCCGAGGCGCAGGTGCTGCAGTCCCTCGGTGTGGATTTCGTCGACGAGAGCGAGGTGCTGACCCCCGCCGATGAGGCACACCACATCGACAAGTGGGCGTTCGACGTGCCGTTCGTGTGCGGGGCAACGAACCTCGGCGAGGCGCTGCGGCGCATCGGCGAGGGAGCGGCGATGATCCGGTCCAAGGGGGAGGCCGGAACCGGCAACATCGTGGAGGCCGTCCGTCACCTGCGTTCGATCCTCGGCGACATCCGCCGGCTCACCGTTGCCGACGATGCCGAGATCTTTGACTGGGCCAAGCGACTCGCCGCCCCACTGCCTTTGGTGCAGGAGGTGGCATCCACCGGTCGCCTTCCTGTTCCGCTGTTTTGTGCTGGCGGTATCGCCACCCCTGCTGACGCATCCCTCGTGATGCAGTTGGGCGCTGAGGCGGTGTTCGTCGGGTCCGGCATCTTCAAAAGTGACGATCCGGCGCGTCGTGCGGTGGCGATCGTCGATGCCACCACGAACTTCAGTGACCCTGGGGTCGTGGCCAAGGCGAGCCGGGGTCTGGGCGAGGCGATGCCCGGTCTTGAGATCGGTTCGCTGAGCACGACCTTCGCCGACCGGGGTTGGTGAACGCCTCCCCACGCGTGGGGATTCTCGCCCTGCAGGGTGCGGTGGCGGCCCACCAGCGTTCGCTGGCTGGCCTCGGAGTGTCCGCCACGCTGGTGCGCACACCCGACGACCTCGACCGGGTCGAGGCACTGGTGCTGCCAGGTGGGGAGTCGACGACGCTGTGGCATCTGCTCAAGGTGAATGGTCTCGCCGAACCGCTGGCGGACCGTCTCGCCGGGGGCATGCCGGCGCTGGGGACCTGTGCCGGCATGATCCTGTTGGCCTCCGACGTCCTTGACGGCCGGACCGATCAGGGTTGGTTCTCGGCGATCGACCTCACGGTCCGCCGCAACGCCTTTGGTCGTCAGGTCGACTCGTTTGAGTGTGACCTTGAACTCCCCGCGGTCGGCGCCCCCGACCTGCACGCCGTGTTCATCCGTGCTCCGCAGGTGGAACGGGTCGGCCCCGGGGTTGAGGTCCTTGCGGCCGTTGACGGGGGCCCGGTGGCGGCCCGGGAGGGTTCGGTGATCGTCACCGCCTTCCATCCCGAGTTGACCCCCGACACCAGGGTCCACCGCCTCTTCGTTGACCTCGTCGCCGAGCGGTGAGCTGAACTCAGGTAGGTTGGGGCGGCTGATAGGAGGGACATGTCCGGTCATTCCAAGTGGGCAACCATCAAGCACAAAAAGGGGGCAGCTGACGCCAAGCGGGGCAAGCTGTTCGCCAAGTTGATTCGCCAGGTCGAGGTGGCCGCCCGCGCTGGCGGCGGCGATCCCGAGTCCAACCCAACGCTTCGGACCATGTTCCAAAAGGCGCGGGATGCCTCCGTTCCGCTCGACACCATTGAGCGTGCCGTCAAGCGTGGTACCGGAGAACTCGAGGGTGTCACCTACGAGCCCGTGACCTACGAGGGTTACGCCCCCGGGGGCGTCGCTGTGCTGATCGAGGCCCTCACCGACAACCGGAACCGAACCAGTGCCGAGATCCGCTCGGTCATGAAAAAGACCGGCGGCTCGATCGCCGAACCCGGAGCGGTGTCCTGGCAGTTCGAGCGCAAGGGGGTGGCGTTCGTCCCCGCCGAGGTCGCCGAGGACGACGTCATGGTGGCCGCACTCGACGCCGGCTTGGAGGACCTCAGCGCCGAGGGTGACGTGTGGAGGGTGACGTGTGGTCCCAGCGACCTTCCTGCGGTGCGCGCCGCGCTGGAGGAGGCAGGCATCGAAGTCGCCTCGGCCGATGTGACCATGGTGTCGTCCACCAGCGTTGAGCTCACCGCTGCCGATCAGGCCCGCGCCGTCCTCAAAGCCATGGACGCCCTTGAGGATCTCGACGACGTGGGCGACGTGTACGCCAACTTCGATATCCCCGACTCGCTCATGCAGGAGCTCGGGTCGGCCGACTGAGGTGAAGGTGCCTGTCGGCGCCCCGGCGCCCCCGTTCACCCTCGAGGGCACACTCGGCACACCCGAGACCCGGCGGCTGTTCACCCTTGAGGAGTTCCAGGGTGCCCCGGTGGTGTTGGTGTTCTACCCCGCTGATGCGTCGCCGATCTGCACTGCCCAGTTGACCACCTATACCAACGACATCGACAGATTCGGCGAACTGGGGGCGCAGGTGGTCGCACTCAGTCCCCAGGGGGTCGCTCAGCACGAGGAGTTCGCCGCTCAGCACGGCGGGTTCGCGTTCCCGTTGCTCGCTGACGTGGACCGCGACGTCGGAGCGGCCTACGGCGTGATCGGCCCCATCGGGTTCTACCGCAGGAGCGTGTTCGTGCTCGACGCAGCCGGGACGATCCGGTACGCCCATCGTGCCACTGCGGGTTTGACCTTTCGGCCCGTGGACGAACTCGTGGGGGTCCTGGCCACCCTCGGGCGCTGATCCCCCCGGCCCGGGGGCCGCAGGGCTACAATCGTACACATGTTCGTCTTGGGGATCGATCCAGGGCTGTCGAGGTGCGGGTACTGCGTGCTTGAGGCCGTTGCGACCACGCAGAGGCCCCGTGTGCGGGCGCTCGGCGTGCTGCGGACCCCGCCGGATGCCCTTGTGTGGGACCGGCTGGCCATGATCCAAGGTGACATCCAGGCGCTCATGGGCGAGTTCCAGGTCGGGGATGTGGCGCTCGAGCGCGTGGTGTTCGGCGCCAACGCCCGCACCGCTTCGGGCGTGATCCAGGCGGCCGGGGTGATCATGGCGGAGGCCGTGCGGTCAGGTGCGGTGGTGGCCGAATACGGCCCCAACCAGGTCAAGGAGGCCGTGACGGGTTGGGGTGCCGCCCCCAAAGCGCAGGTGGCGTCCATGGTGGCCACCTTGTTGGGTCTCGCTGCGGTGCCCGACCCGCCTGACGCCGCTGACGCAGCGGCGGTGGCGTTGTGTCACCTGGCGATGACCCCGCTGCGTGCGGCAACCACATCAGCGTCCGGGGTGGCCCGATGATCGGGACGGTGCGTGGCGTGCTCGCATGGCGGGACAGCGACGAGGTCTGTGTCGAAGTTGGTGGCCTGGGGTACCGCGTCACCGTGTTGCCGACGACGTCGGTCGCCCTCGGTGAGTTGGGTGACGAGGTGTACCTCCACGTGCACCACCACATCCGTGAGGACGCTGAGGTGCTGTACGGATTCTCCACCCGCTCCGAGCGCGTCACCTTCGAGGTGCTGATCGGCACCCACGGGGTTGGTCCGGCACTGGCCATGGCGATCCTGGGTGTGCATCCGCCGGCGGCGTTGGCCCGGGTGCTTGTCGACGAGGACCTCGCTGCGCTCTGTCTGGTGCCCGGAGTGGGACGCAAGACAGGGGAGCGATTGCTCGTCGAGTTGAAGAATCGTCTCGAACTCACCCAGGGAGCCGAGGCGGGGAGTGGTGGGTCCGCGCCACAACAGGTCGGGGCGACTGTTGGCACCTCAGCGCGCGGCGACGTCCGCGAGGCCCTCGTGCAACTCGGGTACGGGCCCGATGAGGTGGCGGCAACCCTTCGGGAACTTCCCGAGGAAGGCGACTCGGGCGAACTGCTCCGGTTGGCGCTGCAGCGACTGGCGGTTGGCTGATGCGAGATGAACTGCTCGACCCACGAGCCCTCGATGAGGACGCCGTCGTCGAACCGCCGGTAACCAGCGGACTCATCGGCGAGGAGGGGGGTCTCCGGCCACGCCGGCTCGACGAGTTCGTCGGGCAGCCTGAACTCAAGGACCACCTGGGCATCATCCTTGAAGCGGCACGACGCCGAGGACAGGCGGCAGACCACCTCCTGTTCGCTGGTCCGCCCGGTCTGGGCAAGACGACGCTCGCTGGCATCGTCGCCGCGGAGATGGAGGTCGACCTCCACGTCACGTCGGGGCCGGCCATTGAACGGGCGGGGGATCTCGCAGCGATCCTGACCCGGCTGGGGGAGGGTGACGTCCTCTTCGTGGACGAGATCCACCGGCTGTCACGGACCGTCGAAGAAGTCCTCTACCCAGCCATGGAGGACTTTCAACTCGACATCGTGCTCGGCAAGGGGCCGGCTGCGCGCTCGCTGCGACTGGACCTGCCCCGCTTCACCCTGGTGGGGGCGACGACGAGAACCGGACTCATCACCGGGCCGTTGCGGGACCGGTTCGGTCTGGTCGCTCGGCTCGATTTCTACAGTTCCGAGGATCTGGCCAGCATCGTCGCTCGAGCGGCCGACATCCTCGGGGTGGACATCGACGAGGCTGGCGCCGCAGAGATCGCCCGACGCTCCCGGGGTACCCCCCGGATTGCCAACCGCCTGCTGCGACGTGTCCGCGATTTCGCCGAGGTGCGGGCCGGAGGCGTGGTGGGTCGCGCCGTGGCCCGTGACGGCCTCGCCCTGTTCGGAGTCGACGAGCTCGGTCTCGACAAGGTGGATCGGGCCATCCTGTCAGCGCTGTGCGAACGGTTCGGCGGGGGCCCGGTCGGCTTGAGCACGCTGGCCATTGGCGCCAGTGAACCAGCCGAGACCGTCGAGGACGTCTACGAACCGTTCCTCATCGGCCAGGGGCTGCTCTTGCGCACCCCCCGAGGCCGGGTGGCGACCGCTGCGGCGTGGGCACACCTCGGCCTCGTCATGCCCTCGTCGGCTCCGCTCGCCGCTGACGATGGGCAGCAGCAACTCCTCGACTGATCCGGCTCAGGCGCTGAGCGCAGCCGTGAGCAGGGTCACGAACCTCGCGGCGTCGAGTGATCCGCACATCTCGCGGGCGGAGTGCATGGCGAGTTGTGCCACTCCGACGTCGACGGTGGGGATGCCCAGCGCCGCAGCGTTGAGCGGCCCGATGGTGGACCCGCAGGCGAGGTCGTTGCGCATTGAGAAGTGCTGCAACGGGATGCCGTGGGATCCGGCGAGGCCGCCCAGCCACGCCGAAGCGTCGGGAGTGGTCGCGTAGCGCTGGTTGGCGTTGTGCTTGACGACCGGGCCGCCATCGATATCGATGAGGTGGCGTGGGTCGTGCACCTCGGGTCGGGTGGGGTGGGTGGCGTGGGCCCCGTCGGCGGAGACCGCCCACGAGCACGCCCGCAGTCGTACCTCGTCCTCAACGTCGAGACCGGCCCCCCCGGCGATGCGGTTGATCACATCAGCGGCGAAGCGGGAATCGGCCCCGGTGGCGCTCTGTGACCCAACCTCTTCGTGGTCGAACAGGCAGATCATGGGGAGCTGCCCTGAGGTGGTGGGGGCCTCAAGGAGCGCCTGCACCGCCGCCCAGCACGACAACTGGTTGTCGATGCGCGCCGAGGAAACGAACTCACCGGCAAAGCCGGTGACCGCCGGAGGGGTCAGGTCGTGGCACATCAACTCAACGGCGACAATGGCGGTCGGGTCACAGCCCGCACGGTCGGCAACGGCGGCAACGATGCCGGGAGCGTCCTCGCCGTCACGAAGGCCCCACACCGGATCGAGGTGGCGGGCGGGGTCGAGTCGCAGCCCGTCGGTGTTGACGGTGCGGTCGAGGTGGATGGCGAGCTGGGGGATGCGCAACCAGGGCTCATCAACCCTCACCAACACCGGTTCGGGTGGCCCTCCATTGGGCGGACGTACCAGCAGTCGGCCGGCGAGGCCGAGATCGCGGTCCAGCCAGGAGTTCCACAACACGCCGCCGTAGGGTTCGACAGCCACCTTGTGCCAGCGACCGCTGTCGGCATCAGGGTGGGGTTTGAGTCGCAGGTTCGGGCTGTCGGTGTGGGCCCCGACGATCCGGATCCCGGCAGTCGGGTCAATCGACGCACCCCGGCGCCAGGCGATGAGGGCACCCCCACGCACGACGACGTAGCCGCCGGCAGTGTCGGGCCAGCGGCTCGCCTCGTCCACAACGTGAAACCCGCCCGCTTCGAGCCGTTCAACGGCGTGGGCGACGGCGTGGTGAGGGGTGGGGGAGGCGGCGATGAACGTGCAGAGGTCGGTGGCCCGGTCCGCAAACGTCCCCATGGGTCACAGACTACCGGCGAGGTCCCCCCGGACGCGAAGAACCCCGCCCCGCAGGTGCGGGACGGGGTTCGACACGTTCGAGATGTTGGCGTCAGGCGGCCACGGGCTCCCCGTTGAGGGTCCGGTAGACGTAGGCGCCGGCGATGTAGGTCACGCCATAGGCGAGGCCGCAGGTGACCAGGTTCAGCACCACGGCGATGATGACGAAGCCGAGGACCCCGCCGAAGTTGTTCTTCACCAGGCTGAAACTGTTCTGGATCGATTCGACCGGGGCGTCGCCACGATCGATGACGTAGAAGCCGTAGAAGAAGGTGAAGATCGCCACGACGATGGCGCCGATGCAAAAGACGAACAGGCCGACGAAGGTCAGCAGCGACACCAGGATCGAGGCGATCACGTAACTCGCCAGATGATCGGTCTGGAACAGCATCGACGCACTCGGTTCCTCACCCCGGGTCACCGCCAGAGCGGCACGGATGATGCCGGCGGCGAGGATGTAGGAGATGAGGATGCCGAGGATCGAGATCACGAAGCCGGCGATGGTGCTGCCCAGACTGTTGCGCCCGATCGAGTTGGCGACGATCTGCACGACGATGTTCACGCCGAGGATCACCAGCAAAATGATGATGATCTGACCGATGTACTGGACGAACTTGTTCCAGCCGTAGGTGATGGCCGCACCGATGTCGACGCCCGAGGCGGGGACACCACCTGGCGCCTGTGGTCGTTCGGCGGGGGCCTGTTCAGGCGGGTAGAACTTGCCGTCGGAGGCCTGCCACCATCCTGGGCCCTGTGGGGTGTCGCTCATGTGCTCGCTCCTGAAGTTTGACGGCATCGCTGCCGGAGGTACACGCGGACCTTAGCGGGCCGACGGGGGCGATGCAGGGGATTGGTGACCAACGGCCCCTCGGGCTCATCCCCGTGTCGGGGGTGTGATGCGGCCCTCCTCGGCGGCCTTGACGACCGGGCGGATCCACAGGAGGTACCAGCCGGAAATCACCAGGCCTCCGATAACCGAACAGATCCCCACCATTACTGCCGCCATCCAGCCGACCTGGTTCCGGCCACTGAGTCCCCACGCCCACGCAGGCCGCCGTGCGATGTCGAGAAGTGCCCAGAGCGAAATGCCGAGAGGGATGGCGGCAAGGCTCACCGCCACAAGTTCCCAGCCGATCCTGCCGAGGTCCTCCACCGGCGGCACCCTAGCGGGAAGGTAGCGTCCCGACATGACCGTGACGGTGGGTTTTCTTGGTGCCGGGTTCATCGCCGAGAGTCACGCCACGATGCTCGAGGTCTCCGGTGCCGACGCTGCATTCGGTCCGGTGTTCGACCCGGATTCGTCGCGTGCCGCATCGTTCGCCCTGCGACACGGTGGTGCGGTGGCAGCAACCGAGAGCGAGGTGATCGACGGTTCCGACGCCGTGTACGTCTGCACGTGGACTTCCGAGCACCCCCGTCTGGTCGAGGCCGTTGCACGGGCAGGGCGGGCCGTGTTCTGCGAGAAGCCGCTCGGTGTTGACCTCGAGGCGGCGCGCCTCGTGGCAGACACGGTGGCGTCGGCCGGGGTGATCAACCAGGTGGGACTCGTGCTGCGGGACTCGCCAGCGTTTCGCTATCTCCGCACCCTTGTCGACGACCCTGCCGACGGCGAGGTACTCACCGTGGTGTTCCGTGACGATCAGTACCTGCCCGTCCGGGGAATCTACGGGTCTCGGTGGCGTGCCGACCCGGCTCGTGCCGGTGCGGGAACGCTCATTGAACACTCGATCCACGACCTCGACCTGCTCGAGTGGCTGTTCGGGCCAGTCAGTGCACTCAGTGCCCGAACCTCGCAACGACACGGGATCGAGGGCATCGAGGACGTGGCCGGGGTGCACCTCGAATTCGCCTCAGGAGCGACGGCGCACCTCATCTCGGTGTGGCACGACGTGCTGGGCCGTCCCAGCGGCCGGCGACTGGAGGTGTTTCGCCGTCGGGGGTGGTACGCCCTCGAAGGGGACCTTGCCGGACCGGTGCGGGTGCAGCGGACGCCCGAGGCGGACATTGACGAGGCTGACGCCCTCCTGGCGGGCGGACAGGTCGCCGAACCGGGTGAGGTGATCGTGGACGACGGCGTGCCGGCGTGGCGTCGGGGGGAGCACACCCCTGACGACGTGCTGGCCGGTCGGGACCTGGTCCGGCACCTGCTCGAGCGGGGCTGTCGCCTCCGCTATCCCGACGCAGGGTTCATCGAGTCCGTCGCTGCGGGGCGTCCAGCCACACCCTCAGTCGCTGATGCCCTGCGGGCCCACGTGCTCGTCGACGCCGCTTACCGCTCGGCGACTGACGCCGGGGCCTGGGTCGAGGTCAGTTCCTGAGCACCCATTTGCCGACCGTGGTTCCCGAGCGGAGATCGCCCAAGGCGTCGCCGGCCTCGGACATCGGACGGACGCCAGCCACAAGCGGAGCGAAGCGTCCGTCCGCCAGTCGGGTGTCAATCGACCTCTGGGCGTCGGCGACGAGGTCGGGTCGATGATCGCGGTAGGCCGGCCAGGCCACCCCAACGACGTCAAGGTTTCTCACCAACAAGTGGTTCGCCGCCACCATGGGTGCAGGACCCCCGCTGGCAAAACCCATCACGAGCAGTCGTCCCTCAAAGCTGAGACAACGTCGTGAGGTCTCAAGGGTGGCGGAACCAACCGGGTCATAGGCGATGTCGGCGCCACGCCCCCCGGTGAGGTCGCGTACGGCGGCCACCACGTCATCGCTGCGGTGATCGAGGGCGAGATGCGCCCCCGCGGCGCGGATGGCGGCGACCTTGTCGGGCCCCCCAGCGACCCCGACGACCGTGGCCCCCGCGTCGAGGGCCACCTGCAGGGCAGCTGACCCTGTCGCCCCCGCTGCGGCCTGAACGACCACGGTGTCCCCGGCAGACAGACGCGCCCGGTGGTGCAGGGCGATCCACGCTGTTTGGAACACGACGTGGCTGGCCGCAGCGGTCGCGTCGTCGACCTCGTCGCTGATGGGGAACAGATCCGCCTCACGGGCCAAGGCGAACTGTGCCCACGCGCCGTGACCGCCAACGGTGGTACCGACCACTCGTTGGGAGGTGCCGGCGATCACCCCGACCACCTCAATGCCGGGGACCAGTGGGGGGGAGGGTTGGTGCTGGTAGGTGCCCTCACAGACGAGGCCGTCGGCGAAATTGACGCCGCTGGTCCGTACTTCAACGAGGGTCTGTCCGTCTCGGGGGGTCGGCACGTCGGTGGTGGCGTGCGTGAGGACCTCGGCGGGGTCTCCGAACTCGTTCACGATCCATGCCGTCTGATGAGTCGTGTCCCGGGATGAATGCACGGATGCATCGTAGGTCCGGGCGGGATGTCACGGGCGCTCGGTAGGGTCTGGCTATGGCACGTGACCGAACACACCAGGATGCTGCTGAGGGTGCCGATCACGATGGCGCCTTCATTCTCGGCGTCGACCTCGACGGCGTCTGTGGTGACCACGAGGCGGCGTTCCGTAGCGTCGTGGCCGCCGAGTTGAACGTCGACCCGGCAACGTTGGGCCCACAGGAGTCGTGGGACTACCACGCGTGGGGAGTCGACGATGAGGCCTTCATGCGGATCCACCGCAAGGCGGTACTCGAATACCGGATGTTTCGGACGATGCCGGTACTCGACGGTGTGGCCGAGGCGTTGTGGCGACTGTCGGACGCCGGGGTGTGGATCCGGCTGATCACCCACCGCCTCTACGCCAACTGGGGACATCAGGTGGCGGTGAGCGACACGGTGGCCTGGCTCGACGAGCACGGCATCCCGTACCGGGACCTCTGCCTGTTGGGCAACAAACCGCAGGTTGAGGCCAATGCCTACGTGGAGGACGCTCCGCACAACGTCGAGGCTCTGCGGGCAACCGGCAACCCGGTGATCGTCTTCGACCAGCCCTACAACCGTTCGCTCGGCGGCCTGCGGGCGTCCACGTGGGCGGAGGTGGAAGAGATCGTGCTCGATCTCGTCGTGGCGGCCGGCACCTCGGTGCAGGGCCAGTTCACCGGCGTCGAGGACCCGACCGGCCGTTTACGTTCCGGTGGAGGCTGACCGCTCCGGCGGTGTGGACGACCGGCTGCGTCGCCACCGTCCAATGAGGTCGAGCACGCCGCTCAAGCCGATGGCGAGGATCGCCACCACTCCGACGACGTGGGCCCGCTCAAATGACGCCGGCCAGTCAAAGTCCGATGGGTAGCGGTACCGGTACTGCTGAATCCAGGTGAATCCGCCAGCCACGGCCAGTGCGGTCCATGCCAACAGTGCCGGAAGGTTTCGGACCGTTCCCCATCGCAGAGCGCCGGCACCGACGATCCCGATCAGGGGTGCCACCCACACGAAGCCGGCGGGAAGATTCAGGGCGGCTGCCACCGTGGCGAGCAGCCCGACGACTCCTGCGGTCACCCACGTGCCAGACAGCCACCAACCCGGACGGGTCAACCACGGTACCCAGTCAGGGGTGGGGAGATCCGGCTGGCCCGCATCGGGGCGGTGCACTGCGTCGCGTCGTCGGCGGACCCCGACGAACCCGAGAATCACGGTGATCACCGCCGCAACGGCCGAGATCCCAAGAGCAGCCCACACGACGCGCTGGGGGGTCCACGTGACACTGAACGCCACCGCACCCTCACCAGGGGATGCGACCAGCCATCCGTTGGCGAAGCCGTCAACGAGGACGGGTGTCCCCAGAGTCTCGCCGTTCACCTCTGCGACCCAGCCGTCGCTCCACGACTGCCCCTGCACGACCCAGTAGGCCCCGTCGGCGCCACCGTCGATGGTCCCGGTGGTTTGGACCCGTCCGTTGGCGTCAACCGTCGCCGCAGGGCCTTCGGGGAGCTGGCGCGGCAGGGCGTCGGGGGCAAGTGACGCACCCCCGACGTCGGAAGCGATCCGGATCTGATCCAGATCGAACCCGGTGGTGCGACCGTCGGTGGCTTCAAGGACCGACTCGCCGGTCGGGAGTGTGACCTCGGCACAAGCGGTGACGTCAAGGCCTCGACGAGCAACGGCGTCCTCCACCGTTCCGGTTATCCGCAATGGGACCGGAGCGTCGTCGATGGTGAGCAGGTCATCTCGGCACCCGGTGTCGAGGGGGCCTTGCGGCGCGGTCACCTGCACCCCGGCAAGGTCCACCTCGGCCACCCCGACGGGCATGACCACCGGGAGGTTCGAGTACCAGTCCTTGGTGGTCATCTGACGCATCTCCTCGACGACCACCCGCAGTTCGGTGGTGGTGACGGGACCGGGGAAGGGCACCGCGAGACGAGTCACGGCGTTGGGTTCCGTGGAGTCCGCAACCTCAGGGAGGCCGACGACCGTCACGGTCGACATGGTGCCATCAGCCTGTCGGGCCTCAACCCGCACCCGGGTGGGAACCGAGTGCCGCCCGTCGGTCAGCACCACGAGGTCGGCACTGTCGAGGGTGGTCGGGGAGGCGAAGGTGTAGTCGAGCCACACCTCTCCTCGCTGCTCGAACGGGCTCAGCCAGAAGGTGGTGGGGTCACCGTCGAGCGCGGCGGACGCACGGTGCACCACGCTGCCGGGCAGGCGCTCACTGGAGCGGGCGGTGACTCCGCCGGCGGAGGCGGCGGGAAGTCCCAAGAGTTCGTCGATGCGCTCATCGGGGAGGAACGCCGAGATGCGGGCCTCCCCGGCCACGGAGAACGACCGCCCGGCAGGCACGGTCACCAGGCGACGCACCGCGGTCTCGGGGTCACCCCGGACGGGTTCGGCAGGGTTCGACCGCAACCGGCTGAACAGGTAGATCAGACGGTGGGCGAGCGAGTCTGCACCGACAGCGTCGAGAAGGTCGGTGGGGGGCCGCACCAACTCGATGGTGGCCACCCCATCGATGCCGACCTCGGCGAACCCGACGCTGCTCTGGCCGTCGTAGCGAATCCGGGGGCCGACGTTGGTCGCCACCACCTCGATCTCGACGTGGTCGAACGTGGTGGCCGGGAAGGTGATGACCTCCCCACCTGCCTGAGGATCGCGGGATGCATCGGTGAGCGGTGCCGTCACGGTGGTGGTCGGCCCGTCGCCGTTGCGCAGGAAGATGCGTGCTTCGGTGATCCACCGGTTCCGACTCAGCGTCGTCGGCTGGAGCAGGGTAAGTCGGTCGGTGGTGACCGGGGCGGTGAGGTCAATGACGAGACGTTCACCCACGGGGTCGTCGATCGCCCCGACACGCCACGCGGTGGTCGGGTCACCGTCGAGCGCCGCCATGGGTCGGTCGTCGGGGGTGAGCGTGATGGGGTTGCCCCACGCGGTGGCCCGGGCCGAGGCGGCGATGGCGCCGTCACGAGGGCGTACGACGGTCAGCGTGCGGGTGTCGTCGCCGGACCCGGGGAACACGTCGAGGCGCTGGTCGGTGGGGTCGTAGCGCAGCGACTCCTCACCGGCGAATTCCGTGTACCCGTTGTTCTCTCGCAGGGTTCCCCAACGCGCCGCACGCCTGCGGTTCGTGTCGGTGACCACCAGGTCCGCCCCCCGCCCCAGCGCGTCCTTAATCAGCGCCGGGTCACCGCCAGTGGACGAAGCCCATGCGCTGTAGAGAAGCAGTTGGTTGGCGCTCAGCAGACCGGCGCCGGCGGCGTCGACGACACCCTCCCCGTCGCCGGAGAGCACCATTGGGTTCCTCGCGGTGACGGTCCGCAGCACCGGTACGGGGTCGTCGACGGGCACCAGTGCCACCGCCGGTGGGTTGGGCAGAGCGGGGTCGGTGGCCAGTTCGATCTCGTCGACGAGGGGTTGGGACGGGTCGGCGATGTTGGGGGTAGTGGGCCCAAAACCGATCGGCGTGCCAAGTCCCGGAGCGCCCAGCAGCTGGTCCCACAGCAGACGCGGTCTCGCGATGCGGTAGCGCTCGTACTGAAGATCGGATCGCACGAGGATCTCGCTGACCCCCATCAGGCGCGCCACCGGGGCAACCGCGGAGGGGTCGAGGGTGTCCTCATGGAAGCGGCGATCGATGGCATTGAGGAGGTTGGCGGACTGCGCCGACCCGTACTGGAACAGTTCCCTCGCCGCCCAGGGCCGGTCAGTGAGGCCCGGGGTGACGGGGTCCACCGTGTTTCCCCACCGGTACGAGGCGAAGTCCGTGCCGGGAACCTCGAGCACCCGGTAACGCTTGTCCCCGGCGTCCACGGCGGCGACGGCGTCCTCCCACCACGAGGGGATCTCTTCGTCGCGCTGGAGATTGTCGGCCACCATCTGGCCCGACCACAGGGGGGACATGTTGGCGACGATGGCGATCACCACGATCCCGGCGGCGAACCCGGCCAGTCGGGGGCGCGAACGCTCGAGCGCGGTGCCGACGGCGGCGACACCGCTCGCCAACAAGACCGCCATGGTGAGCGCGACCAACGGCACGGCACGGGGGGTGGAGCGAAGAGCGAGGCCGGCGTCGCTGCGGGTGAACGTGGTGAACCACTGGCCGAGCCACGACCCTTCCTCCCACGGATGGCCACCCACGGCGATCAACCCGCCAAGGGCGGCAATCACGGCGAAGATCCCCCGGTGGCGCCAGCGCACAACCACCAACGCGGCGAGCCCGGCGAGCGGCAGGGCGAACGACAACGCCAACGCAGGCAGGTTCGTGGTGAACGTGACACTGGGTTCGATCCAGGGACCGAGCTTGTCGCTGCCGTAGAAGAACCAGTACCCGAGACCCCGCAACACCTCAGGGGCGGTGGACGCCTCCGACACGGTGCGGAACGTCTCGGTGTACCGGATCACCGGCAGTCCGTGAGTGCCCTGAATGAACAGTCCGGCGATCCACCACAACGACGTGGCCAGGGTGAGCGCCCCGATCCGCACCGCTGCGGCGAGCGCCTGACGAACCGTTGCCTCCCGCTCGACCGCCACGGCGTAGACCATCCAAGCCAGAGGACCGACGCCGACGAGGATGAGCGCAGTGGCGTTGATACCGCCTACCACCAGCACCGCGAACGCGAACCACGCCGGGTAGCGCCAGCCACCGAAGCGCACGGAACGTGCCGTGAGGGCGATGAGCCAGGGGAGCGCAGCCCACGGCAACAAGATCACTGAGATTCGCGCTGTGTAGGCGAGGACGTAGGGGCTGAGCGCGTAGGCCAGCATGGCCACGAGCACCGCCGAGTTTGGCCACTTCCGCGCTGGTTCGAGCGTCCGCAACAGGTAGCGGACACCAAGCGCCGCCCCGAACAGGATGCTGCCCAGCCACAGGCGTTGGGCGAACCAGTCGGGGAGTCCAATGGTCTCGGCGATCCAGTAGAAGGGCCCAATGGGGAACAGGTACCCGATGTTCTGGTGGGTCACGGTCCCCAGACCGATCCGGTCGTGCCAGATGTAGGGCGCATCGGCGAGGAGCCGACCGGGGTCGAGGTACAGGTACGTCTTGGTGTCGGCCCCGACCTTGCCCGGGGCGGTGAGCAACAACGGCAGGTAGATGAGCGCGGCCGACAGCGCAACCGTCCACCAGTCGCGCAGTGACGATTGGCGGAGACGAGCCGTTACCGAGGTGGGCTCAACGGCCACGGAATTCCACCAGCGGGGCGAACACCGTGGCTGCGGCGCGCTCCCACGTCAGCTCCTGGGCCCGCTCGAGCGCCCCCCGCTGGAGCCGGTCGCGCAGAGAGGTGTCGGTGAGTACGGCCCGCAGCGCTTCGGTCATCGCCGCCGGGTCGTCGCACAACAGACCGGATCGTCCGTCAATGACTGCGTCGCAATGGCCAGCCACGTTGGTTGCCACCGATGGGGTGCCACAGGCGGCGGCCTCGGTGAGGGTCATGCCGAACCCCTCGGCGGTGGAGGTGGCCGCCACCACCCACGCCTGACGGTAGAGGTCTCGAAGTTCGTCGTCGCTGACCCGCCCGGGCAGGCTGATCCACTCCTGACCGCCGACTGTGGCCGACACCGTCTCGAGGTGGGGACGTTCGTACCCCTCTCCGACGATGACGAGCCGCAGATCGGGGACGCTGCGGCGCACCTCGGCGGCGATACGGATCAGTTCGTCGAAGTGCTTGTGGGGGACGAGGCGTCCAACAGCGACCACGGTCGGAGCGTCGGCTCGGGTTCCGTCGAGTGGCCGCCACCGGGGATCGACCCCGGGAGGGGCGATGGTGATGTGTTCTGGCGGCAGACCGAGACGGGCCACAATCTCGTCACGTGACGACACGGAGTTGGTGACGATCGGGGTGTTTCGGTACCACGGTGGGGCGAGGGTGCCTTCCACGAACCAGCCGACCTTGGCGAGCGGGCCGGGCAGCGCCATGGGCCACATGTCCTCGTGCACGTGGTGAAGCACCGTCACTCGCGGACCACGAAACCACAGTGGACTGGCGAACGGGATTCCATTCCACGCTTCGAGCACGGCGTCGGGGCGAGGCCTGTTGCGGCGGACCATCTCACCGGCAATCGCCCTGGGGAACACACTGAGCCGGCCGGAACGGCGGACCACCTGGTAACCGGCCCGTGTGGTGCGCGTGGCCCTGCCCTGGACCATTGAGGTCCTCAGCGTGATGTCGAGGCCACACGACGCCCACACCTCGAGAACGCGTGCAATGAAGAGTTCAGATCCCCCGGCCTCGGCGTCTTCGAGGTCACGCCATGCGAAGGCGTGCACACACCCGATACCAGCACGCGCCGCCGCGTCAGCGATTTCGTTGGCGCCACCGGGGTTGGCACCTGACGATGGAGCGGACATGGTGGCGCCCGGTCCCCCCGTTCAGGAGTCGCCGCGCCGCAGGGGGTGATCCGCGCTGAAGGCGGTGCGGGGAATCTCCGGAGCGTCGCGGCCAGTACCTCGCTGGTCGTCGGCGCTGGACTCCTCGTGGTACTCCTCTTCGACGTTGACGGCCCAGATGTCGTGATCCGCACCGAAGATGTTCTCGACCGTCAACATGGCAGTGAACATCGAATGGTCCTGGTTGTTGTACTTGTGCATGCCGTTTCGACCAACGGGGTACACATTGGGAGCGTTGGCCGCCAGCCAGTCCTTGATGATCTCCACGTTGTCGCGGTACGTGTCGTCGTACATCGGGTAGGCCTTGGGGACCCGCACGACGTAGCCCTGTTGGACCTGTGCAGGGTCGACGAGGCCGAGTGCGGCGAGTTCGCGGGTGCCAAGAGCAACGAGGTCGTCGTCGGCCATGGTCCACAGGTCGTCACCCTCGAACACGAAGTACTCAAGGCCCAGACAGGTGCGACCGTCCTTGACCATCCACGGTGACCACTGTCCGAAGTTCTGGATACGACCGAGACGCACCTCGGGTGCGTGGACGTAGATCCAGTTGTCGGGAAATCCGACTTCTTCGGGCACCACGAGCGCAATGGTGAGGAAGTCCCGGTAGGCCAACCCGTCGGCGGCGGCGCGCACCTCGGCGGGGACGGGTGGATCCATCGCCCGAACGAGCTGGGAAATCGGCATGGACGAGACCACGTGGTCGGCGGGCAACTCCACCTCGGTGCCTTCCTGGCGGTAGACGACCGATGTGGCCCGTCCGCCGGCGTGGCAGACCCGTTCGACGGGGGACTCCATCAGCACCGTCGAGCCACGCTCGATAACGACGTCCCGACACCTCTCCCACATCATGCCCGGGCCGTAGCGGGGGTAGTGGAACTCTTCGATCAGGGAGGTCACGTCGTTCTTGTTGAACGGTGAGAGGGCGTTGATGATGGCCTTGGCCAGTGACAGGTTCTTGATCCTCTGGGCGGCCCAGTCGGCCTGGATTTCCGTGGCGGGGACGCCCCAGACCTTCTCGGTGTAGGTCTTGAAAAAGATTCGGTACAGGCGCCATCCGAACCGCGACGCCACCCATCCCTCAAAGGTGGTGGTGTCCTTCGGCGGGTGGATCCTCACCCAGAGGTAACTGAGAACACAGCGAAAGGCTTCGATGATGCCGAGGTTGCCCAAAGCGTTGGAGGCCTTCAGGGGGTAGTCGAAGAACTTGCCCTTGTAGAAGATGCGGCTGAGGCGGGGACGAACCATGAACTCGTCAGGTGTGAGCAGTTCATGCCAGACCTGGTCGACCTCGCCGACCTTGGTGAAGAAGCGATGTCCTCCGATGTCGAACCGCCATCCCTCACGTTCCGCTGTCTGGCTGATGCCGCCCACGACGTCGCTTGCTTCAAGCACCACCGAGGTGGCGCCGCGCTTGGACAGCTCGTAGGCGGCGGTCAGCCCGGCCGGGCCGCCGCCGATGATCACCACCCCTTGGGCGGCGTCGGCGGCCTCGCTCGTCGGGGCGTCGGATTTCTCGTCGATGGTCATCAGTTGGTCACCGATTCATGAGGTGCGGAACGTCGGGCCCCACTGGCCCGACCGTCGCCACTCTAGGCCCCGCGGGTACCCCAGATGTGCCATGTCCGGCCACTACGCTGCCCCGTGTGACAGGGGGAACACCACGTCGGAAAAGCGAGCGCTTCGGCAGCCTGACCCCTGAGCTTGTGGTCCTCGTCGGCCTGGCCTGTGTCGCCGGGGTGGTCCTTCGATTCGTGGCCGCCAGCCCCATGTGGCTCGACGAGGCCCTCACCGCGAACATTGCGGAACTTCCACCGTCGGAAATCCTCGACGCCCTGCGCTCCGACGGTCATCCGCCGCTGTACTACCTGTTGTCGCACTACTGGGGGGCACTCGTCGGCCAGGATTGGGACGCCGGGTTGCGGGCGCTGTCGGGTTTGTTCTCCGTTGCTGCGGCGGTGGCCGTCTGGTTCGCCGGTCGGCGACTCGGCGGGCGTCTGTTGGCCTGGGTGGCTGTTGCCGTATTCGCACTGTCGCCCCTTGCGGTGCGCTACGCCACCGAGAACCGGATGTACGCCTTGGTGATGTTCGAGGTGGCGCTCGGATGGTTGCTGGTTGACGACCTAGTGCGTGGCCGCCGTCGCATCTGGCGGGTTCCCGCTCTTGCCGTGGTGGCCGGAGCGCTCCTGTGGACCCACTACTGGGGGATGTTCCTCATCGGTGCGACGGGGCTCGTGGTACTGGCCAGATGGTGGTGGGTGGATCGCAAGGAGCGCAACGCCGGGGGTCTTTGGGTCGTTGGAGCGTTCGCCGTCGGTGGGGTGATGTTTCTGCCCTGGGTTCCGTCGTTCCTCCAGCAGTTGTCGTCAACGGGAACCCCGTGGGCGGAACCGGCGCGGCCGTCGAGTTCGCTTGGGGTCCTGTTGGGGGACTTCTCCGCTGGCCGCACCGGGGAGTCGTTGATCGTTGCGGCGCTCATCGGGGTCCTCGTCGTCGCCGCTCTCTTCACCCGGCCCGGTGGTGAACCCGTCAACGACCCCACCGAGGTCGTTCTCGATCTGCGCACCGTGCCCGGGGTGCGTTCGGAGGCGGCGGTCACCCTCCTCACGCTCGGTATCGGTGCGGGACTCGGCTGGCTGGGTGGAACGGTGTTCCAGTCCCGCTACGGCGCAGTCATTGTTCCCCTCGCCGTGCTTGTGATCGCCTACGGCGTCGTGGTTGTCCGCCACCGTGTCGCACGAGTCGTGCTCCTCGTCGGACTGCTCCTTGGTGGTTCGGTCGCTACATGGTTCGATCTGGTCACCGACCGATCCCAGATGGGGGAGGTTGCGGCCGCAATCGCCACCGACGCCCGTCCCGGTGACGTGGTGGTGTACTGCCCGGATCAACTGGGCCCGGCTGGGGACAGAGCGCTACGTGAGGCGTACGGAACCAGCGGCGACGTGCCACTCCTGCAGGTGACCGTCCCGACCCTCGAAGGCCCCAAGTTCGTCGACTGGGTGGACTACGAGGAGCGAAACGAGGCGGTCGACCCTGGCGCGGTTGGTGCTGCCATTGTCGATCTCGCTCCTCCCGACGGGCAGATCTACCTGGTGTGGAACTCGGGGTACCGCACCTACGAAGGCATCTGTGAGGGGGTCCTGGACACGCTTGCCCTTGAGTACCCCGACGTCACCGAACTCGTCGTGTTGGACCCCGGCGATTACTTCGAGGCGGCGGCGCTGTTCCGTCTGCGTCGCTGATGCGCCTCGCCGCACTGCGTGCGGGACTGGCCCGTGACCTTTCCGCTCTGTGGCCGGCGTTGCTGGCGGCCAGGGTGGCGGTACTCGCCGGGTGGGTCGCCGCGGGACTCCTGCGGGGCGGGACCGAACCGACCGTTCGGCTCCGAGCGGAAGGACTGATCGCATGGGACGGGACCTGGTACCGCGACATTGCCGTCTTTGGTTACGACGCCGTTCCCTTGGAGGCGCTCCGGTTCTTTCCCGCCTACCCACTCCTAGCGCGAGCGCTTTCGTGGCCGTTTGGTGGCGGTCAGGGAACGGTGTCGTGGGTGCTCATCATCGTCGCCAACCTTGCGGCAGTCGTCGCGGCGATCCTCGTGCGCCGACTGGTACTCGCTGAACGCGGTGACGAGCGTTTGGCGAACGCGTCGGCGGTGGCGTTGACGCTGTTCCCGACCGGATTCGTCCTGGTGTGGGCGTACAGCGAGGCGCTGTTCCTTGTCGCCGCCGTGGGGTTCTTCCTCGCCATCCGGCGGTCCCGGTGGTGGTGGGCCACGCCGCTCGGGATCCTCGCCGGGGCGACACGGCCACTGGGGATATTCCTCGTTCCCGTCGCCGCTATCGAGTTGGTCCGCTCCTGGCGTTCATCGACCGCCGCCCAGCGAGCGCTCGGGGTGGTCGGGGTGGTCTCACCGTTGGTGGGGACGACGGGGTGGCTGATCTGGACGCAGTCGCGTACGGGGGAGTGGCTCTACCCGTTCACGTCCCAGTCGGACCTGCGAGGAGAGGCCGTCAACCCGCTTGTCCGCCTCGTGCAGGGTGTGGGCGAACTGTTCGGCCCTGAGGTGCTTGGCGACGGGTTGCACCTTCCGTTCGCGGCAGCGTTCGTTGCGCTCGTGGTGGTGGTGTTTCGCCGCTGGCCCGTTTCCTACGGCGTGTTCGCGCTCCTCGTGTTGCTGTCGGCGCTCGCCGCAGACAACCTCAATTCGCTGGAGCGCTACGCCCTCAACGCCTTCCCGGTGGCGCTGGCCGTTGCCGGCTTGTGTACCTCGCTGTGGCGAACCCGGCTGGCGCTCGGCGTTGGTCTGGCCGGCATCGTGTCGTTGTCAGCGTTGGCGTGGATGGGCACCTACGTGCCCTGAGCGGTGTCCTACTGCTTTTCGACGGTGACGGTCTCCATGACGTCGCCGACGCGGATGGCGTCAACCACGTCGAGGCCCTCAATGACGTGGCCGAACAGGTTGTAGTTCTTCGGGAGACGACCGCTGAGGTTTTCGAGACAGACGAAGAACTGTGAACCGTTGGTGTCGGGGCCGGCATTGGCCATGGCGATCGCACCCCGGGTGTATTCGCCCTGCACCGGCTCGTCGGCGAAGCGCCAGCCCGGACCGCCCCGACCAGAACCCTCCGGGCACCCGCCCTGGATGACGAACCCGGGCTCGACCCGGTGGAAGGTGAGACCGTCGTAGAAGCCGTCGGTGGCGAGCGTGACGAAGTTGTTGACCGACAGGGGCGCGATGCGGGCGTCGAGGTCCGCGACGATGGTGCCCTTGGCCGTGGTGATGGTCACCCGGTAGGTGGCGTCGGTATCAATGGTGAGTGCAGGGGGCTGAGCCATGTGAGCACTCTTGCACACCACCGCCGGGGCCGAAAACCGCTCAGGCCTCGTTGGGGAAGTGGCAGGCCACGTAGTGGTTCTCACCCACTGCACGCAGCGTGGGTTCCTCGGCGGCGCAGAGGTCCTGAGCCTTGGGGCAGCGGGTCCGGAAACGGCAGCCCGACGGTGGGTCGACGGGGGAGGGCAGCTCCCCGCTGAGCGTGGCCCCGCTCTGGCTGACGGTCGGATCCGGGACAGGGATCGATCGCAGGAGGGCAGCGGAGTAGGGGTGGGCAGGGTGGGCGTACAGGTCGTCGGGGTCGGCCACCTCACAGACCTTGCCCAGGTACATGACGGCCACCCGGTCGCTGACGTTTTTCACGACGGCGAGGTCGTGGGCGATGAACACGAGCGTCAGGTTGTAACGGGCCTTCATGTCCTGGAGGAGGTTGAGGATCTGGGCCTGAACGGAGACGTCGAGTGCCGACACCGGTTCGTCGCAGATGATGACCTTCGGGTCGAGCACCAGCGCCCGGGCGATGCAGATGCGCTGGCACTGTCCGCCCGAGAACTCGTGGGGACGACGGGGCATCGCCGAGTCGGGATCAAGCCCCACGTCACTGAGGACTCGCCTCACGATGCGATCGTGTTCGACCCTTACCTCAGCCATGGCGGCGAAGTCGTTGCGTCCGGCGGGAACGACCGTGCACACCAGCGCCGCGACGGCAGCGACTGCACCGATGGCCCACGCCACCACCGACAGGGGCGTGCCTGCGCCTGTCGCGCCGATGAGGGCGAGGACGCCCTGCACGACGGCGAGACCGATGAGCGCTCGGCGGGCGGTGGGGACCCGGTCACGCACCAGGTTGCCCGCACCCCACATCAGAGGTCCGGCCACGAGCCCCCACATCATCAGGGTGCCCCCGGTGGGCCCGATCGCCTCCCAAGCGCCGCTGAGGCCGAACGACTCGTTGTTGGCCAGGTAGGGCAGCACCGCGCCCAACAGCCAAAGTGTCACCACCAGTGCAGCCCCGGCGAAGGCGATCAGGGCTGCGAGATGCATGAGGCGGGTGGCGAGCCCAATGGTGGGCCCGGGTGGGTGCTGTTCGGATGCCCAGATACGCAGTGGCTCGGCCACGATGTCCCCGACGCGTCGACGCGGGTTGAGCGACGAGATCGGGTCCTGGAAGATCATCTGGAGGTCGGGCCGCACCTTGCGCAGGTCCGATCCGCTCAACTCGGTCAGGTCCTCATCGTCAAAGAGCACCGCCCCCGAGGTCGGTCGGGGCAACTGCATGATGGCCTTGCCGGTGGTCGACTTCCCGCAACCCGACTCGCCGACGAGTCCCAGAGTTTCCCCCGGGCGGACGTCGAGGCTGATGTCGGACACAGCGTGGACCTTTGCTCCGCTGCGACCCACCGGGAACTCGACGACAAGATGCTCGGCGCGCAGGAGAGTCTCGGTGGGTGGACGAAGGTGGGCATCGCCGCTACCGGCCATCACACGTCTCCTGTCTCATGCCATGCGCCGGGATCGACCTTGACGTCGGCATCATCGAGCACGCCCTCGGGCCGTTCGGCGGCGGGTGCCTGTTCGGTGAGTCGCGAACGGATCTCAAGGTTCTCCGGTGATCCCACCGGGTACCAGCACCGGTAAAGGTGGCCCGGGGTGGCCTCGACCAACGGGGGTTCCTCAACGAGGCAGCGTTCCTGGGCGTAGGCGCAACGAGCGGCGAAGTTGCATCCCGTTGGCGGGTTCACCAAGTCCGGCGGTCGCCCACCAATGGCCATGAGCCGCGTGTGGCTCGGATCGTCGATCTTGGGGATGGAGCCGAGCAGCGCCTCGGTGTAAGGCATCCGCACGTTGGCGAACAGGTCGGCGGTGGGTGCGTGCTCGACGACCTTGCCGCCGTACATCACGGCGATCTCATCGGTTCGACCGGCCACCACGCCGAGGTCGTGAGTGACGAGCACCATGGCCATGTGTCGTTCCGCCTGTTGCTCGCCGAGCAGGTCGAGAATCTGGGCCTGGACGGTCACGTCGAGGGCGGTTGTCGGCTCGTCGGCCATCAACAGCCGGGGCCCACAGGCAAGCGCAATGGCGATGGTGATCCGCTGACGCATACCGCCCGAGAGCTGATGGGGGTACTCCCGCATGCGCTGGGCCGGCTCGGGGATCCCCACCGAGGACAACAGCGCGATGCCGGTCTCCTCAGCTTGGGATTTGGACATGTTGAGGTGCAGTCGCAACGACTCGGTGATCTGTCGGCCGATGCGAACCACCGGGTTCAGTGACGTCATCGGATCCTGGAACACCATGGCCATCTCGGCGCCCCACAGGGGTCGCATCTCGTCGGGGTCGAGGTCGATGATTTCCCGACCCTCGTAACGGATGCTGCCGGTGCGGATGGTGTTGGACCGGGGAAGAAGGCCCATGATCGAACGGGACAGCACGGTCTTGCCCGAACCCGACTCGCCAACGATGCCGATGGTGCGACCCCGCCCGAGGGTGATCGATACGCCGTCCACCGCCCGCACCAGCCCACGAGGTGTGCGGAACTGGGTGCGGAGGTCAACCACCTCAAGCAGCGGTGCGTTGGGGTCCCGTTCAGGAGTTGGCAGCGTCTTGGTGGCCGATCCTCGTCTCACAGGGCGCTCTCCTTGATGCTGAAGAACTCCCGCAAACGGTCCCCGAGGAGGTTGAGCGAGATGAGCAACATGACGAGCACGAGAATGGGAACACCCGGCACCCACCACTTGCCCTGCTCGAGTTGGGGCTGGCCTTGGGAGATCATGCCGCCGAGTGAGGCCTGGGGCGGTTCAACGGACTGTCCGAGGTAGGCGAGGGCGCCTTCGGCCGCGATGGCCACAGCGATGGCGAGCGGGATGAACGGCAGGAGCGCCAGGAACACGTTGGGAAGGAGTTCCTTGGTGATGACGCGGAGGTGGCTGGCGCCAAGGGTGCGCGCCGCGAGTACGAACTCGCGCTGACTGAACGTCAACGTGTTGGCCCGCACCAACCTGGCGATGGTGGGGATGGCAACGACCGTGAGCGCGATGGTGGAGTTCACCACCCCTTTGCCGCGGATGGCCACGATGACGAGGGCGAGCAGCAGGGCGGGGAACGCCAACAGCACGTCCATCGACGCCATGGTGGCGGTGTCGACCGCACGGCGGAAGTAGCCCGACAGGAGACCCAGCGCACCACCGATGACCAGCCCGATGGCGATGGAGGCAAAGCCCACGACGAGCGCCACCCTCGAGCCATAGATCACGCGCGCCAACTGGTCCCGTCCGAGTGAGTCGGTGCCCAGAGGTGCAAGGGTCCCGTCCACCCGGTACGAGAACGGCGGAAGACTCTGTTCGAGGCGGGCGCTGGCGCCTCTTGGTTGTTCGTTGGGATCGGCGAGGGGAAGCCAGTCGGCGAACACGGCGAGGAAGGTCAACAGGCCGATGAACCCGATGGCGATCCAAAAGGGCAGGCCGAGTTTCCGCTTGGCGAGTGCCGCCGCCGCTTCGGGGTCGCCTTGTGCCTTCAGTTCGGCTCCAATGATCGAGGCGTGTTCCTGCTCGATCATGCCAACCTCGGCGGCGAGGTTGTTCACGCCCATGAGGGCGTTGCGGTCCCCAAGTGGGGACGGTTCGGGTCCGGGCTCAGGCGGCAGCGCGGGCATGACGGATCCTGGGGTCGAGGTAGGCGTAGAGGAGGTCGACAATGAAGTTGATGAGCACGTAGGCGGTGGCGATCACGAGAACCGCCCCCTGCAAGGGGATGGCGTCACGCTGGTTGATCGACTGGACCACGTAGAGGCCCATGCCGTTGATGGCGAAGATGGCCTCGATGATGATCGTGCCCCCGATGAGGCGCCCCATGTTGATCCCCGCAACGGTGGCGAGGGAGAACGTGGAGGGGCGGAACGCGTGGCGTCGCATGATCTGTTTGGCGGGGAGGCCCTTGGCCCGCGCCATGGTGACGTAGTCCTCCTGGAGCGTCGCCACCATGTCGTTGCGGAGCAGCCGGGCGTAGATGGCGAGCTCGGCGAGTGCCAGACAGATGGCGGGGAGGAACAACAGGTAGAGGTTGTTGCCCAGGTTCGACAACTGGGCGGGTATGTCGGGGAGGAGCCATTCAATCGAGACGTTCTGGGCGGTCACGCTGAAGATCGGAATGGTGACGGCGAACAGCAGGATCACGACGAACGCAACCACGTAGTTCGGCACCGAAATCGCTATGCCGGCCACGGCCGACGACAACCTGTCCACCAACCCCCCGGGCTTGCGGGCCGATGACATGCCCAACAACAGCCCGAACGTCAGCGCAATGGCCTGGGAGTACACGACGAGGAAGAGGGTTACGGGGAGCTTGTCGGCCAGGGACTCGCTCACCGGGACACCATTGAGGCCTGAAGCGCCAAGGTTCCCGTCGACAACGAGTTCTTTGAGCCAGCGGGCGTACTGCACCGGCACCGGGTCGTCGAGGCCGAACTCGGTGCGCAGGGCGTCACGCTGTTCGGGGGTGCAGCCCAACCCGCAGCGCACGTCAACGACGTCCCCCTCCAGCTGGTCGAGCATGAGGAAGGTCAGGAAACTCACCACGAGCAGCACGAAGACGAGTTGGAGAACCTTCTTCGCTACGAAAGCCACGTCATGAGCCTCCAGCCGGTCGTTGCGCGGGCACTGTGTCTAGCACCCCGGGAGACAGTCGGGTGACGCCTCCCGGGGTGCTTCGACCTCAGTTCGCCAACCACACCCCGGTGAGGCGGGTGATGCCACCGAACGTGCCGACGCCACCGATGGGGTAGGCCTTGGAGCCATTGGGCAGGGTCTCGTTGAGAATGCCCCGCACGTTGTTGTCGGCAGCGACCGCCCACAGGGTGTGGTTCAACCAGACGTAGGGAATCAACTCATTCATCCGCTTCTGCAGGTCGGCGTAGGCCTGCTTGCGAACCTCGGGATCCGTGCTCTGACGACCCTTGTTCAGGGCAGCGTCAATCTGAGCGTCGTTGAGGTTCGGGAAGTTGAGGATGTTGGGCGTGCCCTCACCACTCCACCACCAGATGTAATCAACGTCGGGGTCCGGAGCGCCAAGCTGACGCCACAGGTTGGCGTCGAACTCCCCGCTGATGGCGGTGGGAATGAACGCCGCCTGGTCGACGGTCTTGATCGTGACGGTGATGCCGGCCTGGGCCCACTGCTGCTGCAGCAACTCGACAGCCCGCTGGTTCTCGGGGACCGGCGTCGTCGCCAAGGTGAAGGTGACCTCACCGGGCGTTGAGGGGTCGGCCTTGTACTCGTCAATGAGAGCCTTGGCCTTGGCCACGTCGAACGACGGGTAGTCCGTCTCCACCCGGTACTTCGAGCCGGGGGTGAACACGTTGTTGGCAACGACCGCTACTCCAGCGTTCACCACCTCGTTGAAGGTTTCGGTGTCGGTGGCGTAGGCCAGTGCCTGGCGGACACGCACGTCGTTGAGCGGTGCCTTGTCCAGGTTCAGGAGCACGAACGATTCCTCGGACTCGCCACGGTCCTCGACCAGCTGCAACTCGCCGGCTTGTGCTGCGGTGCGCAGTTCAGCGATGACCTCCGGGGACGAGGTGTGCATCATCTGCAACTCGCCCGTGGTCAGGGCGTCCTGACGGGTGCGGACCGCCGGGATCGGACGGAAGGTCACCTGGTCGAGGTAGGGGAGGCCCTCCTGCCAGTAGCTCGTGTTCTTCTCGCCGACCCAGGCCTGGTTCGGGGTCCACGAGACGAACTTGAACGGCCCGGTCCCCACGGGGGCCCGCACGGTGGCTTCTGAGGTCGCCGGGTCGGTCATCGACGGGGCAACGATGTAGCCGACCTGGCCGGTCAGCGCCGAGGCGAACGCCGCCCACGGGACGCTGGTGGTGACCGCCACGGTGAGGTCGTCGACGATGGCAACGTCGGACACCGGCGCAAGGGCGGGGCCGGTCAGCCCGGACGCCTTGTAGGCGTCGAGGCTGGCCTTCACCGCGGCCGAGGTCAGCGGGGTGCCGTCGTGGAAGGTCACGCCGGAGCGCACCTTGATCGTCCACACGGTGCTGTCTGCGTTGGGGGTCACGGACTCGGCGAGATACGGCTGGGGTTCGCCGCTCGAGTCGAGAGCGGTAAGCGTGTCGAACACGGCCTGAGCGACCATGTGGCCCGAGATGGCGAACCGGTTGATCGTCGGGTTGAACCCGTCGGTCTCCGCCTCGAGGCCATAGGTCACGGAGCCACCCGACTTCGGAGCACCCTCAGGAGCGATGGTGAAGTCGGTGGCGCCCACACCTTGGCTGGTCGCCGTAGCTGACTGATTGTCCGACGCACTCGAGCAACTGGTGGCCAGCAGGGCAGCCACGGCGAGCGTGAGGCCTGCCTTGGCTGCGGTGCTGAACCAGCCGGAGCGACCGGCAATGGCGTTCTCGGTTCCTGACACGACGATGTCCCCCTCTTGTCGTTTCGTCCGGTGGACTCCCACGCGGATCGCAAAGTGTGCCACAGGACACACAGGTGTGCCGCCCTTCGGCGCCGAATTGTCATGCAACTGCCGCACACCGGTCCGTTTCGCTCCCGTTCGCTGCTCCCCTCCCTGCCATCACCGGTGGCCGGGGAGGCCTTGGGTATGCTCCCGGCGCCACGCGAGATGAGACCCGGACCACGGCCGAGGAGCCGCCATGTCAGGCCCCAACACATCCTCTGACCACTCCGCCCCCACGTTCAACGAGGTGTTCGACGGGGTTGCAGACGTCCAGGGATGGATGACGAGAGCCCAAGCCGGTCGACTCTGGGATGCCGCCTGCCGATTGGAGGCGGGGGACAGCATCGTTGAGATCGGCAGTTTCCACGGACGTTCGGCGATTGTGCTGGCCAGCGCCGCGCCCAAAGGGGTGGTCATGACCACCATCGACCCCCATGCCGGAAACGACCGCGGTCCGCAGGAGATCGGGGGGTACGTCGACGAAGCGGAAGCCGATCACCAGCAGTTCCGCGCCAACCTGCGTCGCGCCGGCGTCGATGACCGAATCACCCACCTCCGGGAGTTCTCCCACGACGCCCACTCCGGAGTCAACGGGGAGATCACCCTGTTGTACATCGACGGTGCTCACCGTTTCGGCCCTGCCCGCGACGACATCGTGAGCTGGGGTCGCCGGGTGTCAACGGGCGGAACGTTGCTCGTCCACGACTCGTTTTCGTCAATTGGCGTGACGCTGGCGCTTTTGGTCACCACGATGGTCAATGGGCGGTTCCTCTACGTCGGCCGCTCCGGTTCGCTCGCCGAGTTTCGGCGTGTTGACCTTTCCGCCGGACAGCGGGTCGCCAACCTCGTGGGACACCTGGCGCAACTCCCATGGTTCGTGCGCAACGTCGTGGTGAAAGTACTGATCAGCGCCAAGTTGGGGAAGCTGGCCCGTCTACTCGGCAGCGACGGCAAGACCTGGCCGTACTGAAGCGCCGGTGCGGCGGACACCCCGCCATACTGACCACATGGCTGGCCCGGCGTTCATTGACACACTGGTCGACATTGTTGGGCCGACCCACGTCCTCACCAGCGAAGACCTGACCTCGTCGTACGTGCGCGACTGGACCGGCCGGTTCGTCGGGTCGACGTACGCCGTGGTGCGACCAGGCAACGTTGACGAGGTCGCCCGTGTGATGGCGGCGTGTGAAACGGCCGGGATCCCTGTGGTCCCCCAGGGCGGCAACACCGGGCTCGTCGGTGGCGGAGTGCCGCGGTCTGGCGAGATCGTCCTGAGCCTCACCCGTCTCGACACCATCGGTCGCGTGGACGTCCACGCACGTGCCGTCACCGTCGGCGCAGGCGCCACCATCGCCGCCGTGCAGCACCACGCCGCACAAGCTGGTCTCGACTACGCCGTGGACCTTGCGAGTCGGGGGTCGGCCACGGTCGGTGGCACCATTGCCACCAACGCCGGCGGTCTGCGGGTCATGCGATTCGGGGCGACCCGCTCCCAGGTGCTCGGGGTCGAGGCCGTCCTGTCCGACGGCCGCGTGATCCGTCACCTTGACGGACTCGTCAAAGACAACACCGGGTACGACCTCGGTGGACTGTTGTGCGGGAGCGAAGGCACCCTTGCGGTGGTGACTGCCGCACGGTTGCGACTGGTGCCGCAGCGACCTGAAGTGGCGGTGGCACTCGTCGGCTTTGCGTCCGTGGGTTCGGCAATTGCCGCAGCTGGCGAGTGGTCTGGGGCGGTGGACGGGGTGGAGGCCATTGAGTTCATGACGGCTTCGGGCATTGAGCTGGTGGGCCGGCATCTCAACCTCCCGCCGCCATTCCCGGTGACGCCTCCGGCGTTGCTTTTGGTGGAGGCTGCCGGGCGAGTGGACCCCACCGCAGCCCTTGCGGAGGTCGTCGCCGGCACCCAAGGGGTTGGCGAGGTTGCAGTGGCTGGGGGTCCGGCGGACCGGGGGAGACTATGGCGCTACCGCGAGGCCCATACCGAGGCAATCAACCTTGAGGGGGGGCAGACCACGCCGCCCCACAAACTCGACGTGACGCTCCCGCAGGGGTCACTCGCCCAGTTCGTCGAGGAGGTTCCCGCCGTCGTGGCCTCCGTAGCCCCAGCGGCGCACACGTGGCTGTTCGGTCATGCCGGCGACGGCAACGTGCACGTCAACGTCACCGGGGTCGTCGGCGACGGCGACGAGGTCGACGACGCGGTGTTGACGCTGGTGGCGTCCCACGGCGGCAGCATCAGCGCTGAGCACGGCATCGGCACGGCGAAAGTGCGATGGCTGCACCTCAACCGCTCGGCGACGGAACTCGAGGTGTTCCGTTCGCTCCGGGACGCCTTTGATCCCTCCGGCATCCTCAACCCGTCGGTTCTCGTGCCGCGCTGATCAGTCGACCCACAACCCCCGTTGCACCAAAACGTCCCGGAGGACCCCTGGGCGGTCGGTCATGATGGCGTCGACACCAAGGTCAAGGAGTTCGTGCATCTCCCCGGGTTCGTCAATGGTCCACACCTGCACTTCGAGTCCGAAGCGGTGGGCGGTGTCAACGAGGCGTCGGTCCACGATCCTGATCCGTCCCGCCCGCACCGGCACCTGCACACAGTCGCCATCGGGACGTCCCACAGGCAACCCGAGGCTCGCAGCTCGAAGCCTGGCAACGCCCTTGGGTCCAAGACCGGTGCACAATTGCGCGCCGAGTCGGGTGCGCAACCTGGCCAGCCGGCGATCTGAGAACGCTCCGACGCACACCCGTGACGTCGCCCCAGAGCGCGTGAGCACGTCGGCCAACGGGTCGGTGGCAGCGTCGCTCTTTGGATCAATGTTGAACCGGGCCGCCGGGAAGGCGTCGAGAATCTCTTCGAGGGTGCTGATGCGCCCGGTGGAGCCGTCGGCACCTAGCACCTGTGCGGTGCGGACCTGCGACCACTGGAGGTCGGAGATGTTGCCGGTGCGGTCGGTGACCCGGTCGAGGCTGGCGTCGTGGAAGGCCACGAGCACGCCGTCGGCGGTCAGGTGCACGTCGGTTTCGAGGTACCGGTACCCGAGCGCCACAGCGGCGGCAAAGGCGTCAAGGGTGTTCTCGGGGTAGTCCCCGGCGCCACCCCGGTGGGCAATGGCCAGCGGATGAGGATGGTCGAGGTAGGGGTGGCGGGCAGGTGGTGGAGTGCTCACCTGGCGCACCGTAGTGCGGTCCGACATGGTTTGATGGCGTCCATGATTGACCAGTCGATCAAGCGATGCCTGGGCCAGATGGTGGAGGGTGTGCAGGTCGTGGCCGCCGCCCACGGCGGGACGGTGCGTGCCTACACCTCGCACTGGGTGAGTCAGATCTCCTTCGGTGAACCGATCGTGATGGCCTCGGTCTCGCCACTGCACGACACCTGGCCCCTGATCAGCGACAGTGGGCGCTTCGCCGTCTCGCTTCTCGCCGGTGACCAGATCGAGGAGGGTCAGTGGTTCTCCTACCCGGGCCGCAGGTTCGAGCAACTCATCGACACGTACCTCGAGCCCGTCGACTCGACCCACGACCAGGGCGAGCCCTGGTGGGTGGTGCGCAACTGCATTGCGTGGCTGGGGTGTGAAGTGTTGTCAATCGGGGAGACCGCCGGGCCGGAGGGTCCCCCGCTCGATCACCGACTGGTGTTTGCCCGTGTGGTCGAAGTCGGGGAAGGTCGCACCCGTGAACCAGCGCTCGTCTACTCGTCGCGTCAGGGGTGGCGGGTGTCGTCGGAAAAGGCCCGCACCACAGAGGGTGGCTCGGTGCGGGACCGGTTGCTGGCTCGGGTCGATGCCATCCGGGCGGCCGCCGGGGCGCCGCCCCTCGAAGAGGCCGACGACTGATGTCGACGCTGGTGTTGGTGGTGCTGGCGGTGCTTGTGTGCGCCCCCGCCGTGGTGATCGGCGTGCTTCGCAACGAGGGTCGTCGGGCAAGGGATCGGGCGTCGGCGGCCACCGTTCACGTCGACACTGCCGGGGTTCGCCGCGTCCTCGCTGACGGCAGGGTCGAAGAGGTGTCGTGGGCGGAGGCGACCGAAGTCGAGGTGCTGCGCGCGGCGTTCGGCCCACACAAGGCGTCGGGGGGTGTGGTGCTCATCGGTGCCGGACCCGACCGTGGCGCTCTCGTGCCGCTCGATCGGGTGGACGCCACCGGATTGCGCCTGCACCTTGACGCACTCCCGGGTTTCGACCGCCGCGTGTTCGACGAGGCGACCACGGCGTCGGCCCCGTCGCGCACCGTGGTGTGGACCCGCCACCTCAGCGAGGAGTCAGCTGTCGGAGGTGACCCGTCTCGTTGATGCTGAGCACCCCGGTGCGGCCCTCGTCGGTGACCGCCACCCGTGAAACGCTGGTGTATCCGGGCTGGAAGAACAAGAGACGGTCAAGACCGAGCACCTGGGACAGGTACACGTTGATCACGCCGCCGTGACACACCACCCCGACCCGCTGGCCGGAGTGGGCGGCGGCGATTGACGACATGGCGTCGAGGACGCGCCCGACGAAGTCGTCAACGTCGATGCCGAGTGCGGCGAGGTCGCCACTTGCGAGTGCCCGCCACACCTCGGGCGCCTCAACCCGAAGCTGTTCAACGGGGATGTACGACGATGCATGCCGATCCCACTCGGCCACTCCGTCGATCACACCGGCGTTCAGGCCGGTGGCCACCTCGATGGGAGCCGCAGTCTGACGGGCCCGCAGCAGCGGACTTGTGTAGATGGCGTCGAGATGGACCGGGCCGAGGTCGGCGGCCAACGCTTCCGCCTGTTGGACGCCGAGGTCGTCAAGAGGGGGGTCAGCTGGTCCGTCGACGGCGTCGAGTCGGATCGGAAGGCCGTGTCGGATCAGCACCAGTTCCACAAACCGATACTAGGAGTTGGGGGCCTCGCGGTAGGGTGAGGTCATGCAGCGACGGACCAAGGTGGTGGCGACCATTGGCCCTGCCTCGGACTCACCGGAGGTCCTCAAGGCCCTGATGGTGGCGGGAATGGACGTGGCCCGTCTTGGTCTGGCGCACGAAACCCTCGAGATCGCCCTCGCCCGGTTCGACGCCATTCGCAGCATCGCCGCCGATCTCGGACGCGAGGTCGGCATCCTCGCCGACCTGCCCGGACCCAAGGTGCGGGCCGGGCACGTCGAGGGAAACGGCATCGTGCTGCCCGCCGGAGCCATGTTGCGTCTCGTGCCGGGCACCGGCTCGTCGAATGCCAACCTCATCCACGTCGACTACGCCAGCCTGCTCGACGACGTCGAACCCGGCGACCACCTTGCCTTCGGGGACGGTGCGGTGGTGGCCGAGGCGGTGGCCAACACCGGCGATGCCCTTGAGGTGCGCATCCTCCACGGCGGCCCGATCAAAGGCCGACCTGGGGTGCACATCCCTTCTGATCGGCTCACCGTGACCGCGCCGACAGATGAAGATCTCCGACTCCTCGACGCCTTCGTCGATCGAGGAGTCGACATGGTGGCGCTGTCGTTCGTCCGAAGCGCCCACGACGTTCGGCGTATCGGAACCGTGCCCCACCCCGAAGGTCCCCTCGTGGTCGCCAAGATCGAGACCCGCGCAGCGGTCGACAACCTGAGCTCGATCATTGAGGTGGCCGGGGCGATCATGGTGGCCCGGGGGGACCTTGGCGCCGAGTTCCCCATCGAAGAGGTTCCGCACCTCCAAAAGAAGATCATCGGGCAGTGCATCGCGTTGGGTCGACCGGTGATCACCGCCACCCAGATGTTGGAGTCGATGGTCACCGCTCCGTCACCCACGCGCGCTGAGGCGTCCGATGTTGCCAACGCCGTGTTCGACGGGTCGTCGGCGTTGATGCTCTCAGCGGAGTCCGCCGTGGGCGCCGATCCTGCTAACGCGGTGGCGACGATGGCCCGCATCGCCCGGCGTGCCGACCAGGAGTTCGATTACGAACGCTGGGCCAACACCGTGGCCGTGTACCACCGTGAGCAGATCGCACGCGGCTCGATGGACGACGCCGTGACCAACACGATGTCGATGGCGGGTTGGCGGGCGGCCACCGACACGAAAGCCGCCGCCATCTTGTGCATCTCACGGACGGGGTTCACCGTGCGCTCCATCGCGCGTTTCCGGCCCGAGGCCCCGATCTTCGGGTTCTCCACTGACGAGCGGACCTGCCGGCAGTTGACCCTGAGTTGGGGGGCGTCGCCCTACCTCCTGCCCGCCGACACCAGCCCCGACAACCAGGTCGACCGGGCCATCGCCGCGGCGCTGGAGCGGGGACTGGTGCGATCCGGTGACCTTGTGGCGGTGCTCCACGGTTCGGACTACTACCCCGGGCAGGCCACCGACACGGTTCGACTCGTCGGCATCCCGTGAGCGCTGACCTCTCTGCGGAGGGGCCGCTTGAGATCCACCGCCGCCACGGCGAGCCGGTGACGCTCTCCACGCCGATTGTGGTGTTCGTCCACGGCGCTGCCGACCGTGGTGCCGCGTTCGCCCGTGTGGGTCGTGAACTCCCGGACATGGATGTCGTCCGTTTCGACCGTCGCGGGTACGGGCGCTCGCTCGACAAGGGGGTGCGCCGTGTCCGCAGCGGCGCCGAGGTCCTAGCCGATGCCGTGGGAGACCTCATCGTGGTCATCGGGTCGGCGCGAGCCGCTGCGGTGGTCAACGGGGGAGCGCCGCTGATCGTCGCTGGCCACTCCATGGGTGCCCTCATTGCGCTCGCCACGGCGGTGGAGTACCCCGAACTGGTCAGCGGCGTGGTCGCATGGGAGCCACCGATGCCGTGGGAGTCGTGGTGGCGTTCCTCGGGTACGACCCAACGTTCCTCGCCGGTCACGCCGGTGCCCGACGGCGCCCCCTTTGGTGACGAGCGTCGCAGGCGGGGCGCTGCGGCGATGGAGTCGTTCCTCCGCCAGCGTCTCGGTGACGCCCACTGGGAGTCGCTTCCCGCTGGCATCCGTCGCACCCGGGAAGCGGAAGGGCTCGCACTCGTTGACGACATGGAGGCAGCCCGTGCCGCCGAGGCCATCGAGTTTGGCGCAGTGTCGGTCCCGGTGGTGCTCGGTGTCGGGACTGCGACCGAGGTCCGCCACGCCCGGGCGGTCACGGTGATGACATCGCTCATCACGGGGGCGACCGTGGTGTCGGCGCCGGGCGCAGATCATGGCGCCCACATCACTCACCCGGGTGTCGTTGCCGCAGCAGTGCGTGAGTGTGTCGGTAGGATTCGGCCATGAGCGAGTCACAACCCATCGGCCTTGCTGCAAGCGGCCCACCCGAAACTGCGTTGCCGTCCGAGGACCCGGAGTTCCTCGCCGCCCTTCGCTCGGCTCTCGAAATGGGCGACGGGGACCGGCGACCAGCGATCGGGGAGGTGGTGGCGCGTTGGCCACGTCTGTCGCTCGGTTGGGCGGCGTTGGGCGACACCGCTTCAACCACCATCGATGCCTACGCTGCGTATCGTGTCGGCTACCACCGTGGTCTTGACCTGCTGCGGGGAAGCGGGTGGCGGGGGAGCGGCTATGTGCGGTGGCGGCACGAAGGGAACCGCGGGTTCCTGCGGTGTCTGGCCGGTCTGCAGCGCACCGCCGGTCTGATCGGCGAGCGTGACGAACAGGAACGCTGCGCGCTGTTCCTGGTCCAGCTCGATCCCTCCTGGCCGCCGCCGGAGATGGCGGACGGCTGACCCACCGCCTAGCGGAGTGACGGACGGCTCTAGAGTGCGGTCATGACCTCAGAGCGCTTCCCCCACTCAGGTGTCCCGGCCGCCGACGTCTTGTCCACGCTGGCGGAAATGCGCGGTGGCGACCTCGACTGGCGCAGCGGGCGGTCGTTCAGCCTGGTGTACAACCCTGACGACCCCGAGCTCGAACACCTCGTCGAGCAGGTCGGGACGTCGTTCCTCCACGAGAACGGTCTCAATCCGTTCAAGTACCCATCCCTGCAGCAGATCGAGGCGGACATCGTCTCGGCTGCCACGGCGTTGGTCCACACCGAGCCGATGGCAGGGTCGTGTACCTCTGGCGGTACTGAGAGCCTCTTTCTCGCCGTGTACACGGCGCGTGAGGTGGCACGGTCCGAACGCGGCATTGATCACCCCACCGTCGTGGCCGCCGAGACGGTGCACCCGGCGGTGGCCAAGGCCTGCCACTACCTCGGCCTCGAGCTCGTCCGCACCCCCGTGGCCGCCGATCTGCGGGCCGACCCCGAACGCATCGCCGCCGCCATTGACGACCGCACCGCCCTCGTGGTGGGGTCGGCGCCCTGCTACCCCTACGGGGTGATCGACCCCATTCCCGCCATCGCTGCGATCGCTGCGTCGCGCGGCGTCCTGTGTCATGTGGACGCCTGCCTCGGTGGGTGGATGCTGCCGTTCATGGAGCGACTGGGGCATCAGGTCCCACCGTGGGATTTCCGGGTCGAGGGGGTGACCTCTATTTCCGCCGACGTGCACAAGTACGGCTACGCCTTCAAGGGCGTGTCGACCGTCCTGTACCGGGACCCGGCGATGGTTCGTCGGCAGTGGTTCCTCTATTCGGACTGGCCGGGGGGCCTGTACGGCTCGCCGACCACGGCCGGCACCCGACCTGCGGCGGCGATGGCTGGAGCGTGGGCCGCCATCCGGTTCCTTGGGGAGGAGGGGTACATGACCAAGGCCTCCCAGGTCATGGAGGCGACCGCCGGGTTCACCGCCGGTATCAACGCCATTGACTCCATGGCGGTGCACGGCGATCCCGACATGTCGGTGTTCGAGTTCGGGTCGGATCGCTACGACACGTTCGCCATTGGTGACGTGATGGATGACCACGGCTGGAACCTTGACCGTCAACCCGGCGGTCTGCACGCCATGTTGTTCCCCTATCACCGTCACGTGATCGACGAATTCTGCAGCGACCTCGCCGACGCGGTCGCCAACCACGGTGAAAGCCGCGGCAAGGCCGCCACCTACGGCGGTGTTGCGCCCTGAACCACCACGGTCCGTTCGTTGCAGCGGTGCTCTGTGGTGGGGCGTCGCGTCGCATGGGTCGCAACAAGGCGTTCGTCGAGATCGGTGGTCGACCCCTTGTGCTGCGGGTCGTGGAACGGGTGCGCCAAGCCGGTGCCTCACGCGTGGTCGCCGTCGGGGCAGATGACCGACTCTCCTCGCTCCTCGAACCGCACGGGGTGTCCACCATCTCGGACCGGTGGCCGGGTGAGGGTCCGGCTGGTGGGGTGATCACCGCGCTCGCCGCGTCCGACACCGACGCCTCCACCGTGGTCCTCGTGGTCGCCTGTGACCACCCCGACCTGGTGTCCGCCGACCTGGCGCTTTTGGTCTCGGCGGTGCAAGACGGCGCGCCCGCTGCTGTTGCCGTGGCCGGTGGTGCCGCCCATCCAACGGTCGGGGCCTGGCGCGCTTCGACGTGTCTTGACGCTGCGACCCACTGGTTCGCCGCAGGTGGACGAACCATGGGTGGACTCCTCGAGGCCGTCGGTGGGGTGCACGTCGAGGTCGATGAGCGCACGGCGCACGATGTGGACACCCCCGAGGATCTCGTCTCGGGGTACGCTTTGGGGGTGAGTGACCCCGAAGAGATCCCTGTCGTTGACGTCACCGTCCTGTCTGGTCTCGTCGTCGACGGGGTGCGACTCGTCGACGTCCGCCAGCCTGACGAGTACGCCGAAGGCCATGTGCCCGGAGCAGTGCTGATCCCACTGGCCGATGTCCCCGAGCGCGTCGACGAGTTCGGTGGGGATGGACCGGTGTACGTGGTGTGTCGTTCGGGTGGCCGAAGCGCCAGTGCCGTGACGTTCCTGCGGGCTCAGGGTCTTGACGCCATCAACGTGGCGGGTGGAACCATGGCCTGGATCGAGGCCGGGAACGCTGTCGTGAGTGGCGACAGCCCACGGTGAGCACATCTTCGTGAGCCACCCCGACGACCAAGGCCCCACACTCATCACGTCGGATGCCGCCCTCGCCGGGGTGGTGGACACGTTGGCGGGCGAGTCCGAGTTCGCCATTGACACCGAGTTCCATCGGGAGCGGACGTACTTCCCGCAACTGGCGTTGGTGCAGTTGGCCTGGCCGGGTGGGCTGGTGCTCGTCGACCCACTCGCCGTGGACATCGCTGGGCTGTCGCCGTTGTTCGACTCGGCCTCCACGGCGGTGTTCCACGCCGCCGATCAGGACCTCGAAGTTCTCGATTACGCCGTGGGTGCGGTACCCGCCGTGATGTACGACACCCAGGTGGCGGCCGGATTCCTCGGGTTGTCCACCCCCTCGCTCGCCACGCTGTGCGAGCGGGTGGTGGGGGTGAAGCTGGCCAAGGCGGAACGTCTCACCGACTGGATGGCGAGGCCGCTCGGGGCCAAGCAACTCGCCTACGCCGCCTCCGACGTCGCCCACCTCCTCGAGGTTCGGTCGGTGCAGACGACGGAGTTGACCGACCTTGGACGACTGCAATGGGCGATTGACGAAATCGAGCTTCGGCGTCAGCGAGGACGTTCGGTGCGCGACCCCGACGATGCGTGGCTTCGGATCAAGGAGGCCCGGAGTCTGCGTGGGCGTGACCGCAGTGTGGTGCGCGAAGTCGCAGCGTGGCGTGAACGAAGGGCGGCTGAGGTCAATCAGCCGGTCCGGTTCGTGTTGCCGGACATGGCGGTGGTCACCATTGCCCAACGGGTCCCCGCCACTCGTGACGAGTTGGCGTCAATCAGGGGTGTGGACGGCCGCCACACCGGTGGCGGGGCCGCCGAAGGCATTCTCGGGGCGGTACGGCGTGGCCTCGACGCCCCTGCACCCCCCAGCGGCCAGGCGCCGCCCGAGCTCGACCGGGCACTGCGTCCCGCCGTGGCGCTGGTGACCGCCTGGATCAGTCAGCTCGGCCGGGACCTCTCGATTGATCCGTCGCTGCTGGCCACACGCTCCGACATTGAGTCGTTGCTGCGTGCGGACGAGGATGCCCGGTTGCGCGAAGGCTGGCGGGCGGAGCTCATGGGGGAGCGCATTCAGGATCTGGTTGCCGGACGGGCCGCACTGGCCTTTGAAGGCGACGGGCAGCTGGTGCTCGAGGATCGCCGCAAGGACTGACGCGACCTAGATGGCGATGGCGATCCCAGCCACTGCCAGCACGGCCAGCGCCACGAGGCCGTAGCGCACGTCGCCGAGCCTGAACCACCGAGCTACCAACCAGCCCACCCGCACGAGCGGGGCGCCGATGAGTACCACCAGTGCGGCGGTCGCCACCGCCGTGTCGGGCCCGTCGGGGAGCAGGATCGCCAACAGCGCCAAACTGGCGGCGAGCGTGACCAGCACGGTGAGAAGCACAGCCGTCGTTCGTTGTCGCCGGATTCGGGCGGTGTGCATCGGTCCCGGATCGTCGGGCCCGATGCGTTCGCCCTCGTCGCTACTCACCGCACCACCAGGATGACCGCCACGGCGGCGAGTAACACCGCAAT
This sequence comes from Bifidobacterium breve, assembly GCA_945860545.1. Taxonomy (GTDB): domain Bacteria; phylum Actinomycetota; class Acidimicrobiia; order Acidimicrobiales; family Acidimicrobilacustridaceae; genus M30B73. Next base: position 67,157 of record CAMAQM010000003.1, on the reverse strand, counting down.
GACCCGTCGGGTGGTGGTCGGGGCGAGTCTGGCGCTGACCCGGGTGCCCACGACTCCACCGATGACCGCGCCGATGATGACTGCGCTGGTGGCGGCGAGGTCCACACGCCCCTGACGCCAGTACACAATGAGGCTCACAGCAGCAGTCACCCCGACCGTGAAGGTGCTGGTGGCGGCGGCCACCTTGATGGGAACCCGCATGACTTCCCGCATCACCGGGACCTTCATGAAGCCCCCACCGACCCCGGCGAGTCCGGACACGAGGCCTGCGACCGACATAAGGGACAGTGCGGCGGGTACCCGCTTGGCCTCATAGGGGACGACCTCGTCTCCGAGTCGGTACGCCCCACCCAGCGTTCCGGGCCACTCACCACCGAGTTCACCGCCGAACGACCCCTGAGGGAGGTTGTAGGGGGCGGTCGGTCGGGCTGCGGAGATGGCGGCGAGCAGGGCGACGGCAGCGAGTACCCAGGTGAGGGCCTCGGCGCTCACCCGATCCCCAATGGCGGCGCCCACCACCGCCCCGACGACGGCCACGACCTCGATGGTGACCCCGATCCGCTGATGCACCAGCCCCGCCCGAATCTGGGGGGCGCCCGCTGCCAGCGAGCCGGCGACCACCGAGGTGGCGCCAAGGGGGACGGCGACGAGGGGGTCGACTCCGGCGAGGACCAGCACCGGGACCAAGAACAGCGCACCGCCCAAGCCGCCGAGGGTGCCCAAAAACGCACTCCCGGTAGCGAACAGGATGAGGGCGGCCACAGCGGGCATCTCAGCGGGTTACCCCGATCGGAGACAGAGCGGGACCGGCCACCCCTCGAGTGTAGGACCCGAGGTCCTGGGGCCCGTTACGGGGATGTTTGTGCGCTGAGAGGGCGCAGTTGGCGGCGAGGGGTCGCAGTGGCGGTAGAGTGGGGCCAACACCGGGAGCCGGACAGGAGAGTGCGCGGTGAAGAAGGGTCGGCATCGCCGCTTCGAAGAGGCCAGGGCCCTGAAGCGCACCACTATCGATCTCGAAGACCTCCTCGGCGGGCGTCCTCCCGAGCCCTGCCCCGAGTGCGACTGCGAGCCCGGCACGGCCCACGCCTCTTGGTGCCGGTTCGAGGAGTCCGACGAGACTGAGGACTGATCAGTCCCGGCTTCTGAGCGCCGGGTGGGGGAGCAGGCGCACTGGCACCGCATCACTTGCCGGCGCCTCCCGACCCCTCAGGTGCTCAGCCAGCGCGTCGTAAGGTTCCTGGCCGACGAGTTCGATGATCTCGTCGGCGAGTGTGCGCCACACCGGTTCGCCGTGACCGTCACCAAAGGCCTCCGGTGATTCGGTGCACCACCAGTTGAAGTCCTCGCCACCTTCACCCCAATCCCGACGCTTCCATTCGGTGAGCATGTAGGTGAGATGACCGGCGTCGCTGTGATGGAAGTCAAGGCGTAGCGGAACCTGCCAGCACACCGCGGGCTTCACGTCGAGTGGCCGCTTGCCGGTCTGGAGCGCCATGAGGTGCAACGCGCATCCCGCCCCTTCCGAAAACCCGGGTCGATTCAGGAAGATGCAGGCACCGTCATGGGTTCGGGTGACCCAGTCGTTCTCCTTGTTGCGATGGATCGGGTCGCCGAGCGCATCGGCCACCCCCTTGAGTTGCCACTGGGCCTCGGTCAACTCACCGGCGAACTTGCGGACCTTTTTGCGGTCGGCCTTGTCGAGAAGGTGGGCGCCATGCGAACAGCAGCCACGCTCGAGTTCGGGGGCGGGCTCGGCGGCAATACCGGGACAACCCCTCCCGTAGATGCAACTCCATGAACTCGACAGGAACGTCAGGTCGAACAGGTAGGTCTCGTCACCAACGTCAACGGAAAACCATTCGTGTGCATCATCGACAGCCATTGCCGGGCACCCTAGTGCGCGCCCATGGTGGCCAATGACACCGTGACACGCTCGTCGGCGGTCGTGTCTGCGACAATGACGACATGGCTGGCGAGTTCGACGACCTTCGACATCGACTTGAGACGATCAGCGAAGAGCTCGCCGACCTCGCTATGGCGCGTCTGCGGGACTCGATCGACGCTGGCGGCCACGAGCTCCCCGTCGACGAGAAACTGCTGACCCGGGCGCGTCGCGCCGTTGACAAGGCGGCGTCACTGCTGGCCCGCACCGACGGACGAGTGCCCGACGACGAGGTGTGACACTCAGCCGGTGGTCACCGGCGGGTTCACCGGCCCGTACAGGGTCGTCCTCTGCTCCACAGGCCGCCCCAGGGGGGCGACGATGCCGGCGAAGTCGCCCGGCTCCATGGCCTGACCGTGGGCGGCGCCGGCTGCACGTGAGATGTTCTCGTTCACGAGCGTTCCACCGAGGTCGTTCGCTCCGCACGAGAGCGCCTGCCGGGCGCCCTCAACGCCGAGTTTCGGCCACGACACCTGCACGTTGGCGATGAGGTCCCGGTAGGCGATGCGACCCACGGCGTGCATCAACAGCGCCTCACGGAACGTCGGTCCACGACGGGCCCGCTTCTGGAGGTAAATGGGTGCGCCGGGATGGACGAAGGGGAGCGGCACGAACTCGGTGAAGCCGCCCGTGAGGCGCTGGAGGTCGCGGGTGCGGACCAGATGTCTGGCCCACGACACCGGCTGTTCCACGTGTCCGAACATGATGGTCACGTTGGAGCGGAGTCCGACGAGGTGGGCGGTGCGGTGGGCCTCGAGCCATTCGTCGGTGGTGATCTTGTCCGAACAGATGATCTCTCGTACCGGGTCGTCGAGGATCTCGGCCGCGGTCCCCGGGAGACTGGCGAGTCCGGCCTCCTTCAGACGGGTCAGGTAGGTGGCGAGATCCTCGCCAAGGCGCCGGGCACCCTCGGTCACCTCGAGGGCGGTGAACCCGTGGACGTGAACCGCCGGCACGGCAGCTTTCACCGCCCGGGTCACGTCGATGTAGTAGTCGCCGTCGAAGTCGGGGTGGATGCCGCCCTGAAGACAGACCTCGGTGGCCCCCGAGGCCACCGCCTCGGCGGTGCGCTCCGCGATGTCGTCAAGGGTCAGCAGATACGGCGTTCCGCGCAGGTTGAGCGACAGCGGGCCCTTGGAGAATCCACAGAACCGGCACTTGAACGTGCACACGTTGGTGTAGTTGATGTTTCGGTTGTGGACCCAGGTCACGGTGTCGCCCACAGCGTGGCGGCGGAGGTCGTCGGCGAGGTCGCACACCTCGTGGAACTCGGGACCGCGGGCGGAGAACAGTGTGACCAGTTCATCCACCCCGGCCTCACCTCCGGCCGCTACCCCTGCGATCACGTCACGGACGCGACTGTGTCCACGGTGGGCGCCGAGGTCGGCAACGACGCTCAGCGCGCTCGGGGGCGTAGCGACTCTCGGTGCCTCGCGCAGCGGTGGTGGTGCCTCGGTGCCTCCCGAGTACCACACGGTGGAACGCGGTCCGAGATGGATGACCTCAACCCCGTCGTCGACCTGCTCGGGGGACGCCGGGGTCAACTGCTGCACGAACAGGGCGCCGGGATCGTCACGACCGAGGCCCTCGGCGTCGGATCGGTCCATCACAGCGAAACGGAGCGACTCGTCAAGGAACCGCTCGGGGTTCTGGGCGTACTCGGGGTAGATGGTGAGCCGGGGAGCGAGGGTGAATCCCTTCTGCTCGGTGACCTCCCGAAGCCGATCGATCGCGGGCCAGGGCCGTTCCGGGTTCACGTGGTCGGCCGTCACCGGTGACACCCCACCCCAGTCGTCGATGCCGGCGTCGAGCAACCGACCGAAATCATCGGCGAGGTTCGGCGGGGCCTGGAGGTGGATGTCGGGAGGGAGGATGAGTCGTGCGGCAGCAATGGTCCGGAGGTGTTCAGCGGGGTCGCACGCCGGGGCGTCATGCATTGCCGTGCCGGGTTTGGGCAGGAAGTTCTGGACAATGACCTCCTGGACGTGGCCCCAGCGGCGATGGCTCGCAGCGATGGCTTCAAGCGCCTCCACACGATCGGCCATGGTGTCGCCAATTCCGACGAGGATGCCGGTGGTGAACGCAATGCCGAGTCGTCCCGCCTCCTCGAGGGTGGCGAGGCGACGCTCGGGGACCTTGTCCGGTGCCCCACGGTGACAGTCGAGATCGGCCAAGGACTCGATCATCATTCCCTGGGAAGGGGCGACGGCACGCAGGGTGGCGAGGTCCGAAGCGCCAAGTGCCCCGGCGTTGGCGTGAGGAAGCAGTCCCGTCTCTGCCAGCACCAGCGCGCACATGGCGGCGAGATATTCGACCGTTGACCCGTAACCGTTTGACGTCAGCCACTCGCGGGCGACGGGGTACCGCTCCTCGGGGGCTTCACCAAGGGTGAACAGCGCCTCGTGACAGCCTGACCGGGCGCCGTGTCGCGCGATGTTGAGCACCTGGGCTGGGCTGAGGAACGGTTCAGCCACCCGGGCCGGCGGCTGGGCGAACGTGCAGTAGCCGCACCGATCCCGGCACAGCATGGTCAAAGGGATGAAGACCTTGGGCGAGTAGGTCACCCGATTGCCGAACTGGGCATCACGGACCGCTGATGCCGCGGCGAACAACTCCTCGTCCGTTCCGCCGAAGGGGGCACCGAGATGTGCGGGCCACACGCTGGACGGCGAGGTCATGGGCGCAATGTAGCCGCCAACCCGCAATGACGGTCACCAGTTGGCGCCGACGACGTGGGCCGCCGCCGGCCACCACCCATGGTCAGGAGCGCAGTTGGGCGGCGCGTCCATCAAGGACGCCGAGCAGCTCGTCGAAGGACTTGGTGAACGCCGTCACGCCTTCAGCCTCGAGCAGGCTCGTGACCTCATTCAGATCGACCCCCAGGCCCTCGATGGCCGAAAGGGTGCTGCCGGCCTCGTCGGGGTCGACGTCGATGGTTCGCGCCACCGTGCCGTGATCCTCGAAATCGGCGAGCGTGGTGTCCGGAATGGTGTTGACGGTGTCGGGCCCGATCAGGGTGTCGACGTAGAGCGTGTCGGGGTAGTCGGGGTTCTTCGTCGAGGTGGACGCCCACAGCGGGCGCTGCACCCGAGCGCCGCGTGCGACGAGCGCCTCCCAGCGGGGCCCACTGAACGCCTCGAGGAACACCTGGTAGGCGACACGGGCGTTGGCCACCGCCGCTCGGCCCTGCAGCGCCAACGCCTCCGGCGTGCCAATAGCCCCCAGACGCCGATCAACCTCCGTGTCGACCCGCGAGATGAAAAACGAGGCGACCGAGGAGACCGCAGTGAGATCGCCGGGATGCGCCTCGAGGCCTTGGAGGTAACTCTCGATGACCTGGGCGTACCGGTCGACGGAGAACAGCAATGTCACGTTCACGCTGATGCCCTCGGTGATGGCCGTGGTGATGGCAGGAAGACCTTCAGCCGTGCCGGGGATCTTCACCAACAGGTTCGGGGCGTCGATCACCTGGTGGAGGTGGCGGGCTGCGGCGATGGTGCCGTCGGTGTCATGGGCAAGGCTGGGGGCCACCTCGACGGACACGAATCCGTCGGCACCGCCGCTTGACTCGTGGACCGGCGCAAGGATCCCGAGGGCGCTGCGGATGTCGGTGGTCACAAGGTCCCAGTAGGCGTCGTCGATGCTCGTCCCCGACGCAACAAGGTCCCCGAACTGTTCGTCGTAGTCGCTGGTGGACTCGATGGCCTTCTGGAAGATCGTCGGGTTCGAGGTCAGGCCGCGCACACCTCGGTCCACCCATCGCTCCAGTTCGCCGCTGGTCACCCATCCCCGTCGCAGGTTGTCGAGCCACGGGCTCTGGCCCTGCTCGATATGGAGGTCGTGAAGTCGGCCCATGGCGTGCTCCCTGTGCGTCGAGGCGTTCGGGGTGAAGTGTGCCACCCGCTCAGCACAGTGTGGCGCAACTCCGAGGGTCGCTGCGGCGACCCCCAGTCAGGCGGGAGGGGACGGGTGCGCCGCCGTCAGTTCACGAGAGCGGTGACGGCGTTGACCACGGCCTCGACGTTGATGCCGAGGTTCGTCATCGCCTCGTCGCCCGGCGCTGAGGACCCGAACCGGTCGATGCCGACCGATACGTCCGCCCACTTCGACCACCCGAACGTCGAGCCTGCTTCCACCGACACCACCGGGACCCCGGGTGGGAGGACCTCACGCCGGTAGGCGGCGTCAGCCGCGTCGAACAGATCCCATGACGGCATCGACACCACGCGGACGGCAATGCCGGCGTCACCGAGGCGTTCGGCTGCGTCCACGGCGAGTTCAAGCTCGGAACCGGACGCCACCACGATGGCTGAGGGTTCGGCGTTGGGTTCCCGCAGGACGTAGGCGCCGTGGCGCACGCCCTCTGCGTTGGCTGTCCCGTCGAGAACGGCGAGGTTCTGGCGGCTCAGGATCAGCCCTACCGGCCCGTCGTGGTCGACCGCCACCCGCCATGCCATTGCCGTCTCGTTTGCGTCACCGGGTCGGATGAGGCACAGGCCCGGCATCGACCTGAGCGAGGCGAGTTGTTCGATGGGCTGGTGGGTCGGACCATCCTCGCCGACCCCGACCGAGTCGTGACTCCACGAGTAGATGACGTGCGCCCCACTGAGGGCGGCGAGGCGGACGGCCGGGCGCATGTAGTCGGAGAAGATGAAGAACGTGCCTCCGACGGGCAACACGCCACCGTGCAGCGCCATGCCGTTCATGGCGGCACCCATGGCGTGCTCACGCACCCCGTAATAGAGCATGCGCCCCTGCCGGTCGGTGCTGCTGAACGCCGCATGGCCACTGACCGCCACCCCGGTGTTTCCGGTCAGGTCGGCGCCGCCGACCACAAGACCGGGAACCTGGTCCATGATGGCGTTGAGGCAGTCCTTCGATGCCACACGTGTTGCCACCTTTGCCCCGGGTTCCCACACCGGCAGGGCTTCATCCCAACCCGGTAGTCCTCGGCCGTCGAGGCAGGCAGCGAGCGTGTCCCGGTCCCCGTCCCAGGTGGAGCGGCGCTGTTCCCATGCCTCGCGCTCGGCGGCGCCGCGAACACCGAACTGTCGGGCGTGGTCCAACACGTCATCGGGAACCCAGAACGTCTCCTGCGGCGGGATCCCGAGGATCTCCTTGGTGAGGGCGATCTCGTCAGGGTCGAACGGGGATCCGTGCGCGTCTGAGGTGTCGACGTACTTCGGCGACGGGTGACCAATGTGGGTCTGCAGGACGATGAGGCTGGGTCGGTCGGTGACGGCCATCGCCCCGCGGATCGACGCCTCAATGGCATCGAGGTCCTCGCCGACGTCGCCTGGTTCCTCGACGTGCCAACCGTAGGAGCGGAAACGGGCCGCAGCGTCGTCGGTGAGGGCGAGATCGGTCGACCCGTCGATGGTGATCCGATTGTCGTCGTAGATCACGACGAGTCGCCCCAGGCCCAGGTGGCCTGCGAGGCTCGCTGCCTCGTGACTGATGCCCTCCATGAGGTCACCGTCTGACGCGATGACGAAGGTGTGATGGTCGAACAACCCGGGTCCGAAGCGGGCTCGCAACGACTCCTCGGCGATCGCCATTCCGACGGCGTTGGCGATGCCCTGTCCGAGGGGGCCGGTGGTGACCTCAACGCCGGGCGTGTGGTGAACCTCGGGGTGGCCCGGGGTCAGGCTGTCCCACTGCCGGAAGTTGCGGAGGTCGTCGATGCTGATGTCGTACCCGGTGAGATGGAGCATTGAGTACAGCAGCACCGAGGCGTGACCGCACGACAGGACAAAGCGGTCACGATCGGGCCACGTGGGGTCTTTGGGGTCGAAGCGCATGATGCGACCCCACAGCACGTAGGCGAGGGGGGCGAGGGCCATGGCGGTACCGGGGTGGCCGGAGTTGGCCTCCCTCGGCATGTCCATGGCGAGTCCTCGCACCGCGGCAATCGTCCGCGCTGCTTCGACATCAACACCGTTCCCGACCGCTTCGCTCACTGCCACTCCCGCCCGTTGTGACTCCGGATCAATCGCCGGGCGCACCCTAGCCGAGCCTCTGGTCGTGTCTGTGGTGACGGGTCGGACCGACGACGATGAGCGCGGCTGCCCGTCGGTGAACGAAGGTCGCCCCGGCCACGGGGGCGATGACCGCCTCGACAGGAACCGAGATCGATGCGGCGATTCCGCCCGGGCGCGGGATGGCGGGCAGCGGTGTATCGGTGATCACGATTGCGCCGGCGGCACCGTGGGGGGCGAGGGTTGTCGCCGCCGCTGCGAGATTCGTCTCGAGCGTGTCCGGGTCGGCGACGAGGAACTGCACGACGGCACCGAGCGGGATCGGTTCGGCGACGACTACCGCGCCCTGGGAGCGGCGCACCCCGAGGACGTCGGTCGGTACGAGATCAGCGGCGGACCAGTCCATGAGGCGTTCATCGATCAGGCGGCCGAGCATCAGACCACTCCGTGCCGCCAGGCGCCCGGAATCGCCGAGGCCACCGATCAGGCGTTCAAGGCGTTCGGTGGCACGTTCGCCGGCGAGCGACGTGAGGGCGTCGGCCGATACCCCGGTAACCACCATCGGGTCACCCACCGGTCGCCACTGCGGGCACAGCCGCCCCCGAGCCCGACCAATCCGGGTCGTCCACGCCGCTGCGTCCTTCTCACCGAGCGGGCCGAGCCCGCCGAACACCTCGGCGGGGCTGCCGAGGTCACCGCCATGGACCGGCCGAGTGAGTGGGTCATCGCCCATGACGAGGGTCACGCCGGGGCGGTCCACGCTGGGTGAGGTGCCGGTCGGTGAGGGCGCAAACCGGGCGGCGAACAGCGTGAGCGACGCCTCGGTGTTGGCGACCCGATCCGCCACCGCGAGAGGCGCAGTGCGGGGCCGGAGTGCCGCCTCCAGCGCCCCCAGCGCGCTCTGCATCATCTCGCTGTGGGCGCCACGGGAGACGACCACGGCGAGATCCGGCTCGTCGCCGAGGTGGTCAATGATTTCCCCGACCACCTCACCAAGCGCAGCTGCAGCGATCGGGTGGTAGGACTCCGCCGCCCAACACTGGGTGGTGTCGGTCACCCCTCGGTGTCGTTCACAGGGGGGAGGAGGGTCAGTGGAACCGAGGTGACCGGACCAAGGTCGATGCGGCACTGGGCCTCAATGGTGTCGTAGTCGGTGAAGGTCAATTCGGCGCGGACGAGTCGGTAGTTGAACCGGCCGGGCTCGACCTGCAGTGGTTGCACGTTACGGGCGACCTGTTCACCGTTGCGCTCGTACACCACCTCGAGAGCAGCCGTACCCGGATGGTTCACGGGGCAGTGGACCAACACGACGAGGTGAGGCTCAATGGTGACGGGAACGGGCTGGGGGGAAGCGAGTGAGAACTGGACGCCACGCAGATCCAGACGGGTGGACGGGCCCGAAACCTGACGGACTTCGATGTCGTCGATGAATACTGCGGCGAGAATGTTCATGGAGGGGACATTACCGGGGCGCGATTCGGGAATTGGACCGAGGCTCTAGGGTTGACGATGTGGCAACCTCGAACTCGTCGGTACGCAGGACCTTGTCTGAGGAGAAGTCCAAGGAGCTTTTGGCTCCATGTGGGGTTCCGCTGCTCGCTGAGCGCGTGGTCACCAGCCCGGAGGCTGCGGGGACCGCAGCGGTCGAGTTGGGGTTCCCCGTCGTGGCCAAGTTGTGCGGCGACAACATCGCCCACAAGACCGAGCGAGGGCTGGTCCGTCTCGGACTTGGTGACGAGGCTGCGGTCCAACGAGCCGCGACGGAGTTGCTCGACGCAGCCCGCCCCGAGGACGGACAGGTCGGGGTGTTGGTCGCCCCCATGGTCCATGGGGCACGCGAGCTCATCGCCGGGGTGACCCACGACCCCCAGTTCGGGCCCACCGTGATGGTTGGCATCGGCGGTGTGTTCGCCGAAGCGCTCGGTGACGTCGCCTTCCGGTTGCTGCCCATCACCCGCACCGATGCTGAGGAGATGCTCGAGGACCTCACCAACCAGGTGCTGCTGGGTCCATTCCGAGGAGAGCCGGCCGTTGACCGACCCGCAGTGGTCGAGGTGTTGCTTGGCCTTTCGGAACTCGTGGCCACCCACCCCGAAGTCGTGTCAGTGGACCTGAACCCGCTCATCATCGTGGACGGACGTCCCGTGGCCGTTGACGCGCTCGTTGAGATCGAGGGGTGAGGGCGATGTCTGTCGAACACTTCGAGCGACTGTTCAACCCGAAGGGTGTCGTTGTGGTGGGAGCCTCAACCCACCCCGGCAAGTTCGGGTTCGTCGCCCTGCACAACATTCTTGCCAATGGTTACAAGGGGAGAGTCTTCGCAACGAACCGCGACGGCGCTGAAGTGCTCGGAGTGCAGACGCTCACCTCCTTGGACGACCTGCCCGCCGGCGAGGTCGACCTCGCGTTCGTGTGCACGCCGGCGGCGACGAACCTCGAGGTGCTGTCGCAACTCGCCGACCGTGGGGTCGCCACCGCATTCATTGCTTCCGCCGGGTACGGCGAGGCGGGGGAGGAGGGCCGGGCTGCGCAGGCGGCTCTGGTCGCCGCCGCCAACGAACTCGGCATCATGGTCGTCGGGCCGAACGGACAGGGACTGGTCTCCACCCCTGCGAACCTGTGCGCCCAGATCGTCGCCCCGTACCCGCCTGCGGGACGGATCGGCATCGTGAGCCAGTCAGGGAACTTGGTGTCGTCGTTCATGAACTACGCCGTGGCTTCTGGCGTCGGGGTGAGTCGGGCCATCTCGGTGGGGAACGCCGCCGCGGTGGGGGTATCCGACGTGCTCGAGTACCTGGCGACCGACCCGCACACCTCAGTCGGTCTCGTCTATGTGGAGGGAATCGAGGACGGGAGGCGGTTCTTCACAGCGTTGCGCGCAGCGTGTGAGCGCATGCCGGTGGTGTTGGTCAAAGGGGGAGCGACCGACAGTGGGAGTCGGGCTGCGGCGAGTCACACCGGTTCGCTCGCCACCGACGATCGGGTGTTCGACGGCATGTGCCGTCAGGCCGGTGCCGTGCGGGCAGCCACCATCGAAGAGGCGTTCGACACCGCGGCGTGTTTCGCCACCCAGCCGTTGCCTGCCGGCCCGAAGGTGGCGGTCATGACCACCGTCGGCGGGTGGGGAGTGATGACCGCCGACGCGCTGTCTGCGACCCAACTCGAGCTCGTCTCGTTGCCGGGGGACCTGCGTGAAGGTCTCGATGAACTGTTGCCTCCCCGGTGGAGTCGCAACAACCCCATTGACCTCGCCGGTGGCGAGACCAAGGACACCATTCCCGAGGTGCTCGACATGCTCGCACGACATCCGGCCATCGACGGGGTGATCGTTCTCGGTGTCGGCATCCAGGCCAACCAGGGTCGGATGGAGCGGCAGGGACCGTTCTACCCGGAGTGGGGCCTCGAACGCATCGTGGCATTCCACGACCGTCAGGATCGTCGCTACGCCGAGTCGGCGGCCCGGTGCTCGTCTGAGACTGCAAAGCCGTTCCTCGTCGCCACCGAGTTGGCCGTCGCCGACCCCGACAACGCCGCCGTTGCGGGTGTTCGAGAGTTCGGCCAGTACTGCTTCGCCTCGTCCCAGCGGGCCGTGCGCAGCCTCGCCCACCTGTGGGCCTATGCCCGGTGGCGCCAGCGACGGATGTAGGCATGGCCGTCCACGGGAACCGGAGCTGATCGTGCGACCCGTCCGTGCGGTGGTGGCGCTGCTCGCCGCGGCCTCCGTGGGGTCCGCTCTGGTTGCCGATGTGGCGCGTGCCCAACAGCCAAGTCCCCCCTCGCCAACCACCCCCGTCCTGTCGGTGCGCAGGGTCCCCTCGCTCGTGGCTGACCAGGTGGCGGTGAACCGTCTCGTCGGTGGCCTCGACGCCGCGGTGGCAGCGGCCCCTCCTGAGGCGTGTCTGGTCGTGAGCGACCCCAGTGGGGTGCGTTTCGCCCGCAACCCGGATCGCCCACTGGTGCCCGCCTCAACGCTCAAGGTCGCCACCGCAGCAGTCGCGCTCGACCTGTGGGGCCCGGACCATCGCTTCGTCACCACCGTCAGCGCCGCCTCGCCGCCAGATGGTGGACGCGTCGAGGGTGATCTTTATCTCATCGGGGGAGGCGATCCGGTTCTCGGCACCGCCGGGTACGCCGCGTCCCTGCCGGGGGGCCCGGGTCGCACCAGGTCGTCGCTTGAAGCATTGGCCGACTCGGTGGCGGCGACCGGGCTGCGAGAGGTGACCGGCGCAGTCGTCGGTGACGGGTCCCGGCACGACACAGCGCGGTCCGTCGCAGGGTGGGACCCCTCGTATCTCGTCGGCGACACGGTGGGTTCGTTAGGGGCGCTCCGGGTGAATGGCGGGCTCAACGGGTGGGTGGAGGAACCGGGTCGCAGCGGTCGGCGGGGGCAGCCCGGGGACCCTGCGGGGGAGGCCGCAGCGATCTTCACGACCCTGCTCGCCCAGCGGGGCGTGACCGTGGGATCGCCGGGGCGCAGTGGTGTCGCTTCACCGGGAGCGTCGTCGGTCGCCACCCACGCCTCGCCTCCGCTCAGCGCCATTCTCGGTGAGGTGCTCCGCTGGAGCGACAACGGGGCTTCTGAACAGTTGCTCCGTGAGATCGGCCTCGGCGTGTCCGGCGCGGGCTCGACCGCCACCGGAGCGGCCACGGTGGCTGCAACGCTCGCACGTTGGGGTCTCCCCACCACTGGTGTGGTCGTGGCGGACGGATCAGGTCTGCACACCGGAAACCGGGTCACGTGTGCACTGCTCGTTGCACTCATGGAGCGGGTCACGGCGGACCCGGTCCTCGTCGAGAATCTCCCGGTGGCCGGACAGTCCGGGACCCTCGCCGGGCGCCTCACCGAAGAGGGGACCGCCGGTCTGGTGCGGGCGAAGACCGGCACGCTTGACACGGTGCGGGCACTCGCTGGTGCGGCTCTCGGCGGCGACGGACGTCTCGCCCACTTCGCCTGGGTGTCCAACGGGGCCCGCGACGACCCTGCACTGAGCGTGACGTGGCCCGACGCCGCAGTCCGGGTCATCCGGGCGTTCCCCGATCGCCCGCCGCTCGACGCCCTCGGACCCTCCAGGGTGCCCTGAGATGATCGAGCTGCCAATGTTCCCGCTCGGCTCGGTTCTGGTGCCCCGTCAGGTCCTGGCGCTGCACGTGTTCGAGTCGAGGTACCGGCGACTCGTCGGTGACTGTCTCGAGCAGAACCGTCCCTTTGGGGTCGTGCTCATCGAGCGCGGTTCGGAGGTTGGTGGTGGTGAAACCCGCAGCGACATCGGAACCGAGGCGACCCTTACCGAGGCCCACCCGACGCCCGACGGGCGTTGGGCGGTGATCGCTGTTGGCGTCAGGCGTCTCCGCGTCGTCCAATGGCTTGACGATGCGCCCTACCCACTTGCCCGTGTCGAGCCATGGCCCGATCTCCCGCCTGGGCCCCAGATCGCTGCTGGGGTGGGGGAGGCCCGGAAACGCTTCGAGGATCTCGTGGGCCTGCTCGTGTCACGCGGCCTCGCCGACGATCCGGGAGACATCACCTTCGACGATGATCCCGTCGCCGCTGCGGAGCAACTCGTTGCGGTGAGTCCGCTGGGCCAGTGGGATCGCCAGCAGCTTCTGGCGTGTGTGGGGCCCGATGAGCGCATGGCCCGACTCGCTGACATGCTCGACGAGCAACACGAACTCCTCGCTGCACGGTTCCCACCCCCGGAGTGAGGCGCGGCAGCCTGTGGGGTGCCCGCCCGGTATGCTCGGCTCGTCCTCAGGCCTCAGCGGGGCCTGACACGAGGTCAGGAGCATTGTGGCCAGAGCGGGTACCAAGGGAACGGCTGACACCCTCCGGGAGTTGCGCGACCTTCTCGTCACCTACGCCAAGCAGGAGACGGTCGATCCGCTTCGGTCCCTCGGACGGTCCCTTGGTTGGGGTCTCGCCGGAGCGGTGCTGGTGGCTGCATCGGTGGTGTTCGCTGGCCTGGCCATCCTTCGGGTGCTCCAGAGCGAGACGACCGTGTTCAACGACAACCTCTCGTGGTTCCCCTATCTGGTCGTGGCGTTGTTCATGGTCGTGGTCACTGGTCTCGCCCTGTTCGCCATCAGTCGAAGTACCCAGCGCCGCACTGGTGCAGGTGTGTCCTCCCGAGGAGAGCGATGAGCCCCAGCGACAACGAGGTGGAGATCGCCCGCGGCGGTCAGGGTCCCGAGGCCCTCTTCGCTCCTGCCGGGTCGGCGATCTCTCCTGATGACATCGAGTCGAAGTTTCGGGAACTCGCTGGTGATGTGGAGGAGATCGGCAACGACGTGCGCTCGGTTGCCGTCACTGCCGTCGCCATTGGGGTCGTGGTCGTGGTGGCGATCGCCTTCTGGTTGGGCCGTCGACGCGGCACCCGCAGCGCCACGGTTGTGGAGATCAGGCGGGTCTGATGCTCAAACAGGTGCGTCGCGCCACCATCGATCGCGGCGTGCTCGGCGGATCGACGTGGTGGCTGGTCCTCGGGGCGTTGTTGTGGGGGGTCCGAGCCATCCGTATCGCCACGCGACGCGACACCGGGGTGTTGTGGCGCGGCGGCCTGCCCGATGGCGAGACCCTCATGGTGTCAGCCACTCAGAGCGTGTCGGGTTCCCGTCGTCGTCGTCGTCGTCGTCGGCAGCGTTGATGGGCGACGAGACGCCTTACCGCCCGCTGGTGGCGGGGGAGCAGGTCTTGTTCGTCGACGGCCGGGGGCGTCGCTACCTCGTGGAACTCGTCGTCGACGGGGAGTTCCACACCCATAGCGGGATCGTGGATCACAACGCCCTCATCGGATCGGACGAAGGTGGCGTGGTCCGGTCCAACCGAGGCGCCCGCTACGAGGTGTGGCGTCCGACGTTGGCGGACTTCGTGCTCTCCATGCCGCGCGGCGCACAGGTCATCTACCCCAAGGACCTCGGGCCGATCCTGATGCATGCCGACATCTTCGCCGGTGCGCGTGTGTTCGAGTCCGGCCTGGGGTCGGGTGCACTCTCGATGGCGTTGCTGCGTGCCGGGGCAATCATCACGGGCTACGAGCTGCGCCCCGATTTCCACGCCCGGGCTCGACGAAACGTGGAGCGGTTCCTCGGCGCCGACGCCCTCGATCGGTATCTGACCCATGAGCGCAGTTCCTATGAGGGGATCGATGAGCGAGGCCTCGACCGGGTGGTGCTGGACCTGCCCGAACCCTGGCAGGTTGTTCCTCACGCCGCCCAGGCGTTGCGTCCCGGTGGCCTGATCCTCAGCTACTCCCCATCGGTGGTGCAGGTGGTGACCGTTCACGCAGCGCTCGTGGAGCACGGCTTCGCCATGATCGACACCGTGGAGGTGATTCAGCGTGCGTGGCACGTCGAGGATCCCGCCGTGCGCCCCGTCCATCGCATGCAGGGTCACACTGGTTTCTTGACGGTGGCCCGCCTCGCCCGCCCCGAGGGCGATCGGGCCGATGGTCACGGCGGGCGCTCGGGTGAATCTCGCTGACCTTCTGATCGTCGCGGTCATCGGTCTCGCCGCCGTGGGCGGCGCCCGCGTCGGGATGGTGGCTCGTCTGGCTGCGTGGATCGGGATGGCCATCGGACTGGTGGCGGCCCTGCGGGTCATGCCGTGGGTGTTGGGACTCCTCGGAGCCCGTGAGGACCTGGTGGTGATGGGTGTGGTCGCTGTCACGCTCTTCGCCGGTCTGGCCGCGGGCCAGTCGGTCGGACTGGCGGTCGGGGCACGCATCCGTCCTCGGCGGCGCAACGGGGTGCTCGGCACAGCCGATCGCACCGCGGGGGCGTTGGTCGCTGCCGCCGCAGTGGTCGTCGTGTTGTGGATGCTCGTACCGATGCTGTCCCGTGTTGGGGGCACCGTCTCCGCTCAGGTGGCGGGGTCAGGCGTCCTTCAGCTCGTGGACCGTCACCTTCCGGACCCGCCCGACACCTTGCAGGCACTGCGCAGCCTTGCCGGCGACGTTCCGTTCCCCGAGGTGTTCGCCGCACTCGGACCCACCCCTGATCTCGGACCGCCACCTGCCGAGACGGGCATTGACGCCGCCACTGCGACACGAGTGGCCGAATCGGTCGTGCTGGTGCGATCAGTGGGGTGTGCGACCGGCCAGAGCGGAACGGGCTACGTGGGTGGGGCGCGGAGCGACTCGTCGGCAGGTCGTCTGGTGGTGACCAACGCTCACGTCGTTGCCGGCGGGCAGCAGGTAGAAGTGGAGTCTCGGGACGGATCCTTGTTGGATGCAGAGGTCGTGGTGTTCGATCCGGAGGCGGACGTGGCGGTGCTCTGGGTCGAGGGACTCGACGGCGGGGTGCTCCCGCAGGGCTCCGCAAGCAACGGCGCGTCGGGTGGGGTGTTCGGACATCCGGGGGGAGGTCCGCTGCGGGTCGCTCCCGCCCGTGCCGTGTCGTCGCTTACCGCAAC
Source organism: Bifidobacterium breve (assembly GCA_945860545.1). Classification (GTDB taxonomy): domain Bacteria; phylum Actinomycetota; class Acidimicrobiia; order Acidimicrobiales; family Acidimicrobilacustridaceae; genus M30B73. The sequence goes on along the minus strand of CAMAQM010000003.1, from coordinate 50,830 downwards.
CGGCCGGGACATCTACGGGCGTCTCGGACCCCGTCGGACCGTCGTCGAACTTGCCGCCAGTCTTGCCAGGGGTGACTCGGGGGCGCCCGTCGTGAGCCCTGAGGGCGACGTCGTCGGCACGGTGTTCGCCATCGCCTCGGACCGCTCCGACGTGGCGTACGCCCTTGCGCCGGAGGTGGTGGGCGTCGCCATCGACGCCGGGCGCGCAAATGAAGCGGGACCGGTCGACACCGGTGCGTGTATTCGCTAGAAGCGAGAGGGCTCAGTCAATCTCAATGAAGATGCACTCGCCGGGGCATTCCTCGGCGGATTCGATGGTGCCCTCTTCCTGACCGGCGGGGACGACGGCGAGACCCTCGGGGCCGCCCGGATCGCTGAAGACCTTGTCGCCTTCCTTGACGTAGGCGAGCCCGTCGTCAAGGAGGGTGAAGACATCGGGGGCGATCTCTTCGCAGAGACCATCGCCGGTGCACAGATCCTGATCGATCCAGACCTTCATGCCCATGGGGATCCTTCTCCTGTGGCGAGGCGCCGACTCCACGGCGCGCACTGTTTCAGCACTCGCATCATAGCCACACCGGAAATAAACACGAGGAATCGGGTGCAAATCGGCCGGGGGTGCTCACTCACGGTCCCGGGTGCGTCGCGGGGCTGGCCGAGACCGGTAGGGTCCCACCGACGACGCAGAGAGGGGCATGGTGCACGATCCGCAGGACTCCCTGTCAGGACCGCAACAGCGGGAACTGCTCGACCTCAGGGAACAAAGCCGCGTCCTCGAGGAGGAAGTCGCCACCCTGCGGCGCCGGCTTGCCGACGCCCCCAAACGGGTCCGGACCCTCGAGGAACGACTGCTTGACGCCAAGGGTCAGCTGGCCCAGGCCGTATCCCAGAACGAGAAGCTGACGTACACGCTGCGTGAGGCCCGCGACCACATCGCGGCGCTGCGCGAGGAAGTGGACAAGCTGACCCAACCGCCTGCGGCGTACGGGACCTACCTCGGACGCAACGAGGACGGCACCGTTGATGTGTTCAGCGCTGGTCGCAAGATGCGTGTGGCGATCCATCCCGACGCAGACGTCGCCGATCTGGCCCGAGGGGCCGAGGTCGTGCTCAACGAATCACTCAATGTGGTCATGGCCCGGTCCCCGGAACGCTCCGGCGACGTCGTCGTGCTCAAAGAGGTGTTGGCCGATCGTCGCAGGGCGATGGTCGTGGGCCGCGCCGACGAGGAGAAGGTGGCGGAACTCTCCGAGCACCTTGCCGGCGAACGTCTTCGCGCCGGTGACACCCTGCTCGCCGATCCGCGAACCGGGTTGCTCATCGAGCGGCTCCCGCGGCCCGAGGTTGAGGAGCTCGTCCTCGAGGAGGTCCCCGACATCCGCTACGAGGACGTCGGCGGTCTCGATACCCAGATCGAGAAGATCAAGGACGCCGTCGAGCTCCCGTTCCTCCACCAGGCCCTGTACGCCACCTACCGGCTTCCCGCACCCAAGGGCATCCTGCTCTACGGCCCGCCAGGTTGTGGCAAGACCCTTATTGCCAAAGCGGTCGCCAATTCGCTCGCCCGAAAGGTTGCCGAGGCGTCTGGCGATGAGGAAGCCCGGAGTTACTTCCTCAACATCAAGGGCCCGGAGTTGCTCAACAAGTACGTGGGTGAGACCGAGCGACAGATCCGCTTGGTGTTCCAGCGTGCCCGCGAAAAGAGCGAGGAGGGCTGGCCGGTCATCGTGTTTTTTGACGAGATGGATTCCTTGTTCCGCACGCGGGGGAGCGGGATCTCCTCTGACATCGAGTCGACCATCGTGCCCCAACTGCTCACCGAAATCGACGGTGTCGAGTCCCTCAACAACGTCATCGTCATCGGTGCGTCGAACCGTGAGGACCTCATCGATCCCGCCATCCTGCGGCCAGGCCGTCTCGACGTGAAGATCAAGATCGAGCGACCTGACGCCGATGCCGCCCACGCCATCTTTGCCCGCTACCTCGACGCCTCGCTCCCACTTGATGTTGCCGAGGTTGAATCGCTGGGTGGCGGCGATCCCGACAAGGCCACGGCGGCAATGATCGAGGCGGCGGTGGCGGAGATGTACCGAACCGACGTCCGCAACCAGTTCCTTGAAGTCACCTACCAAAACGGCGACAAGGAGCTCATGTACTTCAAGGACTTCGCGTCGGGGGCAATGATCGAGAACATCGTGCGGCGCGCCAAGCAGCTCGCCATCAAGCGCTCCATCGCCGGGGGTGGGGAGGGCCTGCAAGCCGACGATCTGGTGCGCAGCGTGCATCAGGAGTTCCGCGAACACGAGGATCTCCCCAACACCACCAACCCTGACGACTGGGCGAAGATCTCGGGAAAGAAGGGCGAGCGGATCATCTACGTGCGGACCCTGGTCACCACCGATGAGGAAGAACCACCGGGTGGTGGACGCGCCATCGAGCGCGTGGCGACCGGGCAGTACCTCTGAACCGGTGAGCCGGGTCCTGCCCCGGTAGCCTGCCGCCTATGGCGGTACGCAAGATCTTCGGTATTGAGACCGAGTACGGAATTCTCCACCGAGGGACTGCAGACCCCAATCCCATCTCGGCCTCGTCGTTGCTCATCAACGCCTACCTCGCCAGCGTGGCGCGCCGCACCGGTGGTCGAACCCCGGTCGGATGGGATTTCGAGGATGAGAGCCCGGGCGTCGACGCCCGTGGTCTCGCAGCAGCCTCGGCGCTCGCCCCTGAGGTGGAGACCCACCTCGTCAACGCCGTACTGACCAATGGCGCCCGCTTCTACGTTGACCACGCCCACCCTGAACTCTCCACACCCGAGTGTGCCGACCCCAGATCGGTCGTCCTGTACGACCGGGCCGGTGAGCGCATCGCCCAGCAGGCCATGGAGGCTGCCGCGTCGGTGCTCCCTGAGGGCGAGGAGATCGTGGTCTACAAGAACAACTCCGACCGCAAGGGCAACTCCTATGGGTGTCACGAGAACTACCTGATGGACCGCCAGGTCCCCTTCGGCCGGATCGTTCCGCACGCCATCGCCCACTTCGTGACTCGTCAGGTGTTCACCGGGGCCGGGAAGGTCGGTGTGGAGTCCCCGCACGGTTCGGGGCGCACCGTCCCGTTCCAGTTGACCCAGCGGGCCGACTTCTTCGAGGAGGAGGTTGGGCTGGAGACCACGCTGAAGCGACCCATCGTCAACACCCGCGACGAACCCCACGCCGACCCACAGAAATACCGGCGGCTCCACGTCATCGTGGGTGACGCCAACATGAGTGAGGTCGCAACCTTTCTCAAGGTGGGGACGACCGCCATGGTGCTCGGCATGGTGGAGGACGGGTGGCTGCGACGTGAGTTTGTTTTCGCCGCTCCGGTTCGGGCCCTGCGCCAGGTGTCGCGCGATCTCACGCTGGGTGCGCCGCTCCAGCTCGTCGACGGGTCGAGCGTCACGGCGCTCGAGCTGCAGTGGGAGCTTCTCGCAGCGGCGAGAGCGTGGTCGGAGGCCGGCGGACTCGAATCGGTCGGCGTTGCCGCCGGCACCGAGGTGCTCACCCGGTGGGAGGAGGTTCTCGGTGGCCTCGAGCGGGATCCGAACTCGGTTTCCCACATCGTCGACTGGGTGGCCAAGCACCGGTTGCTCGACGCCTACCGCGAGCGGCACGCACTCGACTGGGATGACCCCCGTCTGGCAGCGATGGACCTGCAGTATCACGACCTGAGGCCAGACCGAAGTCTCGCCATGCGCGTGGGTCTTGAGCGCATCACCACCGACGAAGAGGTCGACGTCGCCACCACGATGCCGCCTGAGGACACCAGGGCGTACTTTCGAGGGCGGTGTCTGGCCAAGTGGCCGCAGGACATCGTGGCCGCCAACTGGGACTCAATGGTGTTTGACGTCGGGATCGATCCGCTACGCAGGGTGCCGATGATGGAGCCGTCCCGTGGAACCCGCGCCCACGTCGGTAACCTGATCGATGAGTCCGACACGCCAACCGAACTCCTGGACCGACTGGGGGCATGAGGTGACGGCGAAGACAATCGTGGAGGGTGGTCATGGCTGAACGTGAGCAGGTGAGGCGCACCAACCCGGAGCGTCAGGAGGGCGACGCCGAAGAGGCTTCGCTGGCTACCACCTCGGACAAGGGTGAGCGACTCAAGGCGGAAATGGATGATCTCCTCGACGAGATCGACGGGGTGCTTGAGACCAACGCCGAGGACTTCGTGAAGTCCTACGTCCAAAAGGGCGGTCAGTAGTTCTTCCCCGACGGTTCCGCAGTTGCGTCCGCTAGCCTGCCGCCGATGAACGTGCCCCTGTTCAGTCCCGCCGACGACCCCGGACCCGACTTCGCCGCGCTGATGCGCAGCCTCGGCATCGGTTCCCCGGTTCTTTCCGGGACGGTACCCGCCGGTGCGGGTGCCCAGTTGCCCACGAGTCACGCCACGACGGTGGTGGCGGTGCGTTACCGCGACGGCGTCGTCATGGCTGGTGACCGGCGAGCCACGATGGGCAACATCATCTCCCATCGTTCCATCGAGAAGGTGTTCCCCGCTGACCGGCATTCAGGGGTCGCCATCGCCGGCGCCGCCGGCCCGGCGATGGAGATGGTGAAGTTGTTTCAGTTGCAGCTCGAGCACTACGAGAAGGTTGAGGGCAGTGCGCTCAGTCTCGAAGGCAAAGCCAATCAGCTGGCCCAGATGGTGCGCAGCCATCTCCCGGCGGCCATGCAGGGCCTCGCCGTGGTGCCCCTGTTCGCCGGTTACGACACGGCCCGGGGGGCTGGCCGCCTGTTCCAGTACGACATGACGGGCGGTCGGTACGAGGAGACGAATTTCGCCACCACCGGTTCGGGCGGGATGCTGGCCTCCACGGTCATCAAGGTGGGGTTCGCCGATGACATGCCACGCGACACCGCCGTGGACCTCGTCATTGATGCGCTCTTCCGCGCCGCTGACGACGACTCGGCAACCGGAGGACCCGATCTGGTGCGCGGCATCTACCCGACGGTTGCCACCATCACCGCCGAAGGATTCACCCGCGTGGGTGAGTCCGAGGTGGCGAACCGGTTCGCCGAGCTGACCACGCGTCTGCGACTGGCAAATCCCGTGTCGGCCGAGACCACCGATGACCGGGGGGACCGTTGAGATGAGCATGCCCATGTACGTCTCGCCCGAACAGGTCATGAAGGACCGAGCCGACTACGCCCGCAAGGGTATTGCCCGTGGTCGGAGCGCGGCAGCGGTGTCCTACGCCGACGGCATCCTCATCTGCGCCGAGAACCCCTCGGCCACGCTGCGCAAGATCAGTGAGATCTACGACCGGATCGCGTTCGCCGGCGTCGGCAAGTACAACGAGTTCGACAGCCTCCGCATCGCCGGTGTTCGCCAGGCCGACCTGCGGGGCTACTCCTACAGCCGCGAAGACGTCGACGCCCGGTCGCTCGCCAACTGGTACGCACAGATTCTCGGCCAGGTGTTCACCCACGAGATGAAACCCATGGAGGTGGAGATCCTCGTGGCGGAGATCGGCGACGACGCCAGCGACAATCAGATGTTCCACATCCTCTACGACGGCACCGTGGTCGATGAGCACGACTACACCGTGCTCGGTGGTGAGGCCGAGGCGGTCGCCGAGCGACTCGGCGCTGCATGGCAAGCCGGCCAGCAACTCGGCCCGGCGCTCAACGCGGTCGTCGGGGCACTCTCGGGGCCGGACCGGACACTGGGATCGGCCGACCTCGAGGCGGCGGTGCTGGGCCGGGGGAACGGCCGTCGGACGTTCAGGCGACTCGAACGGCCCGAGATTGACGAACTGCTCGGTTCTTAGGGCCACTCTCGAACCCACGCGGGCGACGGTTCGCCGGTAGCGTGATCGCATGGAGCGGCGCATCTACGGTCTGGAGACCGAGTACGGGGTGACCTGCACGCTCAAAGGCCAGCGTCGGCTCAGTCCCGACGAGGTGGCGAGGTACCTGTTCCGCAGGGTGGTGTCGTGGGGGCGTTCGTCGAACGTGTTCCTCGCCAACGGCGCCCGGCTCTACCTCGATGTCGGTTCCCACCCCGAGTACGCCACACCCGAGTGCGACTCGGTCGCCGAGGTCGTCGCCCATGACAAGGCGGGCGAACGAATCCTCGAGCAACTGTTGGTGGGTGCCGAGGAGCGGATGCACGAAGAGGGCATCAAGGGCACGATCCATCTCTTCAAGAACAACACCGATTCCGCAGGGAACTCCTACGGGTGCCACGAGAACTACCTCGGTACCCGGGCCCACGAGTTCAGTGAGTACGCCGAGGTCCTCATCCCGTTCCTCGTCAGCCGCCAGATCTACGCCGGTGCGGGCAAGGTCCTCCAGACGGCCCGGGGGGCCACCTACTGCATCAGCCAGCGGGCCGAACACATCTGGGAAGGCGTGTCGTCGGCCACGACACGCTCGCGGCCCATCATCAACACTCGTGACGAGCCCCACGCCGATGCCGAGCGCTACCGCCGCCTTCACGTGATCGTGGGCGATTCGAACATGAGTGAGTACACGACCTTTCTCAAGGTGGGTGCCGCCAGCCTCATCATGCGGATGTTCGAAGAGCCGTCGGTGGTGTTCCGGGACATGACCCTCGAGAACCCGATCCGTGCCATTCGTGAGATCAGTCACGACCTGACCTGCAAGAGACCCGTTCGGCTCGCCAACGGCCGCGAAGCCTCGGCGTTGCAGATCCAGTCCGACTACCTCGAACGGGCGCTCCGCTTTGCCGAGCGACGTGACCTGTCCCCCGAGGAGAAGCAGGCGCTCATCATGTGGGAGCACTGCCTCACCACCATCGATGAGGACCCGCTCCTGCTCGACCGCGAAGTCGATTGGGTCATCAAGCACCGGCTCATCGAGGCGTACCGCGAGCGCCACGGGCGTGACCTTGGGGACCCGGAGGTGGCGCTCGTGGACCTGCAGTACCACGACATCGTCCGGGAACGGTCCTTGTTCCACCGCCTCCAGGATCGGGGCATGGTGGAACGGGTCATCACCGACGACGCCATCGCCACCGCCGTGGACCAACCACCCCAGACGACAAGGGCGCGCCTGCGTGGCGAGTTCATCAGGAAGGCCAAGGCGGCCAACCGGGACTACACCGTGGACTGGGTACACCTGAAGCTCAACGATCAGGCCCAGCGCACCGTGCTCTGCAAAGACCCGTTCCGCCACGCCGACGAGCGGGTCGAGCGCCTCATCGCGTCATTGTGACCCCTGGTTCTTGTCGCCCCATCACCTAGGATGCGGACGTGACCGCGGGGGTAGAGGGGACTGACGCAGGCGACTGGGACGACCTTGGCTTTCCTGAGGTGCGTCCCATGGGCCAGCGGGACATTGCCCTTGAACGGCTCCTCAACCTGTACTTCGAGCTGTTGAACGCCGCCGTGCCCCTGACCCGTGATGAACTTCGTCAGCGGGTTCCGTATTACCGGCGGTACAAGGAAACGGACGCCGAGGCCTTCCGACGAGCCTTTGAGCGTGACAAGGATGTGCTGCGATCAGCGGGCTTCCCGCTGGTCATCACCGAGGTCGCCGGTGCTGACCCCAAGGACTACCGGTACAGCATCGAGGCCCCCGAGGAGTCCGTGATCTTGCCGGACCTCGCCCCCGATGAACTGGCAGCTCTGCGTGTGGCGGCTCGTATCGTCAAAGTGGGCAACACCGCGATCGACCAGGCGCTCCTGCGCCTCGGCGGGGTGATCGACACCATTCCTGAGGAGTACGCCTTCCCCGTGGAGGCCGTCGGAGCGCCTTTGGCCGAACTCGAGGTCCCCGCCGGCCTCGCCGAACTGCAAGAGGCACGTCGGCGCTGCACCGTGGTGCGCTTCGGGTACCGGGGAACCCCCCGGGAGGTTGAGCCGCTTCGGATCTTCTACCAGCGCGGCTGGTGGTACCTGACCGCCTATGACCGTGGACACGATGAACAGCGTCACTTCCGCGTGGACCGCATGACGTCTGTGGATGGCGAGCCGGGTCCCGTGGTCGTCGCGACCACCGAAGGCTATGACCCGTCCCGGCACGACCCGGTCAAGCCAATGGAGGATCCGTGGGCCTGGGGTGAGGGTGATCCGATTGAGGCCACGTTGCTCATCGACCCGGGGTGGGGCATGTCGATCATCCCGAACCTGCCCCCCGATGTGGACGTCGACTTCAACCCCGACGGCTCCGCGGTCGTCACCCTTGAGGTCCGCAACCGGGAAGGTTTCCGCTGGTTGGTGCTCGGCCTGCTCGAACACGGTGAGATCCTCGGACCTGAGGAACTCCGGGCCGATCTTGTCGGCTGGCTGTCAGACATGGCGGGAGCTGACCAGTGAGTGCGGGGGGCAGCAGTCTCGACGCGGTGACGCGAACCCTGGCCATGGCGTCGTGGGTTGCCGCCCAGCCGGGCGGCGTGCTCAAGGATGAGCTGTGCGAGCGATTCGGTCTGACCCCCGGGCAACTCGAACGGGATCTCCAGACGCTGCACATGACCGGGGTGTACCCACACACCGACTACGAACTGGTGTCGCTGAGCGACGACGGTGAGACGATCTCAATCCGCTACGACGGCCTCGATCGGCCGATGCCGCTGACCGCGCCGCAGGCACTGGCGCTCATCGCTGCGGGGGAGAGCCTCACCGACCTGCCCGACACCGACCCCAACGGGCCATTGGCCCGAGGACTCGCCAAACTGGCCGAGGCCATGGGGGTCATCCCGGGCGAAACCCTCGACGTCGAGTTCGCCGGCGCCAACTCCGAGGCCCTCCCAGTGGTGTTCGCCGCGACCAAACTGGGAACCCAGGTGTGGATCAGGTACGAAGGCCTCGACTCCGGGGAGGAGAGTGAACGAGTCATCGAACCGTGGGTCGTCGGTGTGGACAAGGCGGCGTGGAGTGTGACCGCCTGGTGCCACCGGGCCAACGACCGACGATGGTTCCGCCTCGACCGGGTGCTCGAGGTGCGGGCACTCGACACCCCGGCGTCGATGCCCCGCACGGCCACCACCGCTGCGTGGGAACCGCCCTCCCACCTTCCGCGGGCAACCCTCGTCCTCGACGGGGACGTCGCGTGGGCGGCGGAGCGATGGAACTGCGATCAGCGCGAGGTCCTCGACGACGGTCGGGTTCGTGTGGTGGTTCCCGTCGGCGGGTCCGGATGGTTTGAGCGGATGCTCATGCAACTCGGTCCGAGGGTCACCGTGGAGAGGATCGTCGCCGAGGGCCGAGACCTCGGCCAGCCCGATCGGGCCGCGGTGGCCCGGCGCATCCTCAAACGCTACGGCGAGTAGCCTGCAGCGGTGGCTTCCCCCGACCACCCCAGTGACGCAACAGATGCACCGGTCGTGGTCGCCGGTGGTGGTCCGAGGGTCCGCTCCCCGTGGCGAACGGCACTCGAGTGGGTGTTCGTGGTGCTGGGGGCGGTCCTCGTGGCGCTCGGAATCCGGACGTTTGTGGCGCAGGCCTTCTACATCCCGTCGGAGTCCATGGAACCGGTGCTCGCCACGGGCGACCGAGTCATCGTGGACAAGTTGACCTACGGACCTGACGACATTCAACGGGGCGACGTGATCGTGTTCGCCAAACCGCCCCAAGCCACCCAGGACGGCGTGGCGGATCTCATCAAGCGGGTGGTCGGTCTGCCGGGGGAGACCCTCGTCATCGACGACGGCAAGGTGTACATCGACGGTGCGCTCCTCGAGGAGCCGTACCTGCCCCCGGGAACGTTCACCAGCCAGGGTGGTGGAACTCCTCAACCCGGTTCCACCACGGTTGGTCCCCGATGTGGCCGTAGCGACCCATGTGTCATTCCTGAGGGTCATCTGTTCGTCATGGGTGACAACCGCTCGAACTCAAAGGACAGCCGCTGGCCCGATGTGGGTTACGTGAGTGAGTCCCAGCTGGTGGGTCGGGCAGTGTGGCGCGTCTGGCCCATCGACCGGATTGGCGGCCTGTAGGTCGCTCGTAGTCACTGCATGCCGAATGCGCTGAGCCCGGTGGCGAGCAGTTCAGCGTGGTTGCTCGACACCCCGTCGATGCCGGCGTCGAGGAGGGCGGCGACGAGGCGGAGGAACTCGGCGTCCTCCCCAAGGGCGAGCCGGCCGAAGCGGTGGTAGAGGGCGACATTGCCGCCGCTCCACTGACTGTGGTGAAGTCGCACGGCGTCCACCTCGAGTCGTGCCAATTCCGAGGCGTGCCTTTCGGGGCCGTAGGGCAGTCGATCCCGATGGGTGGCATGCACCAGTCGAACCCGCGGGTCGAGGACCCGCCACGCCGCCAACGTGTCGAGGTCTCCATGACACAGCCACAGGTGACCCTCGGCGCCGAGGTTTCGGGCCACCTCGACGGCGACGCTCGCCGCTGACGTATCGGCGACGTCAAGGGCGACGTCCATCGATGTCCCACAGGCGAGATAGAGGTCGCCAAGCGTGGCGGTTCCCGCCGGGAGGTCGTCCCGGTTCGTCTCGCTGACGAGCCGTCGCCGCAGACGTGGACCGACCGAGGCGTCTGCGAGCAGTGCCACGTGTCCGTCCGCAGTGAGGCGGGCATCGGTGTGCAGTCCGGTGGCCCCGAGTCGCAGGGCCGCCACGAACGAGTCAATGGTGTTGGCCGGGGCGTTGGCGCTCGCCCCCCGGTGGGCGAAGGCGATGGGGGGGACGAGTAGCGAGGGGAGGCGCCCGGTCATGGCTGCATCCTGCCACCGCCGTGTCGCCGCCCGGTAGCCGACCTAGTGTTCGCGCCGTGAGCGTCATGGCAATTGTCACCGTCTCGGTCCTCGCAGGTGCTGCGGTGATCTCCTCGGTCTGTGTCGCCCTCGTTGAGCACCAGCGCCGTCGCCTGGTTTCCACCGGTCGGCGTCTGGCCCGCTTCAACGCCGCGTCCGACGCAACGGCCGACGCCGTCAACCGGTAGGATCACCGACATGCCCAACCTCGGGGCGGCCGAAATCCTCGTCATCCTCCTCGTGGCCCTCCTCGTGCTCGGCCCGGACAAACTCCCCGGCGCGGCGCGCTCGATCGGGCGGGGCATGTCCCAGCTGCGTCGGCTCTCATCGGGATTCCAGGATGAGATTCGCAACGCCCTCGACGCCGAGGAGGGGTCCGCATCCGGGCCGGCACCATCCGCACAGCCCAAACAGGCGAAGCAGAGCCTGCACCCCGGTTTGGGGCCGGGTCCTCGACTCGATGCGGGCGCCGTGGTGATCTCCGACACGGACGGTGCCACCGGGTCGACCCGGCCTTCCATGGACGGGCCATCGGAGTCGTTCTCATGACCTGTCGCGGAGAGCGGCCGTGACGGCGCTCCCGACCAGCGAGGCGCCAGGGCATCACATGACCGTGTGGGAGCACATCGCCGAACTGCGGCGACGGCTCCTCATCTGCATCGTGGCGGTCGCCCTCGGCGGCGTGGTCGCCTACATCGCCTGGCCTCTGCTCATCGACCTGATCACCAAGCCGTTCTGTCGTCAGGTCGAGGACTGCCAGTTGTACGCCACGGACCCTCTGGCGCCGTTCACCATCCGCCTCCAGGTCTCCCTCTACGGAGGGGTGATCCTCGCCATGCCGGTCCTGCTCTGGCAGCTGTGGCGTTTCGTGACCCCGGGCCTGCACAAGAATGAACGTCGGTATGTGATCCCGTTCGTGGTCTGTGCCCTCCTGCTGTTCGGTATGGGGGCGACGCTGGCCTATTTCGCACTTGGCCCGGCACTCGACTTCCTCTTCGGCGTCGCCGGCCCCGACGTGGCGCAGATCCCCACTGTTGACCGCTACCTCACCCTCACGCTGTACATGATGCTGGCGTTCGGAATCGGCTTTGAGTTTCCCGTCCTGCTCGTCGCGCTCCAACTTGTCGGCATCCTCCAACCGCGTCAGCTGGCGTCGGCCCGGAGGTATGCGGCGGTGATCATCGTGGTGGTGGCGGCGGTGATCACCCCGAGCGGTGATCCAATCACCCTCGCAGTTCTCGCCCTCCCGATGTACCTGCTCTATGAGGCGTCGATCCTCATCGGCTGGCTGGTGGCAAGACGCAGGAGCCGTAACGCAGCCGCCGATGTGCCCGACACCATCTCCTGAACCTCCCGAGCGGACGTTCACGCTCGACGACTTCCAACGGGAGGCCCTCGCAGCTGTTGACGCGGGAACCTCGGTCCTCGTCGCAGCGCCCACCGGGTCGGGCAAGACGGTCGTTGCTGAGCACGCCGTCGAACGGACGCTCGCCAATGGTGGTCGGGTCTTTTACACCACCCCCATCAAGGCGCTGTCCAACCAGAAGTACCACGACCTGATTCGGCGACACGGGGAGAGCGCCGTCGGGCTCCTGACCGGGGACAACGCCGTCAACGGGGACGCTCCCGTGGTCGTGATGACCACCGAGGTCCTCCGCAACATGCTCTACAGCGGCTCCCAGGCACTCGACGGGCTGCGTTGGGTGGTCCTCGACGAGGTCCACTACCTCCAGGACGCCTACCGGGGTCCGGCGTGGGAGGAGGTCATTGTCAACCTGCCACCGACGGTCTCGCTCGTGTGCCTGTCGGCGACGGTGTCCAACGTGGAGGAACTCGCCGATTGGCTCCGCTCGGTGCGAGGCCCCACCGTGGCGGTCGTGGAAACACGACGTCCCGTCGAGTTGGTCCACCTCTTTGGGGTCAGCGACCGACTTGCCGAGCGACTCACTGTGATCCCCACGCTTGTCGATGGGCGTGCCAACCCCGAGGGCGAACGTTACGACCGCAACCCGGTCGGTGGTGGGGCCCGCCCGGCGAGAGGTCGGCCTCGTCGACGTTACGCCCCTCCGTCGCGGGTCGATGTCGTCGACTGGTTGGCCGAAGCCGATCTCGTTCCAGCAATCCATTTCATCTTCAGTCGGGCTGCCTGTGACGACGCCGTCCGGTCGTGCATGGAAGCGGGTGTCCGTCTCACCGAGCCGGCCGACCGGGCTCGCATCGACGCCATTGTGGAGCATCATGTGCGGCGCCTCGGCGACGACGACCTGCACACCCTCGGCTACGAACGCTGGCGTGCTGCCCTTCACGCCGGCGTGGCGGCGCACCACGCCGGCATGGTCCCGCCGTTCAAGGAGGCGGTTGAGGCGTGCTTCACCGAGGGGCTGGTCCGCGTCGTGTTCGCCACCGAGACGCTGGCGCTCGGGATCAACATGCCGGCACGCACCGTGGTGGTCGACAAACTGACGAAATACACCGGTGAACGACACGAGTTCCTCACGCCGGCCCAGTTCACCCAGTTGACCGGTCGGGCGGGCAGGCGTGGCCTCGATCCCATCGGGCATGCGCTCGTACTGTGGAACCCGTTCGTGTCGTTCGGTGAGGTGGCCGGTCTGGCGTCGTCGCGTAGTTTCCCGCTGACCAGTGCGTTCCGACCCACCTACAACATGGCGGCCAATCTCGTGTTGCGTCACGACCGTCAGCAGGCCGAACACCTTCTCGCACGGTCCTTCGCCCAGTTCCAGACCGATCGGGCCGTATCGACACTGGAGATGCGCCTCGCCGAGCGGCGCCGCGACCGTGACCGTCTCGCCGAGGAGTCTGCCTGCTCCCTCGGCGACGTCGCCGAGTACGACCAGCTGCGACGGGAGGCCCGCACGGAGCGAGCCCAGGCGCGTCGGGCCGACAACGACGCCATCAGGTCGTCGCTTGCTGCGCTGCGCCCCGGTGACGTACTCACCATCGGTGGAACGGTCACCGGCGGGCGAGCGGCAGTGTTGTCGGTTTCGCACCGTCGAGGTGGCGGGGTTCGGGTCCGAGTGATCGGTGCGACCCGGCGGGTGGTGCTGCTCGGCGAGTCCGACCTGGACGCCCCACCAGAGGTGGTCGGTCGTCTGGAACTGCCCACGCCGTTCGCCCCGCGTTCGCCATCGTTCCAAAAGGAGGTGGTGGCCGGGCTGCGTCGAATGGATCTGCCCCGGCGATCCGATCGGCGGGGGAGCGGGGGCGCACGTTCCGACACTGGTGCGTTGGAAGCGGCCCGGTCCCACCCCGTGGCCGGATGTCCGGACCTGTCGGTGCACCTTGATGCGCTTCGACGTCTTCGACGGTTGGAGCAGGCGTGCAACGACCTTGAGCGGCAGGTGCGGGGTCGCACCGGCTCATTGCGGCGCCGGTTCGCCGACGTTCTCGCCCTGCTCGAGCGGCGCGGCTACCTCATTGACTGGAGCCTCACGACCCGCGGGCGGATGCTCGTGTCGATCTTCCACGAATGCGACTTGCTGATCGCCGAAGCGGTGGCCGACGGGCTCTTCGACGGGTTGAGCCCCCCGGAGGTGGCGGCACTCGCATCCACGTTCGTCTACGAGCACCGCGCCCCGGGCCCCGCCCCTGACCCGTGGTTCCCGCCGGGGCCACTCGCCGAACGGTGGGGTCGTCTCGACCGACTCGCCACAGGGTTGTCGGCAGATGAGCGGTCCCACGGTCTGCCTGAGACCCGTCGGCCCGACCCGGGCTTCATCTCCATTGCCCACGCGTGGATCAGCGGAGGCGACCTGGCCGAGGTGCTTGACGACGAGGACCTCACCGCCGGGGATTTCGTGCGGACCATGAAGGTTCTGTTGGACCTTCTCGGCCAGATCGAGATGGTGTGCGCGGACCCCGGGACGCGGACGGCGGCCGCCTCGGCGGCGCGGCTGGGACTGCGCGGCCTCGTCGCCGCCTCGTCGATGGTCGGCGCTGAGGAGGACGTGTCGTGACCATCCGCAAGGGTGAGCGATGGGGCGAACCGGGACGGCTTCCACAGGGCGCGCCGACGGCCAGTAGCGACCACTCCCTCCGCCAGATCGTGGTGGCAGCCAAAGCCACAGGCCGGCCCGTCCCCACCGTTGGGCTGCTTGGGGGAGACCTGTGTCGCACCGTGGGGGGAACGGGGAACCGGTCCAGGCTCGATGAGGGTGGGGTCGTGCTGCCCATTGACCTTTGTCGGGTGTTCCTCGACGGTGAGGAAACCTGGTTTTGCTCACACCTCGTCGCACGGCGATGGCTGTGGTTCGGGTCGTTCGCCGTGGTGATGAATGCCCAGTGGATCGGCGAGTGGGATGTTGCACCACGGGCCCACCCCAACGACGGTCTCGCCGACCTCACCGAGGGGCGACTCCCCTTTGGCGATCGTGGCGAGGCCCGCCGGCGGGTGCGCTCAGGTTCCCATGTGCCGCACCCCTCGCTCCACACCGCCCGTGGCGCGCACCACACCTTGCGGTTCCCCGGCGGAGTCGCCGTGTGGCTCGATGGGCGTCGTGTCGCCCGGCGGGTGCGGGAGATCGACGTCGAGGTGGCACCGGATGCCTTTCGGGTCGTGGTGTAGCCAGACGTTCCGCGGGGTCGCTGTCCGGCGTAGCGTGGGGCCATGACAACACCGAACATCGACCTCGACGATCTCAAGGTGCAGTTGTGCGCCGAAGTTGACCGGCGCGCTGAGGTCATTGTCGGGGTGTCCCGTGCGCTCCATGCCCACCCGGAGTTGGGCTTCGCTGAGACCTACGCCCACGAGGTTCTCACCGGGGCACTCGTCGATGAGGGCCTCGATGTCTCGCGGGCGGCCTATGGCCTCGATACGGCCTTTGCCGCCGAGGCGGGTACGTCTGGCCCGACGGTGGCTGTGGTGTGCGAGTACGACGCGCTTCCGGGTCTGGGTCACGCCTGTGGTCACAACGTCATCGCCGCAGCCGGACTCGGCGCAGGTCTCGCCGCAGCGGCGCTCGCCGAGGTGGCTGGTGGCCGGGTGCGGATCCTCGGAACCCCAGCGGAGGAAGGTGGGGGAGGGAAGGTGTTCATGCTCGACGCCGGGGCGTTCGACGGCTGTGACGCAGCCATGATGGTGCACCCGGCGCAGGCCGACCTCACACGTATCGACGCCATCGCCGTCCGCCAGGTCGTGGCCACCTACACCGGGGCTGCCGCCCATGCCGCCGCCGCACCGCACGAAGGCCGCAATGCTCTTGACGCGGCGGTGCTCGGCTACGTCAACGTCGCTGCGCTCCGCCAGCACATCCGTGATGATGAACGGATCCATGGGGTGTTCACCCACGGCGGGGACAAGCCGAACATCGTGCCCGCCATGGCGGCCTCGCACTGGTACATCAGGGCACGCGACATGGTCGCACTCGACGCACTCGCAGCTCGGGTCGAGGCGTGCCTGCTCGCTGGTGCGGCCGCCTCGGGATGCGAGGTGACCCTCGAATGGCTGGAGCCGGCATTCGCCAATCTCGTCAGCAACCGGCCGCTTGAGGAGCGTTATCGGGACAACGCGGCACGTCTTGGCCGCCGTGTGATCGATCCGGTCGGGGACCTGCGGGTGACGGGCAGCACGGACATGGGCAACGTCAGCCACGCAGTCCCCACGATCCACCCGATGATCGCCGTGTCGCCCCCGGGTGTCGTGATTCACACCCCCGAGTTCGCTGTCCACGCGGGAGGGGAGGGGGGCGACCGGGCGGCGCTCGACGGAGCGAAGGCGCTGGCGATGACCGTGGCCGACCTGTGGTGTGCGTCAGGGGTCCTCGATGAGGTGCGCAGCGCCTTCGCCGACCCCTCGGCGTCATGACCCCCACAGGGTGTTCCCGCTGGTCAGGCGCTATCCGCGGCATGCCTGCCGCAAGGTCGTAACCTCCCGCCCGTGAGCGTGTATGTCACCGAGGAGTTCAGCGAGGGTGAGGCCGACATCCTGCGTCGGTATTTCACCAACCTCGACGGCCCGGTGTTCGCGCTCGTCAACCTCCCCGAGGTCGTCAAAGGAGCGCTGTTCGCCCGGTACTCGCGTTCGTCGAAGAGTTTGCGTCGCCTGTTCCTCGATGAGTTCGTTGCCGAGCTCGACATCTCCGGTGACCTGGGCATTGACGCCACCATTGGCCTTCGCCGGGCGGAGGAGCTCTACGACCGGGTGTTCTTTGAGTACGGCGACGACTCGGTGGCCCAGCTCGGCGGGGTCCACCTCGCCTGTGAGCAGGCCTCGAACCTGTTGACCAAGGTGCTTGAGTGGGGCCGACTGATGTCGTATCTCGAGCAGAGCACCCGCTACATCCCCTACGACACCCGGCTCGGAGGTCGATACCGGTTCCATCGTGACCCTGCGGTGCTGCAGTCCCACCTCGGCACCCGCTACGTCGGCGACATGGACCGCATGTTCGACGCCTACGGCGAACTCGTGCCGGTGATGAGCGAGTTCTTCCGCGAGAGCTTCCCCAAGGCTCCCGGTGATTCCGATTTCGTGCACCGCCAGGCCATCCGGGCCAAGGCGTTCGACACGTTGCGGGGCATGCTCCCCGCCGCTTCGTTGTCCAACGTCGGGATCTACGGCACAGGCCAGGGGTATGAGGCGCTGTTGCTGCGCATGCGGTCGCATTGGCTGCCCGAGGCCCGCTCGTACGCCGACCTCATGCTCGAGGAGCTTCGCAAGGTCGTCCCGTCGTTCCTCAAGCGCGTCGACCTGCCCGACCGCGGTGGCGCGTGGAGCGACTACCTGGGTGCGACGCGTGACGGCACCGCCGCGCTCGCCGCCGAACTCCTCGGAGACGGACCGTCAGGTCTCGCCGGCAGTGCCGGGGACGATTCCGGGGCTGCGGAGGTGACGCTCATCGACTTCGACCCGGACGCTGAGATCAAGATGGTCGCCGCCATGTTGTACCCCCACAGCCACCTCGCAGAGGACGAGATCGAGCAGCGGGTGCGCTCCATGTCCACCGAGGATCGTCTGCGGGTGGTCCGGGCGTACACGGGCGACCGGTCCAACCGTCGCCACAAGCCCGGGCGGGCACTCGAACGCTGTTCATACCGGTTCGACGTCCTGGCAGACTACGGCGCCTTCCGGGATCTCCAACGTCACCGAATGCTCACCATCGAGTGGCAGTCGCTCAGCCCACGTCACGGCTACGTGCGACCCGCCGGGGTCGTCGCCGCCGGGTGTGCGGAGGCCTTCGACGCATCCATGGGGCGCTCGGCGGCATTGCACGACGCCATGATCAACGATTTTCCCGCCCAGGCGTCGTATGCGGTTGCGCTCGGTTACCGAGTGCGGTTCG
Source organism: Bifidobacterium breve (assembly GCA_945860545.1). Lineage (GTDB taxonomy): Bacteria > Actinomycetota > Acidimicrobiia > Acidimicrobiales > Acidimicrobilacustridaceae > M30B73. Next base: position 32,826 of record CAMAQM010000003.1, on the reverse strand, counting down.
TGATCCAGATGAACGCCCGTGAGGCCATGCATCTCCTCGAGTTGCGCACCACCCCTCAAGGGCACGCCGCCTATCGCAGGGTCGCCCAGGAGATGCATCGTCTGGTCGCCGAACAAGCGGGACACCACGCCGTGGCCGAGATGATGTCGTTCGTCGATCACACCCCCGATCCCGGTCTCGAGCGCCTCGAGGCCGAGCGGCGGGCCGAGCAGCGTCGCGGTCCGTGAGAGTCTCGCTATCCTCCGGCAGCACCGAACGAGTTCTCGGTGCGGTCACAATCCCCCCTACCCGCACAACACCAGGCCTACCGGCCCATGAGGAATGATGGCTGAAGAACCCGAAATCGATGAAGAGTTCGACGAAGAACTAGAGGTCGAGGTTGACCTCGACGAGGAACTCGACGACGAACTCGAGGATGAACTCGTCGACGATCTCGAAGGCGACCTGGCCGTGGACGTCGTCGTGGATGATGAGGATGCCGACGCGGAGGAAGCCGCGGCCAAGGCGAAGCGCAAGCCTGGCGAGGAGGACGACGAGGACGAGGAGGTCGCCGACTCCGACGACGTCGAGGCCGACCTGAGCGTCATTCTCAAGGACCGGATCGCCGCGGCGGAAGACGAAGAGGACGAGGACGAGGTTGAGGTGGCTGACACTCGCGGCGGCGAGGCCAGCGACGGGGTCACTCCGCGGCGTGCAAACGAGTTCATGTGCACCGGCTGTTTCCTGTTGGTCAACCGTGCCCAGTTCGGCGCTCTCGACGCACTCGAATGCCCAATGGGGGAGGCGGACTGCCCGGCCATCACCAAGATCCGCAAGCAGGCCGCCCGCAAGAAGTGAGGGCGAGATGTCCGATTCGCTAGGTGACCCTCATCGAGGTGACGACAAGGGATCTCGCCCGCACCACGCCGCCCCCAATCTGGCCGACGCTCTCCTCTACGGCCCTCTCGGGCTGGTCCTTGAGGCGAGGACCCTGATGCCGCGCCTTGTGGAACGCGGCCGCAACCAGGTTGCGCTGGCCAGGATGATGGGGTCCTTCGCGGTGCGGAAGGGGTCCGAGGACCTGGCTGCCGTGACGATGGCGGTATCGGATCGCCTCGTTGGAATAGCTCGCGGATCCGGCCTTGTCCCGCCGGCAGACCCTCCCTCGCCGCAAACGCCCGTCACCTCCGGCGCCCCCCAACCGCGCCCCGCCGCCCCGCGAGTGTCGGCCGAGGCTGCTGCTGCGGCCGTTGGGATCGAGGTCACCGACCTGGCCATCCCCGGTTACGACCTGTTGTCGGCGTCCCAGGTGGTGCCGCGACTCGACAGCCTCACGTCGGACGAACTCGCTCTGGTCGGTCGTTATGAGGCGGGGACCCGAGGACGCAAGACCATCCTGTCGAAAGTGGCGCAGTTACGTGCCGGTAACCCAGAGGGAGCCTGAATCCAAATGGGGGACTCAGGGGCATCGGTGCATCCAGTCATCAGTATCCGCAAGGCCGGACCCGACGATCTGGTGGTCCTCACCCACCTGGCGCTCCTCGCCGTTGACGAGCAGCGCGACAGTCGTGGGGGAGCGGTGTGGTCTCGTCGGGAGGCGCGGGTGGACCCGGCGACAAGCCTCGCCGATGCCCTCGCCACACCCACGGGTTCAGTGTTCGTAGGAGCACTCGACGGCGAGATCGTTGCCTACGGGGTCTTGGCCCTCGAGACCCTGACCGACGGTGGAGTCCTGGGTCGCATCGAGGATCTGTTCGTCGCTCCCCAAGCACGGGGGATAGGCCTCGGCGAGGCGCTGATGGCAGCCATCGTCGAGTCGGCGGTGGAGGCCGGCTGTTTCGGTCTCGACGCCTTGGTGCTACCCGGAAACCGGGCGACGAAGAACTTCTTTGAAGCCTCGGGCCTTACAGCCAGGGCCATTGTGGTGCATCGGTCGCTGGGCTGACCCTCAGCGACCCTTCCACTCCGGCTGACGCTTCTCGATGAATGCGGTGAGCCCCTCGGTGAAGTCCTCGCTTGAGGCGAGGGCGATCATCGCCCTTCCGGATTCCTCAATTCCCTTGGCGTCGTCGGCATCCTTCAGTTCTGCCATGAGCCGGAGGGTCTGCTGCACGGCGAGGGGAGCGTTCGCTGTCACACGCCCGGCAAGGGCGAGCGCGGCCTCAAGAGCGGTGCCTGGTTCGGCGAGTTCGTTGACCAACCCGAGGTCGTAGGCGCGCTGCGCGTTGATTGGGTCACCGGTGATCCCGAGCTCTGTGGCGACGTTCTTGGGCAGGACCCGCGGCAGGCGGAACACGCCGCCAGCGGCGGCGACGAGATTGCGCTTCACCTCGGGAATGCCAAAGCGCGACTCCCGGGAAGCGACCACGAGGTCACAGGACAGAACGATTTCGAGTCCGCCCGCAAGGGCCGGCCCTTCAACGGCGACGATGAGCGGCTTGGTGCGCTGGCGGGTCACGATCCCGGCGAAGCCGCCCTTGGGAGTCATCATCTCCCCGGCCTTGCCGGCGTTGATCAACTTGAGGTCCGCCCCGGCGCAGAAGAACTCACGAGTGCCCGTCAGCACGCCCACCCACAGGGCGTCATTGGACTCGAGTTCGTCGATGCCCGCCTCGATGCCCTGGGCAACGTCGCCGTTGACGGCGTTTCGGGCCTCGGGCCGGTTGATCTTCATGACTGCGATGTTGCCGTGGATTTCAGTTTCGACCATGGCAAGACCCTAGCGGGGCACCCCGGCCGCTACCGAACGCGGCGGACGGTAGCGTCGGGTCCATGGCCAGGCTTGCGATCTTCGACCTCGACGGCACCCTCGTGGACTCCGACGATGCCCTGCGGCACGCCTTCATCCGTCTGGGGGTGCCGGAATCCGAAATTACCCGGGGCCACGTCATCGCGGATGAGTGCCAGCGGCTCGGCATCTCACTCGAGGACTACCTGTCAGCGTACGACGCCGCCGCGGTCGCTCCCTTCCCTGGGGCGGCCGAACTGGTGGGGGGTCTCGGGAGGTGGGCGGTGTGTTCCAACAAGCATCCCCTCCTTGGCTGGCCCGAATTGCGGCGCTTGGGCTGGAGCCCTGAGGTGGCGCTGTTCGCCGACGCCTTCGACGGGGGTGCCAAGCGACTTGAGCCGGTCATTGCCGCGTTGGGAGTTGATGCGTCTGAGGTGGTGTTCGTCGGGGACACCGCTCACGACCGGTCTACCGCGGAGACTGCAGGCGTGAGCTTTGTGTGGGCGGGTTGGAACCCACGAACGGTGCCCAGCGGGCCGTATCCGGTGCTCAGCGAGCCGGGTGAACTCAGGGAGTTGCTGGAGGCGGCGGAACCGCAGCGGTGACGCTTCCCGGCCGCCTCGGACCCCGACGGTTCCTGGTGGGGGGTGCCGGCTCCACGCCGAACGCCGCCGCGATCTGGGGGATTCGGTCACCGAGTCGCCGAACCGCCTCAATGATTGGCTGGGCCGGGGCGTCGGGGACCGATGCGGGCACAACCTGGGTGCGTACGGGGGAGAGGGCGAGGGCTTCGAGCACGGTGCAGTAGCGCTCGGCCGAAGTCTCGGGCCCCAACTGATTCACGACGAGCTGCGCCAGTGACGTCGCCAATGCCGGGGGGAGTGGGACGCCGGCCTTGGGCGGGCGGGAGCTCAGGCGCAGTGCGGCGACGGAGCGCTCCTGTTCCACGAGTTCGGCGAGTTCGGTGGACCACGCACGCTGCTCGGCATCAACCCGCGAGGCGAGCGCCTTGCGCAGATCCTCTGCGGTCTGACGGGTCTGTTCGTGACGGGCGACCCCGTCAGCAGCGACGACCACGCTTCGCAGGTCCCGCAGGTCCACCTCGGCGGCTTGGGCCAGGGCAGCGTCGGCGCGGTCCTGCCATTCGGCGAGTCGGGCATGAGGAGCGAGCTTCTCGGCAACGTCGATGACGGGCCCGGCTTTCACCACGGGAATGCCTGATGCTTCAGCTGCCTTCCGCTGGATCTCGAGGGTCTCACGGACGAGCGGCACGCCACCACGCAGGACGAGTTCACACACCGGCCGCTGCTCGGTCGGCAACTGGGCGAGAAGGGCTTGGCGGTGGGTTCTGCCTGCCCGCAGACGTGGGGCGCGGGGCCGTTCCGGGCGGGCCGGCGGGCCCTCCCTGCGGGGGGCGGCCCGACGTCGGTCGGTCTGGCCGCCCGACGATGGCCGGGTGCCGCGTTCGGAACGTGGGCCGCGACGATCACCGTCGGTACGGCCGCGACCCCGGGGGCGATCATCGTCGTCGTCCCGTCGTCGACGTCCGCCGGCGAGTTGGGTGGTCACACCCGGTTCGGAACGGGTGGAGCCGATGATCTCGATGCGCTCCGCTTCGGAGCGGTTGCGCTGCTTGGGAGGCTGGACGGACACGAGCGAGATGCCGTCGGCGTCACTCTCAGCGTCGGCGCGCATCACATCGCCCACCTGCGCACCGGCGGGCAGCAGCGACGAGGAGACAACTCCCTTGGGCTGACGGGCCCCAGCGGCCCGCCAGGTCCATGAGCCGTCGCCCCGGTCACTGGTCAGTTCGATGTCGATGCGGTGCGACATAAGTGGCAAATCTACTGGAGTGGGGCTGGCGGCACGAAACGCACCCGTTTTGCCGGTTCGGTCGTGGAGGGGTGCACTGGCTTGAGGCCTCCCTAGGCTGACGGTGTGGAGGCCGTCCCCGATCCAGCCGAAGTGCCTGTCGTGTCGGTGGGCTGGGTCGCCGACCCTGACGTTGAGGGTCGTTTGGTTCCCGCAGCACTGCTTGACGTGGACGAACGGCCCGATGTGGCCGATCTGCCTCGGGTGCACGCCACGGAGGGGATAGGGGATCTTCGGTGCTCGGTCAGCGTCGGCGATGACCCATCCGGTGACGGCCAACGATTGGCCTTCATCGTCGCTGTCGACCATCCGGTGAGATGCCGGTTCGCTCTGGGGCTGGGCTGGGGATCGAACCAGGAGTGGCTCCGTGCCGTGTCGACGTCAGGCTGTCTCGTGCTCGGGTTTGGCGATGGCACGGGCCCGTGGCTGAGTCTCAACATCGACCGCCGGCGCCTCGACGAGGTGTTCGCCCGTCTGTCCGAGGGCGGGTGAGGGGCCATCTGCCCGCCGGGCCCTGCCTGATGCTTCGGCCTATAATCCTCGTTCTGTAAAGTAACTATGAGGCCCCAGGCGGGATCGCCGAATCGCCTGCGGCCCGGGGCTCGAGCCAGAGGGCTGCGGCGGGCCGTGCGTTGTCCATGAGCCAGTTCAGCGCAAGCCGAAGCTCACGCGGATCGTCACCGGCGTCTGCGAGGTCCCGGTCAACATCCTCGATCGCCGCCTGCAGGCAGTACAGCGCCGAGGCCAGCTCGTCGAGTTGGGTCCGTCCGATCACGACGTCGTCGGCGGCCAGCCCCATGTCGGCGCTGCGCTGGCGCGCCTCGTAGGCCCGCTGGCGGCAGCCCTGCCGACAGTATCGACGTGGTCGACCTGCTTTGCCCTTGACGTCAATCGGTCTCGAGCACCAGGCGCACCGTCGCTCAATCTCCCGCACCGGCGTCGTCCGCCCCGGATCGGATTGCTCCCCGCTCCCGCCCACCGACCGCTGTTTCGTCACGTGACGATATTAGCGGCGGTGGGCGGGATGCAGTCGGGATGTCAGCCGGTGAACTTCGGAGTTGTCGGAGTGCTGATCGGTGTCGGCGACGGTGCCGGCCCGGGTCCGGGACCAGGACCCGGATCAGGCTGTTCGCAGGGGTCACCGCTGGCGCTCCACCCGGTGTTGTTGAGCGGGAGGGTCACACCGGCGACCCCGAGCACGGCCTGCCGGGTGGCGAACTGGTCTGCCGCCCCGTCGCTGTAGGAACTCGTGAACGCTCCGGCGTCAGGGGAGTCGCATCCCAACTGCTGGTCCTCCAACCACGCGATTGCCGCAAGGCCCGCGTCGAATGACTCTTCTCCCCCGGCGGTGAACAGTCCCATGATGGCAAGAGCGGTGGAGTTGGGGCTGTCGACATCGCCGACGTACCAGGGGAATCCCCCACCTGGTGATTGCGACGAACGGAGGAACGCAGCGGCGTCGTCGCTGCGTCCCTGGTCGTCGACCCCGGCGTAGTACGAGAGCGCGACGGCGGTGGCGTCGGTCTCCGCTCCGCTGTAGGTCGATGCATTGGGCTCACCGCAGGCGGTGTTGGGTGGCGAGTAGTTCTGGAAGCCCCCCTCGGATGCGGGGGCCGTCGGGCGCCCCAGACCGCACTGCTGGCCGTTCAGCCAGGTCACGGCGCTGGCCGCAGGAGTGACTCCGGCCGAATCCAGACCGAGCAGTGCGAGGGACTGTCGGAGCACCCCGTCAAAGGTCGGATCCGCCTCACCGTACAGGCCCGCCTCGTACTGCCCGAGGGTCGCCTCGAGACGCACGATGAGGTCGACGCCACCGAAGTTCCGCGGGTCGTCCCCCACGGCGACGGCAATCATGATGAGCACACCGAGCGTGCCGGCGCCGTCGGGCTCGTCACCCGGGGCGATCACCTCCTCGATGTTGGTCTTGATCCACCCGATAGCGACACCGAACGACTCCTGTTCGAGGCCGGTCGCCGCGAGGGTGAACGCCACGTCCCGGGTCGCATCGGGGTCGGGCCCCGGAGCGAACAACCCCTCGACGTATCCCTCAGGCGTGAGCTGGCTCGCCAACCATCGGGCACCGAGCACCACCGAATCGGGTGGCTGGGATCCTTGGGCGCCTGCTGGAACGGGGGCCAGCCCTGCTCCGAGCAGCAGCGACGCCAGCGCAACAAGGGAGGCGACGAGACGGACAGATGTACGGACTTTCATGATGGGTTCTCCTCTCGGTGGGTGGGCCGGAGAACCCCGGGTCGAGAGGTGTGCACGCACACGACCCCGCCCGATGTCCGCAGGCTCAGCCCGTTGTCCACGACGGTGCTTCAATGAGCCACACCTCTCCGGCGGGCATTCCGACTCGTCGGACCACGAAGGCCCGACCCACGGCTGCGGGACAGCGCCGGCTTCTGACCGGCTTCCCCCGACGGAGAGATCTGATATGTCGCTCGCATCTAACCACACTGCGCACCCACGCGCGGCGATGCCTTCGAACCACCCCTTGGTCCGATCCGTTCGCTAGGGTGCAAGACACAACCGACGCCAGCCACCACCTGCGGGAGAGACCGACGACGTCGGTCGCCGAAGGAGCAACCGCCCCGGAAACTCTCAGGCCCCCGTACCGCAGGTGCAGGCAACGCTGGAGAGTGGTGATGCACGCATCACCCACCGAAGGAGAAAACGCCGCTGCGAGGCGGGGTGAAGCTCTCAGGTCCACCGACAGCGGGGGCAGGGCAGGGGCACGCGTCCCTCCCCCTCCGAGGAAGGACCTGTCATGACCGAGACGCACTCGCCCAGCACCCCGACACTCACCACCCCCCCTTCCGACGGCGGGTTTGCCACCCGTCACATCGGGCCACGAAGCCACGACGTGGAACACATGCTTTCCATCGTGGGCGCCACCAGCCTCGGCGACCTCGTCGAACGGATCGTGCCACCGAACATTCGCAGCACCACTCCCCTCGCACTCGGCGCACCGGCCACCGAAGAGGAGTCACTTGCCCGACTCGGGGAGATGGCGGCGCGCAACACCGTGCTCACCAACCTGATCGGGCTCGGGTACCACGACACGCTCACGCCTGCGGTGATTGCCCGCAACGTGCTCGAGGATCCCGCCTGGTACACCGCCTACACCCCCTACCAGCCCGAGATTGCCCAGGGTCGCCTTGAGGCGCTCGTGAACTTCCAGACCATGGTCAGTGACCTGACCGGTCTCGAGATCGCCAACGCCTCCCTGCTCGACGAACCCACCGCCGCCGCCGAGGCGCTTGCCATGTGCCACCGCATCGTGAGCGAGGGCCGACGAACGGTGGTGCTCGATGCGGGCTGTCACCCCCAGACGATCGCTGTGGTCCGCACCCGCCTCGAATCCATCGGACTCGACGTGCAGGTCGGCCACGCACCGGACCTTGCTGACGCGGCAGACGAGGCACTCGTGGCAGTGCTCGTGCAGTATCCGAACACCACCGGTGGGATCACCGACTACCGCCAACTGGCCGATGCCGTGCACGGTGTTGGTGCAATGGTGGTTGCCGCCACCGACCTGCTGGCGCTGTGTGTGCTCACTCCACCAGGCGAGTGGGGCGCGGACGTGGCGGTGGGATCAGCCCAGCGTTTCGGAGTGCCCATGTGGTTCGGTGGGCCGCACGCCGGCTTCATGGCCACAGCGGAGAGTCACAAGCGCACCTTGCCCGGGCGACTCGTCGGCGTTTCGGTTGACGCAGGTGGACGCCCGGCGTACCGCCTCGCCCTGCAGACCCGCGAGCAGCACATCCGTCGCGAACGTGCCACCTCCAACATCTGTACGGCACAGGTGCTCCTTGCGGTCGTCGCGGGTCTGTACGCCTGCTGGCACGGTCCCGAGGGGCTACGCCGCATCGCCACCCGGGTCAACCATCTCACCGGCACCTGCGCAACCGCGCTGGGTGGGGCCGGGTTCACCCTGGTCAACGACAGCTGGTTCGACACGCTTTGCGTCACCGTGGCCGACGCCGATGTGGTGCTCGCCGCAGGTGTCGCCCACGGCGTCAATCTGCGGCGCGTCGACGCCACCACCGTTGGGATCAGTTTCGATGAGGCCAGCACGGTTGGCACCGTCGCCGCGGTGCTCGGTGCGTTCGGCGTGGATCCCGAAGGGGTGGGTCCGGCGGGAGCGCAGACCGTTCCACTCCGCGCCGTCCCCGACTCGCTCGTGCGCACCACGGAGTACCTCACCCACCCGGTGTTCAACGTCCACCATTCCGAGACCGAGATGCTGCGCTACCTGCGTCAACTCTCCGACCGGGACGTCGCCTTGGACCGGGCAATGATCCCGCTCGGCTCGTGCACCATGAAGCTCAACGCCACTGCCGAGATGCAGCCCATCTCGTGGCCGGCGTTCGCCAAGATGCATCCGTTCGCTCCGCTTGACCAGGCCGAGGGGTACCTCCAGATGATCGGCGAGCTTGAGGCGGCCCTCGCCGAGGTCACCGGATATGACGCCGTCAGTCTGCAACCGAACGCCGGTAGTCAGGGCGAGTACGCCGGACTTCTCGCCGTTTCCGGATGGCACCGGCATAACGGGGATCACCAACGGGACATCTGTCTGATCCCGTCCTCGGCCCACGGAACCAACGCCGCAAGCGCGGCCATGGCCGGCATGCGGGTCATCGTGGTCGCGTGTGACGATGAGGGAAACGTCGACGTTGACGACCTTGCGGCCAAGGTCGCCGACCACGCCGCCGAACTGTCGTGTCTCATGGTCACCTATCCATCCACACACGGCGTGTTCGAGGAACGGATCGCTGAGATCTGCGCCATGGTGCACGACGCCGGGGGGCAGGTCTACCTTGACGGCGCCAACCTCAACGCTCTCGTTGGCGTTGCACGCCCAGGACACTTCGGCGCCGACGTGGGACACCTCAATCTCCATAAGACCTTCTGCATCCCCCATGGGGGTGGCGGGCCCGGGGTCGGCCCGGTTGGGGTGCGGGCCCACCTCGCCCCGTTCCTGCCGTCGTCACCGCTCGTTCCCGAAGCCGGCCCTGTCCCCGGCATCGGAGCCATTTCAGGCGCGCCATGGGGGTCGGCGGGGATCCTCCCCATCCCGTGGATGTACGTGACGATGATGGGTGCTGAGGGACTCGCCTCGGCGACGGCCCACGCGCTGCTCGCCGCCAACTACATGGCCCGGCGACTCGGTGACCACTACCCCATCCTGTACACCGGTCGTGGCGGCTACGTTGCCCACGAGTGCATCCTTGATCTGCGTGGCATCACCCGTGACACCGGTGTGAGCGTCGACGACGTGGCCAAACGGCTCGTCGACTACGGCTTCCACGCCCCCACCATGTCGTTCCCTGTGGCCGGCACGTTGATGATCGAGCCGACCGAGTCGGAGTCTCTGGCTGAGATCGACCGGTTCTGTGATGCCATGATCGCCATTCGAGGCGAGATCGACCAGATCGCCGCGGGCGTGTGGCCCGCCGAGGACAACCCGCTGCACAACGCGCCGCACACTGCCGAGGACGTCGTGTCAGACGAATGGTCGCATCCTTACAGCCGGACCTTGGCGGCCTACCCGGTGCCGGGGCTCCGTCGAGCCAAGTACTGGCCTCCGGTCAGTCGCATCGACGGCGCGTTCGGCGACCGGAACCTTGTGTGTTCGTGTCCGCCAGTTGAGGCGTTCGCCGAGGCCTGAACCTCAGCGCACAAACGGGAGCGCAACGACCTCGACGGAGCGTTCGGCCCCGCGGCCCGACAGCACGAGGGCACTCCCCTCTTCGGCGCCACCCCCGACGAACGCCAGGGCGATTCCGCAGCCGAGTTCCGGGGAGAAGTTCCCGGAGGTGACCTCCCCCACCGGCTCGCCGTCGCGCAACACAGCGTCACCCTGACGTGGTGGGCGTCGGTCGGCGGCCCGTAGTCCGACAAGACGACGGGCGGGGCCCACCTCTCGTTCGATCTCAAGGGCGTCGCGGCCTCGGAACGGCCCCTTGTCCCATCGCACCACCCACCCCAGGCCGGCCTGGAGCGGGGTGATCCCGGCCCCGAGTTCGTGACCGTGCAGCGGCAGGCCAGCTTCGAGCCGCAGCGTGTCGCGGGCCCCGAGTCCTGCTGGGGTGATGCCCGCATTCACTATCGCCTCCCACAGGGCGACGGCGTCGCCGGCGGGTACGGCGATCTCGACCCCGTCCTCGCCCGTGTACCCGGTACCCGCCACCACGCAGGGCACCCCGGCGATCTCGACATCGACGACGGCGAATCGCTCCACCGCCGCAGCCGCCGGCGACACTGACGCCAGAAGCTGGCGGGCCTGTGGGCCCTGGATGGCGAGCACGGCCCGGCTGGCGGTGACGTCGGTGATCTTGATCCCGTCCTCACCAGCGGCGGCCGCTTCCTCGCCGAGTGCCGAGGTCACGCCATCGGTGTTGGACGCATTGGGCATCACGTCGAGCGAACCGTCGGCACGCCACCACACGATGATGTCGTCAGTGACCGAAGCGTCCACCGGATCAAGGAGATGGGTGTACTGGGCGCGGCCCGGTGCGATCCGGGCGAGGTCGTTGGTGAAGGCACGTTGGCACACCTCGACGGCGCCGGGGCCTTCCACCCGCACGGTACCCAGATGGCTGACGTCGAACACCACCGCTGCGTGCCGGCAGGCGTGGTGCTCGGCGAGTGTGCCCTGCGGGTAGGACAGAGGCATCTCCCAGCCCCCGAAGGGCACCATGCGAGCAGAGGCCGCCCGGTGGGCGGCGTCGAGGGGTGATCGCCTGTCGGTCACGCCGGGATCTCAGTCACCGGCGGCGCGCGCCGCCTGACCCTCGGCCGAGGTGGTTCCCGTCGGGGCTGACGACTCCGACGGGCGGAACTCGACGATGGCGGCGTCGAGATCCTGTTTGAGTGAACCCATGGGGAGAATGTTCAGCACACCTTGGCCTTCACGGAGCAGGTCGACGAGTTCGCCGTCTGACTGCACGAGCACCGACCGGGTGCCCTGAATGACCAGGTTCGCCGAGGCGATGTCGCCCCCGAGGTGGTCACGCAGATAGGTGAACACCTGTCGGACGGACTCGAGGCGGATACCGGCGTCAAGCAACGTCTTGATGATTCGCAGCTCGAGCAGGTCCCGGTAGGAGTACAGGCGTCGTGTGCCGCTGCCCCCTGCGTCACGCAGCGACGGGCGCACGAGATCGGTACGGGCCCAGTAATCAAGCTGCCGGTAGGTGATTCCCACGATCTCGGCTGCCCGGTGACCCGAGTATCCGGACATCGATGCGGTGCTCTGTTCAGACATGCTCAACCTCCCTAGGCCGCCTCGACGGCAAGTCGAACCACACCGTGGAAATTACGCCGGTGTGACCGGGGACGAGACAGTACCGGTCGGCGCGCGCGGCGTCAATGATCGGCTCAGGGTCCCCCGGGGCGCCCTCAGGAGGCGAAGTCTTCGGGGTTGACTCCCTCGATGAACTCCCGGAACTCGTCGAGCACCTCGCTTGAGTCCTCATCGTCCGCTTCGGGGACGGGAGCCGCCGCCTCGTCGAGCACTTCCTCGGCTGCATGGATGGGGGCGCCGACCCGCACCGCGAGGGCCACCCCGTCAGACGGCCGTGCGGAGACGGTGCGGGGGCCGTCGGGCCCGGAGATCTGCAGCTCGGCGTAGAACGTCCCAGCGTCGAGCTCGGTGATGACCACCCGTTCGAGCCGGGCCCCGAGTTCGGTGAGGACGTCGATCATGAGGTCATGGGTGAGCGGTCGGGCCGGTGTGCGCCCCTCGAGAGCGAGGTGGATGGCGTTGGCTTCGGGCAGGCCGATGAAGATGGGCAGCACCCGACGCTCGCCGCTGACCTCGCGCAGCATCACGATCGGGATGTTGCTGGGCAATTCCAGTTTGATTCCGAGCAACTCCATCTCAACCATCGCTGGCACCCTACCGTCAGCGGCACCGGGCCGCTCCCCGGCCCCTTCAGATTGGGCCGAGCGTGTCCCGCAAGGCGCGCCGCAGCAACAGCCCGTGAAGGCGGTCGGCGGACTCCGACAACGAGGTGATGGACGTCACAGCTTCCTGGCGTGCATCGGGGCGCCGGGACCGCAGCACCGGCATGACCAGCTGCTCGTACAGGCCGGCCTCGCGGTCCGCGGCAACCTTGAACATCCTCAGATGCCGGGCCTCGAGTCCCGCAGCGGTCATCTCGCAGGCAATCCTGCAGATCACCACGGCTTCGTCCCCGTAGACCGCATCAGACCCCAGTGCGGAGGCGGCCACGAGCCCGAGCGCTTCGAGCTCGCCGAGCAGTCGAGGGCTGATGCCCGTGGCCCGACACAGCTCGCTGGCGGACATGGTCACTGACCCACCCAGCACGGGAGCCGAACCTCCGGGAGGCTCCGGCGTGGACAAGACCTGCGTGGGGGCAGCCTCGGTGACCGGCGGATGCGAACCGTTGCTTGACGCGTCCGGCGCGGGTACGGAGGTGTCGGCGTCGGAGCGTGGTTCGACGGCGAGATCGAGAAGCCCTGAGGCACTCGCCGGCTCATCGAGCCGCCCAGCGGCGAGACGGTCCTTGATCACCTTGAGAGGCAGGAAGTTCTCCTTCTGCTGTCGAAGCACCCACCGGAGCTGCTCGACATCCTCGTCGTGGAACTTGCGGTACCCCGAGGGGGTTCGTTCCGGATCGAGCAGGCCCTGGCTCTCAAGGAAGCGGATCTTTGAGATCGTGATGTCGGGGTAGTCCTCCTGGAGGAGGCCGAGCACCTCGCCAATGGAGAGATGCGGCCGTTCTCCTGCGGTGTCGTGATGGGAGTTCGCCGCGCTCACGATGCCGACCCCTCAGACTGCGAGTCGGACTCCGCTGAGAGGTACACCAGCTTGAAGGTGCCGATCTGGACCTCGTCGCCACTCTCGAGGGTGGCCTCATCGACACGCGAGCGGTTCACATACGTGCCGTTGAGGGATCCGACGTCACGCAGGATGTGACGCTCGGCATCGGCACGAACCTCTGCGTGTCGGCGTGACACGGTCACGTCATCAAGGAAGATGGCACTGTCGGGGTGCCGACCGATGGTGGTCACCCCGTCCTCAAGGGCAAAACGCGAGCCGGCATTGGGGCCACGGCGCACCACAAGTGCACAGGCGCCGGCGCCGAGCACCACCGGAGCAATCGTCTCACCCCTCGGGCCTGCAGCGGGGTCCCCGGGCTCGGTTGGGAAGAAGGTGATCGTCGTCGGGTCGTCGGAGGACTCAAGCACCGCACCGCACGACGAGCAGAAGTTGGCCCCCACCGGATTGCGGTGGCCACAGTTGTTGCAATAGGTCTCACTCATGGTCGGCCTCCGCCCGCCTCCTGCCACGTCCCGGGCGCACTACTCCGCGATCAGCGCCCGGTACGCAGCGGCATCAAGAAGTGCGTCCCAGCCTGACTCGTCGCCCCCGATGTCGATCACGCAGATCCATCCGCCGCCGTAGGGGTCCTGGTTGACCAATTCCGGTTGATCGCCGAGCTGGTCGTTGACCTCCACGACGGTGCCGTCGACGGGAGCGAAGATGTCCGACACGGATTTCGTCGACTCCACCTCGCTGATCCGCTCCCCTGCCGCCACCACCGCACCGCCACTGGGCACCTCGAGATACACGACGTCGCCGAGGGCGTCCTGGGCGTAATCGGTGATGCCGATGGTGAGCCTGCTTCCTGAGCGCCGGACCCACTCATGGTCGGAGGAATAGCGGAGATCCTCGGGTACGTCCATGAGGGCACGCTAGCGCGGTGGTCCGCAACGTTCCCACCCGCCTTTGCGGCCCCGCTCAGTCCCGCTGGCGGACCATTTCCTCGATCCGTCGGACGTACTCGCCTCCGAGCGCACTGGCCCCCTCCGGGGTGGATCCCTCGGCCCAGACGTGGGTTAGCGGGGCCTCCGGGTCGGGCAGGACGAGGACCCAGCCGTCGTCGTGGTGGATCTTCACGCCGTCAACGAGGTCGACCTGGCGGTCCTTGGTCTGTTCGACGAGGGCACGCATCACCGCACCCTTGAGGTCCCAAGGGGTGACGACATCGGCTTGCATCAGGTGAACCTCGGGGAGTTCGGCCACGACGTCGCCGAGTCGGCATCCGCACGCCACGATGAGGTCGACGAGGGTGGCGAAGGCGATGACGGCATCGAACGAGGGCAGGAATCCCGGGAGGATGAACCCACCGTGACCGTCCCCGGCGAGCACGACACCCGGGGCGCGGGCGGCGGCCCCCAGGGCGTTGGCGCCCACCGGTGCCCACAGCACGTCTCCCCCGGCGTCGGCGACCCGGTCGGCGATCAGCGCGCTCGCCGTGACCGGCAGGGCCACGGTGCCGCCATCAAGTCGGCCCGCCAAGAGGGTGACGAACGCCGCCAGCGACTGGGAGTCGCTGAGAACGGTTCCGGTCTCGTCGATGAACCGGACCCGTTCACCACCGGGTTCGAACACCGCCCCAAGATGCGCGCCGGACGTACGAACAAGGTCACCAACACGCCCTGTGTGCTCGTCGAGGTCGATGGCAACCATGCCCGCCGTCGAGAGGAACGGGTTCACCGCCAACGCCTCAAGTCCAAGCGATGACAGGACGTTGGGCATGGCGAACGACGTGGAGCCGTAGGCGTAGTCGACGACGACCTTGAGGCCACTGGCGGCAATGCCGGGGGCGTCAACCGAGGCGGCAACCGTTGTGGCGTAATGCTCCAGCGCCCGCGGAGCGAACCCGATCTCCCCGATCTCGGCGGGGAAGACGCGTCGGAAGTCGTGACGGGTGAAGAGTCGTTCGATCTTGCGGCGGGCGTCGTCGCTGATGTCGAGGCCGTCCCCATCGAAAAAGCGGATCACGGCGGACTGTGGGTCGTTGGGGTCGAGCCGAACCGTGAACCCGCCCGAGTTGGCGGGCCGCCGCACGATCCAGCGGGTCATCGGGACCGAGGCGACCTCGAGGTCTTCGACGTTGACCCCTGCAGCGTTGAGCGCTGCCATCATCGAGCGCTTGAGCATGCGTCCACTCCGGCTCGAATCCCGCGAACTGACCACGGTCATGCCTGGTTTGAGCATGGTGGCGTACGCCATGGCCACCCGGGTGGCGAACTCGGGTGTGACGTCGACGTTGGCGAGCCCCGTGATTGCGTCGCCGCTGAACAGTCCCCTGGCGCCACGTGACTCCCAGATGATGGAGGTGTTGACGACGGCACGGGCCTCGACAGTCTTGAACGGATAGACCTTCACCCCGTCCGTGAGGTGCGCCTCCTCCCCCACGAAGCACTCATCGCCGATGACCACTCCCTCGTCGGCCCGTGCCCCCTTTCGCAGGTCGCATGACCGTCCCACGAGTGCGCCGCCGACGCGCACACCCTCACCGAGATAGGTGTTGTCGCCGATGACGCTGCGTTCGACTTCCGCGTTGGCACGAATGCGAATGTTGGCTCCGAGCACGGTGTACGGCCCAAGGGTCACCCCCGCCTCCACCCGGCAGTTGTCACCGAGCAGCGCGGGGCCCACCACATGTGCCTCGGGGTGGACCAGGGTGTTCTCGCCGATTCGCACCCCACCGCCGAGGTCAAAACCAGGAAGGTCGGCTCGCACCTTGCCGTCAAGGAGGTCCCGGTGGGCGGCGAGGTAGGCGTCGAGCGTCCCGACGTCCTCCCAGTAGCCCTCGACCACCTCCCCGTAGAGGCCGAGGCCGGCGTCGAGCATGGCGGGAAAGACGTCGCTCGAGAAGTCAACCGCCCGGTCGGGAGGGATGAAGTCGAACACGGCGGGCTCAAGGATGAACACACCGGAGTTGATGGTGTCGGAGAACACCTGGCCCCATGAGGGTTTCTCGAGGAATCGTTCGACCGAGCCGTCCTCGCGTGTGATGACGATGCCGAACTCGACAGGGTCGGGTACGCGCACCAACCCGATGGTCCCCACGGCGCCGGTACGGGTGTGCGCACTCACGAGGGCTCCGAGGTCGATATCGGTGAGGACGTCTCCGGAGATGACGAGGAAGCGTTCGTCGAGGAGATGTTGCGCGTTCCGTACCGATCCTGCCGTACCGAGAGGTACCTCCTCGGTGGCGTAGGCCATCCGCACTCCGAACTCCGATCCGTCGCCGAAGTGCCGACGGATCGTGTCGGCCATGTAGGCCACGGTCACCACGATGTCCTCGATGCCGTGCGTACGCAGCAGATCGATGACGTACTCCATCATCGGCCGATTGGCGAGCGGGGCCATTGGTTTGGGCAGGTTGGAGGTGAGTGGCCGCAGACGACTCCCTTCGCCCCCGGCCATGATCACCGCCTTCATGTCACTGACCGGCCCTCGCAGCTCGCAGGACCCGACCCTCTCGCCAAGCCTCACTCCACAACGGCAGGTACCGCACCCAGGCCACGAACGAGAGCACGAGACCCGGTACCGCGGCGACCCAACCGAGGACCTCGAACAGGCCCGCTGCACCAAACCCTTCCGCCGACCCGGCGAGCAACAGCGGGAAGGCGAACATCAGTCCGAACGTCCCCGCCTTGCCCCACCACGTCACGTCGACCGGAGGTGCACCAAGGGCGAGCAGCGTCACGGTGATGGCGGCCACCACCACCTCGCGCACCAGAACCACCACGATCAACCAGAGCGGAACCCCGCCACCGTTGGATGTCGTGTCAATGGCCATGGCGGTGAGCGCGACGAAGAACAGGATCCGGTCAGCGGTCGGGTCAAAGAGGCGACCGAACCGACTGGTCTGGTTGAACCGCCGTGCCACCCAGCCATCCACCCAGTCGGTGGCGCCTAAGGCGGCGAGAACGGCCGCCGCCCCGAGCCGGTCCTGTTCCCCCAAAAGCAGCCAGACGAACACCGGCAAGGTCAAAAGGCGGACCAAGGTGATCAGGTTCGGCACCGTGGCGATGCGGTCCTCCCCCGGCTCCGGCGGCCCAAGAGGGGGCGGACCGGGCTCGACGGCGGGGCCGGGTCCGGCGGGGCGCACCCGTTCGGTGTGAGGCGAATCCATTACGTCACAGCCTACGATCAGTGACGCCGACCCGGGCGCGACGGTCCACTCCACACCAAGGAGGTCCTGTGGCCACAGTGTTCTCAATGATCATCGCCGGCGAACTTCCCGCCCATTTCGTCCATCGGGACGACTCGTGCGTGGCGTTCCTGTCGATCAACCCCATCACCCACGGCCACACCCTGGTGGTCCCCGTGGAGGAGACCGACCACTGGTTGGACCTCTCCCCCTCGCTCAACGCGCATCTCATGGCGGTGGCTCAACGCATCGGTGTCGCCCAGCAGCAGGCGTTCGGCCCACAGCGGGTGGGTCTGATGATCGCCGGGTTCGAAGTTCCGCACGTGCATGTCCATGTCTTACCGGTCAACGACCTCGCCGACCTCAGTTTCGCCAACGCCGCAGCCAACCCCGACCCGGCCGACCTTGAAGCGGCCGCCACGGCGATACGTGCCGCTCTGGCCGAAGGGCCCACCTGACGTTCAGGGCGACGCACCGACGGATTCGGCGCGCACCCACACCACAAGGTCGGCTTGCGGCTCGGGCGCCGAGCCTCCCCGGGCGAGCTCGTAGCCGCTGGCCGACATCGTGTCGGCGAATACGCGGCGGCGCACAGGGTCCCAACTCGCCCACAGGTCAGTGGTCATCATCACCACCTCGGCGCCACCGGCGACGTCGTTGGCCTGCTGGGCGGCGCTGTCGTCGATGGCGGCGAGGTCGGGTCGGCGCGCAAGCCCGGCGAGAAGCTCGGTGCTCGCCCTCACGCTGGTCGTTGACGGCACGGTGTCGAAGTAGCGCGAGCGTGCCTCACTCGTGACGTTCGGTCCCCACGTCCACGGCTCCCGGTACGGGCTGAGTGGCGCGTCGACGACGAAGAACGCCATGGCCGCCACGCCAAGCGCCACGAGGAGTCGGCGATCGATGCGGACGCGGTCATGTCCGGGTCGACCCAGACGCGACAGGGCGAAGGCCGTCGACAGGAACACGAAGGCGATGAGCGGCGCCGACCGGGCGGCCACCACCTCCTCGGAGGGGTCGCCCCAGATGGCCATCACCTGCACCGGGAGCACCCCGACGAGCAGGCGAGGTGCCAACAAGGGAAGGAACAGCACCGGGCCGAGGCTCACCACCAGTCGGCTGACGCTCGACTCCGACCCCAAGACAGTCAGCGCCGCCCACGGATCGCCCAGTGCCTCACCCACGAGCCGAAACGGTGTGAGGGGCGCCGGGTCGTCGCCTGTGACCCACATCGACCCCAACGACGCCACCACCCACCACGAACCTCCGGCGACGACGCCGACGCGTCCAAGGCTCCCCCGCCCCACCAGCCAAAGCGACACGCCGAGGCCGGCGACGGCGAGACCCTGGTCCGCACCGCCGAGAGCAACGGCGGTGATGGCGCCGAAGAACAGGCTGCGATTCCCGGTGAGTCCCCCATGGGCGGCCCACAGCAAGCCCGGGACCGCAATCACCCCGGGGTGGAACCCCGTCAGGTTCAACGTGTGCACTAGTGGGTAGAGGGCGTAACCGCCGAGCACCACGGTCGCGGCACCGACTCGAAGGCTGGCGTCGCGCCGGCAGATGAGCCAGAGCGGCAACACCGCGCTCGACAACAGAAGCGCTTGGGTGCCGAGCAGGACAGCGGTGGCGTCAAACGCTCCGCTGAGCCAGCCCAACGGATACACGATCAGTTCCATGTTCGGGGCGAGCGCGTGCGCACCGCCCTCGACACTGACCAGTGGCTCGGCACCGGTGCTGATCAGCCACGCCGACTGCAGGTCACCCGCCAGACCCGTGGCGGCGTCGGGCCCCGACGCCTGGCGCAGCGAGGACGAAAGCAGAACGGCGAAGAGGACCAGCATCCCCAGCGTCGGGATGACAGCGTCGCCGCCGGGCCCCTCAGCACGTCCCCACAGGCGGAGCACCCCGGCGTTGGCGCGCTTCGCCAATGAGCGCAGAGTGTTGCGGCTCACCACAACGTGTCCGGCGCAGCGCCCGTGTCGAACGGCTCAATGAGGTCAGGTCGATCATTGCGCGGGTTCCCGACCGCAGGGGTCACTGCCCACCGCACGAGGGCAGGTTCCACTGAGGTGCCGTGGATTGAACTGAGCGCCGCGGGACCCGGGATCTCAGTATCGAGCCACGTGTCCCACACCCCGGCGTCGAGCATCAACGGCATGCGGTCATGGATGGGGCCCACAATTGCGTCGGCGGGGGTGGTGACGATCGTGACCGACTCGAGAGGCTCGGGCCGCTGGCCGCTCGGGTCGTTCCAGCGTTCGAACAACCCGGCAAAACACAAAGGTGATCCACTGGGCGCAGAGAAGTACCAGGGCTGTTTGCGTTTGGGGCCGACGGCCTCCCACTCGTAGAAGCCGTCGGCGGGGACGAGGCAGCGCCGCGACTCGAACGCCCGCCGGTAAGCGGGGCGTTCCCCAAGGGTCTCGACCCGGGCGTTGATCATCCGTTGTCCCACCGAGGCATCCTTGGCCCACGAGGGGACCAACCCCCACCGCATTGGTCGGAGCACGCGTCCGTTCGGTGTCGCATCGTCTGCGACTACCGTCCACACCTCGCTGCCCGGGGCCACGTTGAACCGGGGACGGAGTTCGGTTCCCACCGGTCGGGCGTCAAAGTGGGCGGCGAGATCCTCAGATGTCGTGGTGGACACGAAACGGCCACACATGACGCGAACCCTAGTGAGGTGCCGGCGGGACGGCACGACGACGCCCCAACGTGTTGGCGACTCGCAGAGATAATGGTCGGGCTGGCGGGATTCGAACCCACGACCTTCGGTCCCCCAGACCGACGCGCTAACCAAGCTGCGCCACAGCCCGTACGTCGTGACTCTACCGGTTCTCCCCCACTGGTCTGAATTCGACGCGGCGCACCCGCTCAGTCGAACAGAAGCCCGACCCCCTGGATGACCCGCCAGAGCAGGTAGGCGCCGGTGACCCCCACCAGCACCCAAAAGTGCCAGGGCACCTTCCCCGACCCGTCGGCGTCGTCGCCACCGGGTGGCGAGTCGGCAATGAACCGCCCGCACGTGGGGCACGAGCCATCAGGCGCCATGCTGTTGGGATTCCAGAACCGGTCGCAGCCCTCACACCACGGCATCGTGTGGGCCCCTCAGACCGGCGGCACGCCGTGGCGCCGCTGGGTGAAGGTCCGGGACCTGCCCCGTGCGGCGTCGATACGGGTGACGAGTTCACCCCGCAGCTCGCCCGGCTGGACCACGGCGTCAATCACCAGTTCCGAGGCGAGTCGGAGCAGGTCCACGTCCGCCTCGTAGACGGCTCGCTGCTCGGCAATGAACGCCTCCCGCTCGACGGGGTCGTCCATGGCGGCGATCCGGTTGGCGAACACGGCGTTCACGGCAGCCTCGGGCCCCATGACGGCGATGCGGGCGGTTGGGAGCGCCAGAGTGGCGACGGGATCAAAGGCGGGGCCGGCCATGGCGTACAGCCCGGCGCCGTAGGCCTTGCGGAGAACGACGCACACCTTGGGCACCGTTGCCTCCGACACGGCGGTGATCATCTTGGCGCCGTGCCGAATGATTCCCTGACGCTCCACCTCGGTGCCGACCATGAACCCAGGGACGTCAGCGAGGAACACCAATGGAATGCTGAATGCGTCGCACAGCCAGATGAAGCGGGCGGCTTTGTCCGCCGAGTCGACGAACAGCACCCCACCTTTGACCGCCGGGTTGTTGGCCACCACTCCAACCGGCCGGCCTTCGAGGAGTCCGAGACCACAGACCAGTTCAGGTGCGAACAGCGGTTTGACCTCAAAGAAACTCTCTGCGTCGACGAGGGCATCGATGACCGTGCGCACGTCGTAGCCCTGCGTCTCCTCGGCGGGAATGAGTTCCGGGTCGAAGGCCCTCGCCGGTGGCTGCGGCTGATACTCCGGTGGGGTGTCCGACCATCGCTGCGGGAAGTAGGTGAGCCACGCCCGGGCCTGATCGATGGCGTCGGCGTCGTCGACGGCGAGGTTGTCCCCGCAACCGGACACGGTGGCGTGCATCCGCGCGCCGCCCATTTCCTCGAGGGTGGCGACCTCACCGATGACCATTTCGGCCATACGCGGCGAGCCGAGGTACATCGAGGCGTTGCCTTCCACCATGAACACGACGTCACAGAACGACGGAATGTACGCGCCTCCCGCCGCGGAGGGGCCGAACAGGCAACAGACCTGCGGCACACGCCCCGAGAGCCGGACCTGGTTGTAGAAGATCCGCCCGGCGCCGCGACGACCCGGGAACAGCTCCACCTGATCGGTGATCCGTGCACCGGCGGAGTCGACGAGCCACACCACCGGCAACTCCTCGGTGAGGGCCCGCTCGGTGAGACGCACGATCTTTTCCACGGTGCGCGCCCCCCACGACCCGGCCTTGACCGTGGGGTCGTTGGCCATGACGCACACCGGCCGACCGTCGACGGTTCCGACCCCGGTGATGACCCCATCGGCTGGCAGATCGTCGGCGAGGGAGTTGGCCAGCAACCCGTCCTCGATGAAGGACCCCTCATCGACGAGCAGCGCAATCCGGTCCCGGACGAACAGTTTCCCCTGGGCGGCGAGTTTCGCCCCCCCGGCTTCAAGGTTCCCCGCCCGGGCGCGATCGGCTGCGGCAGTAAGCGGACCTTCAGTCCCGTCGTATGGCGAGGATGGCGACGTCATCGGTAATTGGGCTGGAGGCGTGATCGCTGGCTGCCTCCAGCAAGGCCTTGCACAGCAACTCGGGGGTCTGGCCCGGGTCACGACGAAGCGTAGTTGCGATGCGCTCCTCACCGAACAAGTCGTCCCCATCTCGGGCTTCGGCGAGGCCGTCGGTGTAGGCCACGAGCACGTCACCGGCGTCAAACGCCTGCTCGTGGGCGTAATAGGAGCCCGATGGATCCAACAACAGCAGCGGTCCCGTGGCACCGAGGAGCTGGATGTCGCGGTCGTGCCACAGGACTGCTGGGGGGTGACCCGCCGAGCAGTGCCGCAGGGTGCCCGCATGGGGGTCATGGACCGCCACGAACAGCGACACGAACTCTTCGCCGTGCACCGACGATCCCATCTGCCGGTTCAGTTCTTCGACGGCCTGGGCCGGATCACGGAACTGCCTCAACAAGGTGCGAAGCAGATACTTCGTCTGGAAGGCGGTGATGGCGGGTTCGATGCCGTGACCGGCGACGTCACCGATGACCATCCCGACCCGGCCACCGCCGAGGGGTACGACGTCGAAGAAGTCGCCGGCCAGCATCCCCGCACCCGGCTGATAGGCGCTTCCCACGGTCAGCCCCTCCACCGAAGCGAGAGAACTCGGGGCGAGGCGTTCCGCCCAGCGACGTGGGGCGAGCTCTTCCTGTACGAGCACCTCCTGCGCCCGACGTTCAAGGTCGCCACGGCGCATCTCGAGGCGGGCGTCAGCGATGAGTTGACGGCCAAGGCCGACGGTGAGGGCGGTGGGAACCATCACGAGTGCGAGTGCCACCGCCACCCACGCCGATGCGCCGGTGGCCGCTCCGACGAGACCGACGAGCGTGACCACGCCGTAGACCAACACGGCGTGGCCATCCCGCTGCACCCCTGATCGGGCCAGCCGTTTGAGGTCGGCGTCACCGGATGTGGCCTCGAGTTGGGCCAGAAGTCGACGTCGGAAACGCCACGACCGCACCCACACTGCGGCACCAAGGCCCCCGGAGGCGACGACGACAAGCCAGAGAAGTCGGGTCATTGCGCCCGGAGCGTAGTGGGTTGGCCCGGCGTCCCCAATGGCGAACCTGTGACAAGTGGTGTTGCCGGTGGCCGCAGGTGTCGCCCGCTACTCCGAACGGCGCCGCACCCGGACCTTGATGGGTGTCGCCCCCAGGTTGAAGGCCTCGCGCAACATGCGCTCGAGGTACCGCAGGTAGCTCGGCGGGAGGTCACGGTTGGCGAACAGGGTGAACGTCGGAGGGTCGGTGGCGCCCTGAGTGGCGTAGAGCACCCTGCCACCGTGTGGGGCCGGCTGGGCCTGCTGGGCTGAGCGGATCACCTCGTTGACCTTCCGCGTCGGGACCCGGGTGCGGTAGGCGTCGATCGCCGCAGACAGTGCAGGGATGAGTTTGTGGACCCCTTTGCCGCTCAGTGCGCTCACCGGCAGTACCGGAGACTCCCCCAGAAAATGCAGTTGGCGGCCAACCTGGTACTTCACGTCGAGGCGAGCCTCGGCGTCGAGCAGTTCCCACTTGTTCAACAACACCACCACCGGACAGCCGGCTGCGTCGATGCGTTCACCGAGACGCTGATCCTGGTTGGTGACGCCCGCCGTCGCGTCGATGACCAGTACCGCGGTGTCGGCACGGTCCACGGCGGCGAGCGCCCGCAGGAGGGAGTAGTACTCCGTGTCCTCATCGATGCGCGAGCGACGTCGCATCCCGGCGGTGTCGATGAACCGCAGCGGCCCGGCCTCCGTCTCCACCACGGTGTCAATGGTGTCGCGGGTGGTGCCGGGCATGTCGTGCACCACCGACCGGTCGTCACCAATGAGCCGGTTGAACAAGGTGGACTTTCCCACGTTGGGGCGGCCGACGATCGCCACGGAGAACACCCGACCGTCCCCGGGGGCCTCGAGACCGCCACGAGGGTCGTCGGTGTCGGGTTCTTGCTCGGGGGCTGGAGGCAACAGGGCGATCAGGGCGTCGAGCAGATCGCCCGTGCCCCGACCGTGCAGCGAACTGACCGGGAACGGCTGTCCGAGGCCAAGGCCCATGAAGTCCCACACCAGCGACTCGCGGTTGGTGTCGTCCACCTTGTTCACGACCACCAAGGTGGGGCCCTTGCGCCGCTTGAGGATGTCGGCGACGCGGTCGTCCTCCTCGGTGGGGCCGGTCGTGGCATCCACGACGAGGATCACGACGTCGGCTTCAGCGACGGCCCGTTCGCTTTGGCGGGACACCTTGGCGTCGAGCTCGGTTCCACCCGGCATCCAACCGCCAGTGTCCACGAGGATGAACTTTCGTCCCAGCCACTCGGCCTCGACTTCCTTGCGGTCCCTGGTGACGCCGGGCTTCTGTTCGACGATGGCCTCACGGCGGCCCAGAATCCGGTTGACGAGTGTGGACTTGCCGACGTTGGGTCGGCCAGCGATGACCACGGTGGGGAGTTGACTCACCTCAGCCCCCTCGGTATCCGTCGAGAACCGATCGAAGCGCCCGTCCGTCGGTGGCGACGACCTCGACGGGTACCGGCAGGTCGGCCGGCGTCGTGTCGTCAAGGAACCGTCCGCCTGAGAGGCACACGTCAGGGAGCAGGTATCGCCGACGGCGGTCACGTCCCGCCAACACCGTGGCGATGTCAGAACCGGTGAGCAACCCGGTGACCGAGGTGGTCCCACCGAAGAACTCGTTGGGCACGGCGATGACCTCGACGTCGTGGTAGCCCTCGGCGGTCAGGATCGGGCCGAGCACTCCGGCCCCGTAGGTGCTGGTGATGATGCTCACCGGTGCCCCCGTCCGCGGGCGGAGGTGAACGGTGGTGGCGGTGTCGCCGCACGCCGTGCGCGGGGCGCGGTACCCCTCGGCGGGTGCACCGTCGACGGAAGCGAAGAACCCCCCGGAACGATCCCGAAGGGTCTCATGGCCGCTGAACTCGACAGCGAATGACGAGGCCATTCCGACGCCGTCCTCGTACATCGGAAAACCTTCGTAGGTGTCGGGGTGCGGGAATGGCCGCCCGGCGAGCAGGTAGTACTCGTCGGCGGCGAATACCACCCGTCGGCCGACCGTGTCGAGGAAGTCCGCCTGGGCGGCGTGCACACAGTCGAGTACCGCAGCTGCTTCAGCGGTGGTGTGGGGTCGCATCCGCGGCTCACGGTTGTATCGGCTCACCCCGAGTGGGACAACGCAGATGGACTGCAGCGTGGGGTACTCGTCGAGCACGCCAGTGAGGGTGTCGACCAGCACGTCACCGTCGTTGACCCCCGGGCACACCACAACCTGACCGTGAACCTCAATGCCGGCGTCGAGCAGAACCCTCAGCCACCGCAAACTCACCGCTCCGCGTCGGTTGCGGAGCATGTCGGCCCGCCCGAGCGGGTCGGTGGTGTGCAGGCTGACATGGAGGGGCGACAGGCCCTCGGTGAGGACCCGTTCGAGGTCCATTTCGGTGAAACGGGTCAGGGTGGTGAAGTTCCCGTAGAGGAACGACAGGCGGTAGTCGTCGTCCTTGAGGTGAAGGCTTCGCCGGGTGTCAGGTGGCAACTGATGGATGAAGCAGAACTCGCAGTGGTTGTCACAGGTCATCACCCGGTCGAACACCGACGAGTGCACCTCGACGCCGAGGGGTTCCCCACTCCCCTTGCGGACCGCCACGTGATGGTGGATGCCACCTCGGAGCACCTCGAGTTCGGGGTCGGCCTCGTCGACGAGCCAGCGGTACTCAAGGACGTCGCTGGGTGCCCGGCCGTCAATGGAGACGATCACATCCCCGATCTCAACCCCGGCCGCCGCGGCGGCGCTTCCCGGCGTCACGCCGGTGACGACGGGACCGGCGTGGGGCGCGTCGAGGAGACCAGTGGGGGGCATAAGCCTCAACGCTACCTGTCCGCGCCGGGGGGAACCCCACTGGTGGGCACTAGCCTTGCAGCGTGCATCCCGATGGGGCCCCCACTCCCGACGGCGTCGAGCTGGTTCTGCTCGCCGCGCCGCGGGGGTTCTGCGCCGGCGTGGAGATGGCAATCAAGGCACTGGCATGGATGGTGCGGGCCTTTGAGCCCCCGGTGTACTGCTACCACGAGATCGTCCACAACCAGTTGGTGGTCGAACGCTTCCGGCAACGTGGCGTGGTCTTCGTCGACGACGTCGCCGAGGTCCCCCAGGGGCGACCGGTGATGCTGTCGGCACACGGATCGGCGCCCGAAGTGGTCGCCGAGGCGCGTGCACGAGCCTCCTACGTGGTGGACGCCGTGTGTCCGCTTGTGACCAAGGTGCACCACGAGGTGAAGGTCCGCGCCGGCAAGGGGTATCGGATCGTCTACGTCGGGCACGAGGGGCACGAGGAGGCCGTGGGCACCATGGCGGTCGCCCCGGACGCCATCGACCGCGTCGAGTCGGTCGAGGAAGTGCTCGCCCTTCCCGAGGTTCGTCAGCCCGTTGCCCTCCTCGCCCAGACGACCCTCTCGCACCGCGACTGGGCCGAGGTCGCAGACGCGGTGACGGAACGGTTCCCCGATGTGTGGACCCCCGGCCGATCGGACCTGTGTTTCGCCACCACGAATCGTCAGGCGGCGTTGATGGACATCGCCCCGCGCTGCGACGCGGTTGTCGTGATCGGATCGGTGAACTCGTCGAACACCCGCGCCCTCGAGAGGCTCGCCGCCGCGGCGGGCTGCACTCGTGTGTTGAGGGTCAACAGCGCCGACGAACTCCCCACCGACATCACCGGGGTCGTCGGGGTGACCGCCGGGGCCTCGGCTCCCGAGGAACTCGTCGAATCAGTCATTGCTCGTCTGGCTCCCCGTGATGGCGTGGAGGAGGTCCGGGTCACCCAGGAGGACGAGTACTTCCCTCCGCCCCGGGAGATGCGAGACCTGCTCGGTGCCGTCGGCAGTCTGGGGGCGTTCGCTCTCGGCGGCTCGGCGCGCGCTGCAGGCCCACCTGACGACCGCACCCTCAGTGCCAGCGAGGTTCTCGCCGACCTGTAGGCGCCACTCAGGCCGGCGGGGTGTTCGGGGTGCCGGCGAGTTGCTGCGCCTCGTCGAAGAGGCGCTGGATTGCGGTGGCGAGCTCCTCGGTCATGTCACTCACCGCCCGCCGCGGCACCCGACCTGAGGGGCCCGGGTCCGGTGGGTAGATGGGGGCGCCCACGACGATCGTCAATCGCTTCGGGTACACCATCTTCGACCCTTTGGGCATCGCCGCTTCAGAGCCGCCGATGCCAACGGGGACGATGGGCGCTCCAGTGCGGCAGGCGAGGTACGCCGCACCCTGAAACAACGGCTGCACCTTCGGGCCGAACTGCCGGGTGCCCTCGGGGAACAACACGAGCGGTTCGCCGCGGTCAAGTACCTCGCGCCCCGCTCGCAGGGCGTCACGATCAGCGCTGCCCCGCTGCACGGGGAACCCGCCAGCGGTGGTGAAGAACCATCCGCCGAACCGTGTCTTCCACAGCGACTCCTTACCCATGTAGCGCATTCGCCGCCTGGTGACCGCCGCCACGACCGGTGTGTCGAGGTTGGAGCGGTGGATTGGGGACAGGATGAACGGGCCAGTGTCGGGGACGTTGTGCGCCCCGGTGACCTTCACCCTGAAATAGGTCCGGGCGATGAACACGACGACGGAGCGCACCAGTCGGTAGAAGACCCGTTGGGTGGGCGACATGACCTCACCGCGTTCGTGGCCGTCGGGAATCTGAACCTCGACCCTGGCGGCATCCACACGGGCCTGGGGTCCCTTGGCGTCTGGGGACTGCTCGACGCCGGTCACCTCAGCAGCCCCACGATGCGCTCGACGATGTCGTCAACCCCGAGGTCGCTGGTGTCGATGACGACGGCGTCCCCGGCAACGGTGAGTGGCGAGTCGTCACGGCCCTGATCAAGGGCGTCTCGCCGTGCCAGGTCCGCAGCCACGGTCTCGTAGGACAGATCGGTGACCTCACGTGAGCGCCGGGCTGCACGCACCTCGGGTTTGGCATCGAGGTAGACCTTGAGATCGGCATCGGGAAACACCACCGTCCCGATGTCGCGCCCCTCGAGTACGCCCCCTCCCGCCTGGTCAACCCATCGACGTTGGCGCTCGCGCAGTTCGGTACGCACCTCGGGGTTGGCCGCCACCACGCTGACCGCCCGGGTCACCTCTGGGCCCCGAATCTCAATGGTGGCGTCGAAGCCGTCGACGTGCACGGTCCCCTCGGCACCGAGGTCCAGGCGGATTGCTCTGGCAACAGCCCCGACCCGTTCGGTGTCGGCCGGGTCGATGCCGTGCCGGATGGCTGCGAGAGCGACCGAGCGGTACATCGCACCAGTGTCGAGATACGCGATGCCCAGACGCCCGGCGACCGCCCGGGCGACGGTCGACTTCCCCGACCCCGCCGGGCCGTCAATGGCGATAACTGTCACGAGGGCGACCTTACCCATCCGCTGTGGTGGACGCGCGGAGTGACTCGACCATGGTGAAAAACCCCGGGAAGGTCTTCGCCACGCACCCCGGGTCGCAGATGGTGACCCCCGGGGACCCCAGCCCGATCACCGTGAATGCCATGGCCATGCGGTGATCGTCGTAGGTGCGCACCGCGGCCGGGGTGGGGGTGCCCGGGTGAACGACGAAACCGTCCTCGTTCTCGTCGGCATCAATACCCAAACGGCGCAGTTCAGTGACCACGGAGGCGATTCGGTCGGTCTCCTTGTGGCGAATGAACCCGACACCACGCACCCTGGTCGGACCGTCGGCGAACACCGCCACCGCAGCGAGAGTTGGTGCCGTGTCGGACAGGTCGGCGAGGTCCACCGTGACGCCCCGTAGCGAGGTTCCCGATGGCGGCCCGCCAACCTCGACCCAGTCATCACCCCAGGTGACGCGTGCGCCCATGGTCTCGAGCACGTCGGCGAAACGGACGTCGCCCTGGGAGCTTCGTCGGCCCACCCCCTCAATACGCACAACCCCGCCGGTGATGGCGGCGATGGCCATGAAGTACGAGGCCGCCGAGGCGTCGGCCTCCACCACGAACTGCGTCGCGTGGTACCCACCGGCGGGGACGTCGAGGACACCGGTGGTGTAATCAAAGGTGGCGGCGCACCCAAAAGCTTTCATCACGTCGACGGTCATCGCCACATAGGGCGCCGACACCAGACCGCCCCCAGTTGAGGCGCTCAGGCCATGTGCCATGCACGCCCCCGCCATGGCGAGACCCGACAGGAACTGGCTCGAGGTTCCGCCGGCCACGGCGAGCGCCCCACCCGTCACTGGGCCACCGGAGATGGTCACGGGAAGGTGCTCACCGTCCCCGACCACCGTCGCACCCAGTGTGGCAACCGCCCGGAGTCCGTCGCCCATCGGCCGCTCCCGCAGCGGCGCCTGACCGTCGAGCCGGTACGGCCCCTGACCGAGTGCGGCGAAAGCGGTCATGAACCGCGCCGTCGTCCCCGACAACCGTGCGTCGAGTTCAACGAGACCCGCCACGGCGGGGAGCTCACCGCCGACTCCCTCGACGATGATCTCCGCCTGGTCCCGGTCCCATCGCACCCCCACTCCGGCCCGACCCAGACAGTCGACCATGGCCGCCGTGTCGTCGGCGTCGAGCGCACCTCGCAGGACGCTGACACCGGAGGCGAGTCCGGCGACCATGAGTGCCCGATTGGTGATGCTCTTGGATCCCGGTGGACGCACCGAGGCGTGCACCGGCCCACCGAGCGGGACGACCTCAAGGAGGTCAACCCCGGGCGGGGGCACTGCGGACAGATCCCCGACACTCATGGGGTAACGCTCATGGGATCGGCACGACGCTTACGGTCCTGCCGTCGGCGGCGAGGGCCTCAACGAAACGCTGGGCTGGACGGGCTTCGACAACGAGGACGAGGACACCTCCGTCACCTTCCACACTGTGGGCGATCTCAACATCGGCCACAGACACGCCGAGTTCCGCAGCGCGCAACAACACGGTCACGAGCGCCCCCGCCTCGTCCTGAAGTGGCAGACGCACCTCCACGAGGTCGGCGGCACCGGCGACTCGTGTCGGCAGACTCCGGCGCGCCGAGCGCGCCGCCTCGAGCCGCGAGAGCAGGGCAGCGCGATCCCTGGCGGCCACGATGTCTCGCACCGCACCAAGTTCATGGATGAGTTGGTCAAGACCCCGGATGATCGCCGTGCGATTCTCAAAGCAGACGTCCGGCCAGATGGCCGGGGTGCCTGATGCCACTCGGGTCATGTCACGGAAACCTCCCGCCGCCATTCGCAGCAGCGCCCGGTGCTCCTCGGCCTCCTCGTCAGCGAGGCTCATCAGCGTTGCGGCAGTGAGGTGGGGAACGTGGGAGACCACCGCCACGATGCGGTCATGCTCCCCGGGAGGGAGCGCGATGACCTCTGCGCCGAATGACGACACGGTCGAGCGAACCAGGGCAAAGGCCACGTCGCTGGTCTCGGCCACAGGGGTGAGTACCCACGCGGCGCCGTTGAAGAGGTCGACTCGGGCCCCGCCGACACCGTCGCGCTCAGACCCGGCCATTGGGTGACCGCCAACGAAGCGAGGCTCCGCCATCAGCTCGACCAACGGCGCCTTGACCCCAGCGACATCGGTGACGACCCCGGAGGTCACCTTGAGGGCGGCGCGCACTGCCCCCTCCACCGCCTCAAGCGGCGTGGCGACGAACGTGATTTCGGAGGCTTCGTCGACGCCGACCTCGTCAATAGCCCCGCACGCCAGTGCCAGGTCCAGTGAGGCCGAGTCAAGGTCATGGCCGCAGACATGCCATCCCTGCGCCCGCAGGGCCATGCCGATGGAGCCGCCAATGAGGCCGGCACCCACCACCGTTGCCCGACGAGGCACCGTGCCGCCCGCCAACGAACTCATCAGCTCGGGAGGTCGTCGCGCAGTCCCACCGCGCCGTGAAGGTACACGTGACGCAGATCGCTGCGGTCCACCGGGGTTTCAAGGTGCACGAGCACCCGGATGCATCGAGGGGTGGCGCCCACGATGTCGAGCTCACGTGCGCACAGCAGCGGAACGTCGCCAAGGCCGAACTGGCGGGCGCCTGCGGCGGGGAACGCCGAGTGGAGGTCGTCGGTGGCGGTGAACAACAGACTGATCAGGTCGTCATGGCTCACCGTGTTGCGGGCGAACATCTCACCGAGAAGCTCGATGACGGCCGCATGGATGGCCTCCGCGGTGTCGTCGTCAACGGTGGTGGCGCCACGAAGGGCTCGAACTGGCACAGCCCGATGCTACCGACCGCACGGCACCGCTGCGGAACACCTTTGCCGTGGTGCTCAGCTACTGGAGGCGCGCTCGAGGGATCGCACTTCTTCGGTGGTCAGGTCCCGCCACGCCCCGGGCTTCAGTCGACGGTCGGTCAGGGGGCCGATACGGGTGCGCACCAGTCTGCGCACCGGGTGTCCGACCGCCTCACACATCCGCCGGACCTGACGGTTGCGTCCCTCGTGAAGCGTCAGTCGAATCAGGTCCGGCGCGACGAGAGCGGCCCGCGCCGGAGCGGTCGGACCGTCATCAAGCTCGACTCCTTCCCGCAGTCGGCGCAACGTCCCACGGCTCGGCTCCCCCTCAACCCACGCCAGGTACTCCTTGTCCACGCCGAAGGACGGGTGGGTCAGACGGAAAGTGAGGTCGCCATCATTGGTGAGAATGATGAGTCCCTCGGTGTCGGTGTCGAGGCGACCGACGGGATACAGGCGTTCCGAGTCGCCAACGAGTTCGACCACCGTTGGCCGACCCTGCGGGTCTGACGCAGTGGACACCACCCCGGTGGGCTTGTGGACCAGCACGTAGCGGAGGCCAGGAGCCACACCGATGCGGACCCCGTCCACCACCACCTCGTCACTCTCAAGTGCCACCCGCCGCCCGAGCACCGCAACCGACCCGTTGACGAGGACTCGACCCTCATCAATGAGGTTCTCGCAATGTCGCCGACTCCCGAGTCCCGCCCTGGCGAGAACTTTCTGCAGACGCTCACCATCACTGAGCGCCTCGGATGACTCCTCAGCCAAGATCGTCGGACTCCCCTGCCGCGGTGACGTCGGGGGGCGAGTCGTCATTGGAGGGCGTGTCGGCACCGCTCGCCACCGACTGGTCGGGGGCCTCGGCGTGAACTTGACCGACGAGTGGAGGGTGCGGGCGAAGGCCTTCCTCAAGCTGCTCCACCACCGTGGCATCCGGGACGAAATCGGCCACCGGAGGAAGGTCCGACAGCGACGCCAATCCAAGCTTTTCAAGAAACGCTGGCGTGGTGCCGAACAACACCGCCTGACCAGGTCCCGGATCCCGGCTCACCTCGCCGATGTAGCCACGCCCCTCAAGGGTTCGGATCACCCCGTCGACGCTGACCCCACGGATGGCGGCGACCTGCGCCCGGGAGATGGGCTGCTTGTAGGCGATGATGGCGAGCGTCTCAAGGGCTGCCGCCGACAGCCGGGCGCCTTGGCCCTCGAGCACGAACCGCTCGATGTAGGGCGCAAGGTCAGGATGGGACTGGAACCGCCAGCCCCCCGCGACCTCGACGAGGACGTAGCCCCTGACTTGACTGTCGAGCGCCGATGCGAGATCCCGGCAGACCTGGTCGATCTCCTCGACTGCGAGATCGACCAG
>CAMAQM010000002.1 GCA_945860545.1 Bifidobacterium breve | reverse complement strand
CAGGCCGTGCGAGTGTTGTCACCCCGGTCGGCGGCCTCGTCGAACAGGTACATGACGGGGTGACCGGCGCAGTGTCGATCACAACGACCGCTTCAAGCCTCGCAGACGCTGTGCAACGCGCTCTGAACGGGCGCCGCGAACTTGGTGACGCTGCCGCTGCGACCCCGAGCGGCTGGACCGAGGTTGCAGAGGCACTGTCCGAGGGTATGGCGCATTGATGCCCCAGCCTGCGGGACGATGAGCCGCTACTCACTAGGGTTTGAACATGGATGTCGTTGTTGAATCACCGCGGCCGACGATGAGCCGTACCGAGCGACGCGCCGTAACGGTCATCCTCGTACTAATGGCGTCACTTTCTTTTTGGCTTGCTTCAAACCAAACCTTCGACCCCCAGTACCGACAACCAAATGAACCGTTCAATACCGACTTCTACCGTCAGCAGGCCATCTCGTTGCTCGACGGCCGCCTTGACGTCCCCTTCAAGCAGTACCGATACAACGAGTGCTTCCTCCGGGAAGGACAGTGCTACGGGTACTTTGGCCTGGCGCCGAGCATCCTACGAATCGCTGGATTTCTCGTCAGCGGTTCAACTGATCTGAACCCGAGCCCACTGGTCATCGCCCTAGGTGCAACAGTCGCTCTCTGGGCGGCGATTGATCTCGCTCTGGGAGTCGCGGGAGCTGAGCCTCGAGGAGACCGGCTAAGCCCTGCAAACCGAATCCGCCTCATCATCCTCGTGGCGCTACTCCTTGGTCCTGGGGGATTACTGGTATTCCTCTCACAGGCAAAGATCTACTACGAGGCCATAATTCTCATGGTCGCTGCGTTGCTTGTCGCATTCGCCTGTGTGCAACGCTGGATCGCAGACCGGCGGCCGATCTACCTAATCGTCGCGCTTGTTGCTGCTGTAATCGCTACAAACTCCCGACCCTCGGCGATACTCCCAACTGTCATCCTTGGCATCGGCGTGATACTCCTCTCCCGAAAGAACCGATCGCAGCGCGGACGGTGGGCTCAGGCGCTCGGCGCCGCAATCACCATCCTTCCGGTGAGCAGCGCTCTGGGGATCATGTGGCTGAAGTTCCGAGCATTCACGCCCCAATACAGCACGTACAGCGGGTTTGACCCCGAGGCCTTCCAGCGGCTCGTCGATGCGAACGGCGGGGTCCTGCAAGGGCCCCGGTTCACCCTCACCGCCATCGCAAACTACCTGAGGCCCGATTCAGTCAGCATTGACGCTACGTGGCCATGGTTCTCCCACGCGGTGCCCGACCACGTTCCACCGTTGTATATCCACCCAATCACTCCCGATGGCCTATACCCGGAATATGTCGCGAGCCTCACGACAACAATGCCGGTTGCTCTAGCCCTGACCGTTGCGGTCCCCCTGTTGATCATCATCGGAGTTGTCCGTCTCACTCCGGTGCAGCTGCGCTCGTTCACCCTGTTGGGCCTTGCGGCCGCTAGTTGTGCCGCACTAATCGTCACGACTTTCGCACTAAGCACCCGCTACCTCGGAGATTTCGTTCCCCTGCTGTCGGTTGGCACCGTCTTTGGTGTCTTCCTTCTCATCCGCAGACACCAGGGAGGTTCAACGGTCGCAGGAGTGCTACTCGGATTGATGGCACTCAGTTCTGCGTTGACGTTCCTCGTGAACCTTGGCCTACACCAGCAGTCCTACCTGATCCCGGGCTGAGAAGAGCGCTACCTCACAGCGCCCCTCCCCCACATCGCGTCCGCCGACCTGACGTTGCCTGTGAATTCAGACTCAAAATTCGGCGAATGTCATGTAGGCCGAGGCCCCAGTCGGTGCAGTGCGACCAGCAAGGAGGGCATGAGCCCGGCGCTCTCGCCAAGAGGCTGCAGTGCTCTCAGGTATCAGGCCGGAAACGCTAAGGGTTGCGGCAACCATCTCAAGTGCGACCCAGGAATCGCGCCTGGGCCACGCGGGACTGAAACCTCGTGGAGGTAATCAACCACGAGTCGCGTTCCAACGGCGGTCGGAACACTCGCTAAGGCAGCGATCACACCCGAGTCGGACGGGCGAATCGTGCGACAGGAGTCACCGCTGGAACAGGTGAAACCCTGAGTTGTCACACCCCCTCCCTACAGTGACCGTGCTTGGGTCCGATACGTCGGCACGAACGAAAGGGAGAACCATGGGGGGCCACCAAACGAGATCTCGCCACAGCCCAAAGACGTCCGCCCTTGGCGGACGGGCCGTACACCTTGTCGACATCGAAAACCTGTGTGTCAACCACTCCGGACAGCCAATCAATACTGGGGTCGGCGACATCTATCGATCCATCGTGCGACCGGGGCCGAATGACCAGTTCATCGTCGCCAGCGACGCCTCACGCATCTTCGACGCTCGCCGTGAGTTCCAGGGTGCACGGATCGTCCACGGGACCGGCCCTGATGGTGCGGAAGTGGCAATCGAACACGAGGTCGACCTGCGCCATGTCGCCACCCACTTCACGACTCTGGTCATTGCAAGTGGTGATGGGTACTTCACCCCGACCGCCCGGCGGGCTCAGGAACTGGGCATGCGCGTCGTCGTCGTGAGCCGGGAATCGTGTCTTGCGCGCTCGCTCGCGCACTGCACCCACGGGTTCATCGCGTTCCCTGACCTCAACACGCACGCCAGCGAATTCACCACTGCTTCCTGAGACCGGCTCTCGCACCTGCGCCGCAATGCCTCTTCACCGCGCCCGACGACCGGTCGCTGCCGTGCGCATTGGGATCGACCCGGGGGCTTGAGGGGTGCTCTCCTAACGGGGTTCCGCTCAGCCGGGTTCCGTCCCGAGCTCAGCGACATGCGCGTGAACGATCGCCCGGATCATGCTTGACGACATCGCCATGGGGTTGATCAGCGACTGCACCGACAAGCCGTCAATGAGCGCGTGCAAACGTCTCGCTTCAAGGTCGCGGTCACGACCGTGGGCGAACAGCCCGCATTCAGCCATCTGGTCAATTCCTGTTCGGGTCGCAACCGCCACCCGATCCTGCAACTCACCAAGGATCCGCCGGGCCTCCGGACTGACCTCCTGCTCGGCGAGAAGGAGCAACCACACCTCGGACTGACGCCGGCGGGTCTTCGTCGACGGGATGGCGAGCATGACCATGTCGGTCATGGTCGCAATGGTCAACTGCGTCGCATCGATCCGGGAGACACGGCCGAGCACCTCATCCATGAGCCGTCGCACCGCCTCCCCCAACATGTCGCCGCGGCTCGGCAGGTAGTGCACGATGTTCGACGGCGACACCCCGGCTTCGGCGGCCACCGACCGGACCGAGATGCCCCCAGCCCCATCACGACTCACTACCCGCCACATGGCGTCGAGGTACTCCTCACGACGCTCGTCATGATCAACGATCTTCGGCACGAAAACCCCCTCTCGTAGCGAGCGTACCTGCCGACCGACGACGAACTCTTCAGGGTCGGCAACCCCAGCCCCCTCACATTGTTCGGGCGCTGGCTCACCGAGGTCGTGGGCTGTGTGCGTCTACCACCACTTCATGTTGTCGAGGTTGCGCTGTTGGGAGAGCGCACTCATGCGGTTGAGGGGATCTTCGGCGATGTCGAGCACGCTCGACGTCCGCTTCAGCCGCACCGCGATGAAGTCCCCCCACCCGGCTCCCTCCTTCTAGGCGCCAACCACGATCTCTTTCGCCTGGGGGCTGAGCCCATCCAGCAAGTTGCTGGTGCCGGCGCGGAAGCAAAGTCCACCGCCTCGTGTTCGGTGGACAACGAGAGTGTCGAAATGCTGCTCAACGACGACAGGTGCCCGTTCGGTCGGTGTCAGCCGTCTGCTCCCCCGGCCGGCGTCACCTCCCCAGCGCTACTTCAGTCGCTTCAACAGATGCATCGCCTCGTTTGCGAACGAGCCGTCGAGCTCACTCACCAGGGAGATCCGTGGCTCAACACCGATCTTCCCCAACCCTGGGTAGGTGATCGCAGCTTCAAAGGGATCACCGAGCTCAAGGAACGACGGGTTCTCGAGCAGCAGGGCGTTGCTGTTGGTGGAGAGACGACGTCCCCCACCCGACGAGAGCAGACCGACACCCTCGTTGACACTCGCCGCCTCCCCCGCCACCTGCGCCTCGACATTCCCGGCCACAGGTCCAGCTCGGCCAGCAGCAGCCCGCGCGAGTTGTCGGCCCTTGAAGTACCGGCCCACACCGAAGGTGACTGCTGCTAGGGCGGCGTCGATGGCGGCGGCGTAGCCGACGGCTTTGACATCGACGGTGCCGGTGTTGATGAGTTCGGTTGTCACTTCGCCGAGTGCTCCGCCGATAGCGGCGGCAGCGATGCCCCAGCCGACGGCTGCCACCGTGCCGACCCCGGCGGTGGCGACGCCGATGATGACGCCCACGGCGATGGCGACGACCGCGCCGATGAGTGGTGCCCACCATTTGTCGGTGGTGCCGGTGGTGTCGTGCCCGTTGACGGGGTCACCGTTGACGTAGGCGTAGGGGTTGGCGCCACCGTTGACGACGGGGTCTGCTTCAAGGAAGCGGCCGAGGGCGGGGACGTAGGTGCGTGCCCCCATCTCCATGATGGCGACGCTGAGCGGGAGGGTGTTCACTCCCGCTGCGCCGTGCCACCCGAATCTTGGTCGGGAGTCGGGCAGTGACGGTGACGTGGTCGTGGTGGTGGACTCGGGTGCAGTCGTTGCCACGGTCGTGTTTGGGACATTTGTGGTTGACGTGGTGTCGGGGGTTCCCGTGGATGTTGACGTCGGTTCGGTGTCGCCGCTCTCAGTTGGGGTGGTTGTGGTTGAGGGCGCGGCTGGTGGGGTGGTTGTGGCGGGTGCCTCCGATGCGGCGGGGGCGGGAGCGGCGGTTGGGGCCGGTGTAGTGAGTGGCTGACCGAACGGGTCGAACAGGGCGGTGGGGCCGTTGCCTGTTGTGGTCAGGGTCCACGTGGCGTTGCCGCGCAGGTCCGGGAGCGCCCATGTGGTGGGTGCGCCGACGGTGGTGGTGACCGTCACCCCGGGGGCGAGCGACAAACTGCGACCGATGACCTGACCGTCAGTGTTGAGTTGCAGGCCAGCTGAGGAGAACCGGGTTTCGCTGGTGCCCGTCGCGGTGGTGACCTGCTGGCCGGTGGTGGTGGCCCCGTCGGTGAGGTTCGTGACGGTGGTGGTGCCGTCACTTGCCGACGCCAGGTTGCCTGCTGCGGTGTAGGTCATTGTGAGCGGGCCGAGCCTGGTGGTGTTGCCGCGGCTGTCGTAGGTGATGTCGCCGGCCAGGGTGGGGTCGTCGGTGCCGGTGAGGCGGTGCTGGTCGTCGTAGGAGTAGGTGATACGTCGTCCGTCGACCACCTGGGCGGTGCGGTTCGCCGCTGCGCCGTCGGCGCCGTCGAACTCGTACGCCCAGTTGCGCGCCGACACCTCGAGCGACGTGTCGAGCGCCGACGAGGTCAACCGGCCGTTGGTGTCGTACCCGAACGTGTAGGTGGCCGTGCCGTCGGGGCCGGTGACGGTGCGCTCGAGGAGACGACCCGAGGAGGCGAACACCTCCTGGGTGGAACGCACGGTGCCATCAGGTGACGTCCACGTCAACGCGTCAAGGTTCCCGAGTGCGTCATAACCCATGGTGCCGACCGTGCCGTCACCCAACGTGGCGGTCGTCATGCGACCCGACAGGTCGTACGTGTAGGTCGCCATCGGTGCGCCGTCAGCTGACGACGACGCCATCGTGCCGTCAGGGTTGTAGGCGAACGTGCTCGTGGCGGTCTGTCCCGCAGCCGTGCGCGTCACCGAACTGGCAACCCCGCCGGTGACCGGGTCGTAGGTGGTGGTGGTCTGGGTTCCCCACGTATCGGTGGCCTGCACCGGGCGACCAAGCAGATCAACCACCACACGAGTCGTGGACGAGGTGTCCCCCACCGTGGACGTCGTGGTGGCCACCAGCGGGTTGTTGCCCGCCGCGTAGTCGTAGACCAGATTCGTGGCCGCAGCACCGTCAATCGACGGGTAGGAAATTGTCAGCGGACGACCCGAAGGGTCGTACGTGATACACGTGGTCGGCCCACCCGACACCGATGTGCCCACCACCCGACCGGCAGCGTCGTACGTCATCGAGCGGGGCAACGCCCCACCGGGCTGGGTGACCAGACTGGCCAGACCAGCCTGGTTGGCGCCCTCAGCCCCATCACACGACGGCGTCGCCTGCTGATCATCACCCCAGTACTCGAGCGAACTCACCGCACCCGACGGGTCGGCATACCCCGTCGGTCGCGACCAGTCCCCCGCCTCGGGATTGAACGGCTCGTAGGTGCGCGACCCCGTCAACCCCGACGACGACACCATCTCAACAATGCGTTGGGTGGCCGGATCGTCATAGGTGGCTTTCGAGGTGATCGCCACCGTCGTCGCCGGATTCACCGCGTCCACGATCGTCTGGGCGGCCGTGAGGTTGTAGGCCGGTCGCAACACACTCGTCGGCAACGGGGCCAGCGACTGATCCGGCGGTGACCACTGCACGTCAATACCGGTGGTGGCATCAGGAGTCGTGACATCGACACGGATGCTCGCCTCACCCGCCTTCAACTCCTGATCACACGTCGGGGCACACCGCAACCCGTTCACCCACAACCGCGCCGTCGTCCCGGCTGTGAACTTGTACGCACCATCAGCAGGGAGGGTGACCCTGCCAGCAAGACGCGCCGACCAGCCGTTGCTGCCCGTCGGACTCGACGGCCAGTTGAACGACAGCGCAGCCGGCACTGCGCCATCAAACGAGGGCCCGGTGTCCGCCGACGATGGCGTCCCCGAATGCTGCTCATTCGCCCAGTACGTCACCGCCAAACCGGTGTACGGCACACCATCAGGGTTCGTTGCGAAACTCTCGTCATAACGGGTCGTCACCAACGGCGCCGCAGCCGAATCAATCAACCCAGGCTCAATCGGACCGCGTTGTTCCACCGGCATGCCCGCAGCCCCATACGTCGTGCGAGACACCAAACCGTTATCCGCGGTGAACGACGTCGGCGACGACGACGCCACATCCCACGACGTCGTCTCCGTCGCGCCCGTCGACGAGGTGGAGGTGCTGACCAACATCGTCGCCGGATCGGCAACAACCTGCGTCAGGAACCCAGCCGG
Source organism: Bifidobacterium breve (assembly GCA_945860545.1). GTDB lineage: Bacteria > Actinomycetota > Acidimicrobiia > Acidimicrobiales > Acidimicrobilacustridaceae > M30B73. The sequence continues at coordinate 123,657 of CAMAQM010000002.1, read as the reverse complement.
CAAATCCACACCGACACGCTGCAACGTCGTCACCCCGGGGGCGTCATACGCCACGGTCCACGAGGCCCGCTGTGTCTGGGAAGGATCGGCGGGCACACCACGAGTCACCAACGGTGCCGGTGCCGTCACCGACACCACCCGCCCCTGGTCGTCATACGCGACCTGGGTCAGCGCCCGCTCATCCTGATCACCAAGACCGTCGATGGCACCCGACGCCACCGCAGCCGCAGCCAACGGTGCACGCACCGCCACCATCCGGCCCGAAGCGTCATACGCAAGATCAGTCACCTGAGCGGTCTCGCCCGTCCCCGCGAACGCCACCAGACGACCCAGCTGCACACCTTCACCAACAGCCACATACCGCAACGCAGTCGTGCTGCCATCCCAACCCTGCACCCCACACAGCTGACCGTTGGGCGCGTCAACGAACCCGTCACCCGCACCAGCAGGGCAGTCCCCACCGCCATACGCGAACGCCATCTTGCGCCCCGACACCTCATCAACAAGCGCCGACAGCCGACCGTCGACGTACTCGAGACGCACCTGAGCCGAATCCGCAGTCCACACCCCAGTCGGTTGAGCAACCGGATTGGCGTCATCGGTGGCCGCAAACGTCGTCACCACCCGATTCAGATCCGTCACCGACCACGTGCTGTCAGGATTCCGCACCAACGTCGAGAACTGCCCCGACGGCCACGACTGCCCCGGACCCCACACCGCCTCGTACGACCCTTCCGACTGCTCCCGGAACGTCACCGTCGTCCCCATCCGGTTGCGCAAAGCCACCACACCACCCGACTGGACCTCAAGGCGATCCCACGTCGGGCCGGCCACCTGCAAACGCCACGACGCCGGCAACACATCAGTCGTCTCACTCGTTGGCCGATACGACACACCCCAACCAACCGTGCCCGTCGCCGTCGCCAACGTCGGAGCTTCCCAACCCCACACCGGCTCACCCGACACCGAAGCAACCGTCAAACCACCAGGAGACAACGAAGGCTGACGACCCTCCCGCTGCGTATCCACGTTGAACACGAACGGCCCCGCCGACGCCCCCACACCACCGGGCCCGGTCGCAACCACCGACCACACATACGCACCACCATCAACGAGCGCACCGTCAGCCACCCGAACCCGCGATTCCGGCGTCGACGTAGAAAACACCGACTGCGAACCCGACAAATCAGTCACCGACCACGCAAACGACGTCGCACCCACAGGCGGCTCGGGCATCACCAACACCGGCACCGTCGACGTCGAAAGACCCAACGAACCATTCAGCTCAACACCCTCGAGCAGCGGCACCACTGCACCGGTGCCAGTTGTACCCGTCAAAGCCGGCAGCCGCTCCGCCGACCAACCCCCCGACACCCCAGCCGGATCACCCGCATCAGCCTGACGGTCATCGCCCGACGTACACCCCGCCACCAACGCCGCCACCACAACCACCGCGACAACCCGCGTGCCCCAACGACCGACCATGCCGCATGCTCTCAATCACTCAGGCCGACAGCGACTACCGCCGGCAACACCACGTATTTCGACCACCGTACAACGACGACGGACACTAATCAGATCAGCCGAGGCGCGGTTGCCGCAGTGAGCAGGAAGGTCGTGACCGCCGAGTACCACAACTCCCCCAGAGCCAGAATCTCCCCATCTGCCGCGGCGGTGTCTGTATCGCCGGCAGCAGCAGCAACACCCCAAGCCGCCGACCACACCGGGTAGCCGGTGTCGACCCCCTGCGAGTCGAGATTCCCCGCCGCCGCGGTGATGGTGTCCGACGCGTTGCGAATGGCGGTGTCGAGGGCCTGCTGGTTGGCGGGAGCACCAATACCGGTCCCGATCCCGAGATCCTCGAGCCCGTACGCCTGCCGGCCGGCGACTTCAGCGGCGGTGATGAACCACCACGACAGTGCCGCCGAGGCCCGAATCTCAGGAGTGGCGCCGCTCTCAGCGAGGGTTGACAGGACCGTGGTCGCCACCGCCGCCGTCTGGGTGACGGCCTGACCCACACGACCGGTATCGAGCACGTCGGCCAGGTAGGTCTCGTTCGCTTTCGCTGCAGACACGATCAGCCCGGTGTAGCCGTCAAGAAAGGCTGCCGGGTCATCGGTCAAGCGGACGCCACCTTCGTTGAGCGCCAGCACCGCCTCTTCAGCATCAGGCCAGAGCACCTCCACCTCGGCACGTTGCTCAGCGAGTGTGCCAGCGAGGGCACCTAGCTGATCGGCGCCGAGCGCGGTCGGGACCACCGAGGCCACCGCCTCTGCGACGGCGCGGGCGTAGGTCAACCACCCGAGTGCAGCGGGAAGGTTCAAACGCGCCACACCAGAGAGGGTGTCGCCGTTCCCGGCGCGATCCAGTGCCGCATCGGCGGCCGCCATCACCGAAGCGGCCTCACTTCCCAGGCGGGCCCGCACGGTCTCAACGCCGCTGGCAAGGGCTGCAGCGGTCGTCGCCTCTGAGGCGCTATTGCGCTGCAGCCGCAACCATCCGTCGGTAGCGATGCCGTAGGCGTCAGCGAGGTTGCCTGCAGCGAGCGCTGATTGCGCCGAGGCGAGCCGGATGGCAGGGATCTCACGGACCGACGACGATGCGCTCGAGACGGCGAGAGCGTCGGCCAGTCGGGCGACCATGGCCTCGCTCGTGGATGCTGCGACAGCTTCGACGGCGGGGCGTAACGGTGGTGGGGAGTCCGGCCCGGCGGTGATGGGGCCACCAGTGAACGCCGCCACCGCTGCCCCGAGGTCAACCACCGGTCGCACCTCCACCCCAAGGGACTCACCGAGCGCCACCACGTCCAGACCTGTTTCGACGTCTCGGTCGGTGGCGTTGGCCACCGGTACGAGCACCACGTTGAAGCCGTTGTCTGCTGCGGCACGCACCTTCGTGGCGACGGCACCGATCCGCCCCACGAATCCATCAGGCGAAATGGTGCCGGTCATGGTGACGCCGTCTCGCAAGGTCAGGCCTCGAATGGCGGCGAGGACGCCGACCGCAAGGGCGGCGCCCCCTGATGGGCCATCGATGCGCCCCGTGACCGAGAAGCTCACCTCGAGGGTGCTCGGATCGACACCGCTGACGAGGGTCGCCACCGCAGCGGCCGATGCTGACGCCGCCAGCCACGCCGGGCCGGCGCCTTCCGCTTCGCTGTCGGCGAGATCGACGGTGAACCCGCCGTCACCGTTCCCGACCCGGACGCGGGCTCGTTCGATGCCCCCGCTCGCCGAATCGCCGGTTCCCGACGCCCACAACACGGGCACGACCAACTCGTTGCCACCCGAAGCGCCACAAGCTGACAGGGTGGGAACGAGCAGGGTGAGGGCGAGCGCCACAGACCCGGCCGCCACCCACGGCCGCCGAGACCTCAGGACCCCTCGGCCCCTCATTGGTGTCCGACGTCAGCGGCGATCACGAGGCGATAGTACCCAAGCGCCCACGTGGGCCATGGTGGCAGGACGCTCAGCGGAGCAGGGTGACGTCGGCGTACACCACACCCGACTCCCCACCGGACACGGAGACCTTGCACTGGAGCTGCGTTCCGGTGCTGCGCGGGTTCGAGACCTCGCACTTCGATCCCTTGTCTGCACCCGTCTTGGGGTCGATGATGATGTTCGCTACCGCCCGGGCACCACCGAGGTTAGGTTCGGCGTCACCGACGACGTAGGTGGCGGTGTACCGACTGTCCTGGCTGATGGAGCGATAGCCACCGGCGTAGGCGGTGCCGTTCGGAGCCACCGACGTCGGATTGCCGGCGGCTGGCACGGCCACGAACGACGTTGTGGCGGCCTCGCCCTCCCGGGCGACCTGAGTACCAAGCCGGTTGGTGATCCGCACCACCACCGGCGCGTTCGTGACCTCGTACAAGGCGATGGCGTCCTTTTCCGTACCGCTGACCGCAGCCACTCGGCAGCGCAGGTAGGTGCCGTCGCGGCACTCAAACGTGTTTCCGCCGCTGTACGGCACGCTTCCGTAGAAGCCGACCCGCTCCCCGGTCGGGTAGGGCCGCGGTGCCCCGTAGTACACGGTGCCGACCGAACCGGTGAACATGCCCTCGGACTCCATCCGCCACCACACCGACGCGTCGGGGTTGTTGGGCATTGAGGTCGGTGGCGAATAGGCGCCGGTCATGATGCCCGACTCGGCGGCAAAGTTCGAGTAGGTCAGCGACACCTTGCCGTTCTGACTCCACTGGTTGGGGCCGGTGAGATCGAACATCGAGTTGACGACGTACATGCAGACCGAGCGCGCAGCGGAGCCGGGGCAGTTCGCCACCCGCACCCCGGCGACAGGGTCGCCGTCGGGCAGTTGGAACAAGGTACGGGCCTGATCGAGCAGCGCGGCCTCACGCGATTCCTCGTTGGCGGGCTCCTCGTTGCCTGACGACCCGCAGGCACCAGCGAGCAAGACCACCACGACACCCACGACCGCCGTGCGCAACAACTGCTGCCTGGTACGTCCCACGACGACTCTCCTCATCCCTTTGCACCGCCAAACAGCTGTGCTTTGACGGACAACGTACTATGACCCGATGACCTCGTCCGTTCGCCCCTCTCCGCCCGAGGGAAACGAACGAGGGGCGGTGGCCCTCCTGCGTCCCACGCCACGCTTCTTGTGGCTCATGGGGGTATTCATCCTCAGTGCCGCAACCGTCGGCGCCCGGGAAGTCACCCGGGTGGGCTACGTCACCGACTCGCTCGGCAGCGAGTTCGGCATCGGCATCGTGGCCGTGGTCTTCGCCCTGTCACTGGCGCTCTCGAGTGTCGTCGCCGGACGCCACATGGACGTGGCCGACCCTCGACCATTCCTCATCGGCTCGTTGCTCACCGCCGGTGTGCTCACCGCCACCAACGCCTGGTTTTTGGCACGCGGCCCGATGCCGGTGGGCTGGCTGGTCATCTCCACAGCGCTCGATGCCATCATCTTTGGCGCCGCCACCACAGCGCTTCTCAAGGTGCAGGCCGCCATCGTGCGGAGCGATGCGCGCGGCGCCGCCGAGACGGTGAACATCCTGCGCAGTGGCATCGGGGCCGCGGTCGGAACCGTCGCCGCCGGACTCATCGGGGACCAGGTGACCACCCTCGTCATCTCGGGCGCAATCAGCGTCCTTCTGGGCGTGGTGACCGCGGCCATCGTGGCGCCGGTGACGGTTCCGACATCACAAAAGGTCCAACGACGGCTCGTCGATCTCGTCCAGATCGTGCGCACCCGACCGCCGCTTCGGCGGACGGTCACCGTCGACCTCGTGCTGGCCGCGGCACTACCCACGCAGTTCATCGCCCTCGTCATCGTCGATCTCGATGCGCCCGAACTCACCACCGTTGCTTTCACGTCGTCGCTGATGGGCCTGCTCCTCGGCCGACTGGCTCTGACAATCACCGGTGTACGCGGGAACCTCACCCGTCGACTGCGCATCACGTACCTCGGATTTACCACCCTCGCGCTCGTAGCCATCCCTTCGCTCATTGGCGGCTGGATCCTCAACTACCCCGTGCTCGTCGCCGCCATCGTGTTTGTGGGCAGCGCACTCATCTCCTTCACCCAGAACCTCCCGGCCGCCCTCCTCCAACAGCAGGTCCCCGACGAGTTCCGCGGCTCGCTGTCTGGTGCCATGAACGCAGCGCGCAACCTCCTCATCGGCGCAGCGGCAGCGGTGCTCGCGGCGCTGACCTACGCGCACAACGCTGCCGTGCTCACCGTCGCCATGGTGGCCCTGCTGGTCACCGGGTACGTCGTGGCCGGTCGCTTCCGAGAGGTCACAGCCAGCGTCTAACCGATCCCGTGTCACGACGCCGGTGGTGAGCGGGAGGCACACTCGGTTGACCGTTACCGGGGTCCCGGGACTCCGGATCCGACCAGCATTCAGCGTTGCACCGACACAACTGCACCACCGTGTTCGAGCGCGTCGAGTTCCCGCTCGATGGCCAGGAGTTCTTCTGGTGAGCCCTGGACCTTCGGGCCGGTGAACCACTTGCGAGCCGACAGCAACCACCAGCCACCGACGAACAGGAACGACAACAGGATCAACGGACCGGCGAAGTTGGCGGTGTTGACGTCGGCGGGATTCCACCATTGCCACTGCGGGAACAGGGGTGCGACGAACAGCAGACTGATGAACACCACCCAGCACACAGCGATCCACCCGACGACGTGGCTGAAGCGGCCGAGGTTCCAGGGGCCTTGTTCAAAATCGGGGTTACGGAGCCGTAGGAACACCGGGATGACGTAACTGATGTAGAGCCCGACGACGCAGATCCCCGTCAGGGCGAAGAACGCCGTGGACACCCCGTCGTACTGCAACAACGACAACGCCCCGGTGGCCGCAGCCACGACGACCCCCAACCAGACGGCGTTCGTCGGGGTGCGGGTCCGCGGGTTGATCCGGTGCCAGAGCTTCGAGCCCGGAAGCCCGCCGTCCCGACTGAAGGCGTAGATCATTCGGCTGTTGGCGGTCACCGACGCCATGCCACAGAAGAACTGGCCCGCCACCGTGATGAACACCAGCACCTTTGCTGCAGTGGTGCCCAACACCGAGGTGAAGATCACCACTGGGAAGGTGATGCCGTACTCACTGGCGTCAATCCGGACGAGGTCGGCGGGGGTGGCGAGCAGGAACGCCACGTTGAGCACAAGCGCAGCGATGGCCGAGATCCAGATGGACCGCACGATGGCCTTGGGGGCGGCGGTGCGGGCGTTGCGGGTCTCCTCGGACACGTGAGCGGACGCGTCGAACCCGGTGATCGTGTACTGGGCCAACAAGAAACCGAGGAGGAACACGTAGATGGTGCTGAGCCCACCCGACCACGCACTGTTGTTCTGGAACTCGAACAGGTAACTCAGGTCCTGGTGCTGGTCGGGTCCGATGAACAGCACCCCACAGATAACGAGCACACCTGCGACGTGCCACCAAACACTGACGTTCCCAAGGATCCGCACCAGGCCGACGCCGAACGTGTTGAGCAGCCCGTGGAGGGCGAGTATGCACACGAACACGACGAACAAGTTGCCCGCCGTCGGTTCGATGATCGGAGCGTTGGGGTCGGTGGCATAGAGGTTGATGAACGCCACTGCGTAGTTCGCCAGCGCATAGTCGACACTGGCGATCACCCCGATCTGGCCAATGAAGTTGAACCAGCCGGTGAACCAACTCCACGCCGGGCCGTTGCGACGAGCCAACTTGGCCGACCAGAAGTACAGGCCTCCCGCAGTTGGGTACGCAGAGCAGATCTCCCCCATCGCCATTCCGACGAGCAACGCCATGGCACCAACGACGAGCCAGCCCAGTGTGACCACCAGCGGCCCACCGAACGTGACCCCAATCCAGTAACTCGTGAAACCACCGGCGAGGATCGAAATGATCGAGAAACTGATGGCGAAGTTGCTGAACGTTCCGAGACCGCGCTTGAGCTCTTGGGCGTAACCGAGAGAATGCAGGTGGTCCCTGTCGTGATCTACCTCAAGTGCCATGGCCCTCCCGGAGGCGACTATCGCGGCTGAACGAAGCGACCCCGCAGAGATCACGCCGTGTCCGTCTCTGGTGTAGCAGTCCACGACGGTTCACCATGAGATGCCAGCGGATGTCAGACCGGGGCGACGACCCGTTCCATCAGTCATCTGAAAGACTGAAGAAATGCCTCAGCTGCGATCTTGTCAGCGTCGTCGTGCACCGCTGCGGTTCGTCGGTGCTGGCCTCGCAGCGACACTCATTCTGCTCGCAACCATCGCCACCCCTGCCCCATCGTCCGCAGCCGAAGAACTGTGGGACACCTACGGAGGATGGGCACCGCTGACGCTCGCCGCCACCGGCCATTTCCGCACCGAGAAGGTCGACGACCGCTGGTGGCTGGTGACGCCCGACGGTCACCCGTTCTTCTCAAATGGGCTGAACTCGGTCCGCCCGACGGGAACCGTCGACAGGAACGGCAACGCCGCCTACCTCGACACCATTCTCGCCAAGTACGGCAGTGAAGCTGCGTGGGCTGACGCCCAACTGGCCCGTTTCGACTCCTGGGGGATCAACACCATCGGTGGGTGGAGCAATCTGGATCTCTTCGCCGGACGCGCGCCGTACACCGTCTCGCTCTCGCTCGCCGATCACGATGTCGCCACGGGACGCACCGACGACTTCTGGGCACCGACTTGGGTGGACAGCGTGCAGGCAGAGACGGTGGAAGCGGCCGCCGGGAAGGCCAACGACCCCTGGCTGGTGGGGTATTTCCTCGATAACGAGCTGCACTGGACGAAGGACTTCCGTCCACGTGACCAGCTCGACTACTACGCCGAACGCGGATCTCCCGAGCCGGGCAAGACGCACCTGGTGAACTGGCTGCGGGGACGCTACGCAGACAACTTCGCGGCGTTCGCCGCCGATTTCGACACCGCTGCTGGCGACTGGGGAGCACTGGCGGCTGCCACCACCCTCACCGATCGCGGGCCGGGTGCACAGGCCACCCGTGACGCCTGGTCAGGCGAGGTTGCCGACCGCTACTTCGCCGTCACGGACGCTGCGCTTGCCGCTGCAGCCCCGAACCACATGAATCTCGGCACCCGCTTCTTCGGTCAACTCATCGTGCCCGAGGTCCTCGACGCCGCCGCCCGGCACGTCGACGTGGTCAGCATCAACTGGTACGAATTGACGCCGGAGGCCGAGGCACTGGTGGGCCGGGTCGGGCCGCGATTCCTGCCAACCGCCGACACGCTCGCCGCCCACAGGTCACGCGCCGACAAGCCATTGTTGATTAGCGAGTTCGGTTGGCGGGCGACCGACTCGGGGCTGCCCAACACCTGGCCGCCGCTGCAGGTCGTCGTCGCAACACAACAAGAGCGCGCCGACCGCTACCGGAACTTCGCCCAGTGCCTCGTCAACACCGGCGCCGTCGTCGGGGCCCACTGGTTCGGCCTCGTTGACCAGCCCGCCATCGGGCGAGCTGACGGGGAGAACAGCAATTGGGGGTTCGTGACCGAACAGGACGACGAGTACTCCGCGCTGACGGCCGCATCCGCCGACGTCGGTGAAACCGGGTACGCCCCCGCCGCCGACCCGACGTGGGTCCCCGGGGCGTGCACCCCAATGGGGCCGCAACCCTCGGCCCCCGGCCCTGAGCCAACCCCACTCGGAGCAGCGACCCCGGTGGTCAGGCCCGCCTTCACCGGCTGAACGACGCGCCACTGGAACCGGTCCTAAGGGCCAACACTGCGTTCGGACGAGGTGAAGATCAGTCGTGGTCAGCGGTTGTGTGGCCGACCAACGGAGCAGGACGCGTCAGGACACCTCCGGTAGCGCGACGAGCCGATCAGCGAGATCGATGAGGTCGTCCCAGCGCTCAAGGTTCTCACCGCACCACCGCTCCGGGAAGGCATTAGGGCCATGGAGCGCTCCGAAGTAGGCCGCGGCCATGGATGCGACGGTGTCGGCGTCGCGCCCACCAAGTACGGCAGTCACCACCCCTTCCTCGGGGTCGTTGACGTCACGGAGAAAACACCACAGGGCACACGGGAGCGTTTCCAGCACGAAGGCTCCGTTGTACAGGTGGCTGAACGCCTTGTCGGTCGGCCACGAAAGCATGTCGGCGACTTCCCGGACACGTGACGCCAGTGTGATCGGTTCCGACGTCTTCCCTGGACGCTTCTCCCAACTCCGTTCGGGGTGTCCGGGATCGTCAATGACCGAAATTGCAGTCGCGAGATCGTCGAGCAGCGAAGCGGCGTCCAATCCGCCGGGTCGCAACGCAGCGAGTCGGGCGACGAGCCAGGCGTGTCCAACCGCACCTGCGACCGCCATCGGATCTGCGTGGGTGATCACTGCGGAGAGCGCGCTGTCGAGACACAACGCGTCGATATCAGATCCCAGCGCGATTCCGATCGGGGCCACTCGCATGGCAGCACCGTTGCCAGCGGACGGTTGACCCGCCTCCCACCACGGGACGCCCATCTCCAGTTCAAGGACCGCGTCCACACACGTCTGGCCCTTCCCCCGACCTTCGGGGAGCCACGCAACGAAACGCTCGGCGAGGTCGACAGGGTCAATCCGACCGCCACCGATGAGGATCGATTCCGCCACGCAGATACTCATCTGGGTGTCATCGGTGAACGTTCCCGGCGGTCCACCCGCGTAGCCGCTCCACGGCTGATAGTGCCGGAAGTCATCCTCCCGGCCTCGAAACGTTGTGGGGTCGCGTGCCTCGGCGGGCCGACCGAGCGCGTCACCGACGGCCGTGCCCACCATGACGCCGCGTGCAGACTCGATTCGACGCTCGGCGGCAATGCGCGCAGGTTGCGCAGGTGGGGCGCTCGTTGACGGCAGCAGTCGTTGGGGTACCCGTGGGTCGTCGTGTGTCACGTGATCTTCCTTACCGCTTTGGTGTTGCGGCCCGAACCGGAGGGAACTGACCGCCGATAAATGTTGATGCATCAACATTCTCTTAGGAAAGTATGCAATGACTACCCAACCACCGCTACCCCGCGATGCAGGTAAAGGTCCTCAGCGGGCCCGACGCCAACGTCGGTAGCGGCGCGCGGATCTCCGTGCCACAAGCGACGGATCTCGCTTGAGGACGTGACACGGGGGCCCCGCCGAAGCGAGGCCCCCGTGTCCAGGACCACCAATTATGAGTGAGTTGACTCAGCCGGTGTACGCGGGCTTGGCGACCGCAGGGGCGGGCGTGGGCGCGGGTTCGGGGGTCGGCGTGGGCGCCGGTTCGGTGACCTGCGCCAGCCTCAAGTCAAGATCCACGGGGAGGGAGTTCGTCCCCTGGGGCAGCAGTGAGGCCAACAGAGCACAGCCTCCAGGCAGCGGAGACAACGGAAACACGACCGTACCCGTCAACACCAGACCGACCGGCTCGCCGGGGACCAGAGTGGCGGCCAATTCCACGTCCCCCGCGTCCAGCGTGCAGTTCAGCACTACCGGATCGGCCGGATTACGCGCGGTGTAGGTGAAGCCCGAAACCTCCACGAAACCGGGCTCGCCGTCGGCCGGGATGTTGCCGCTCACCCCCGTTGACGCGAAGGAGACCTCAATCGTGATGTCCAGCGGATCAGTGATCTGGACCGTGAACTTCTCTTCGGACAGGTCGCCGACGAAATCGCCGGTCGTCGGGTCCCACGAGCCCTGCAGCTGCGGTGCGTTGGGGTCGGGGACGGCAATCTCAAAGTTGTCGTCGAGAGGGGGGACAGACAAACTTCCGCCTGCGGCGATGTTGAAGGCGACGTCAACACCGCCGACGGGCTGTGCTTCCACAACTCCGGCGGTGCCGACGAGGAGGCCAACGGCAGCAGCCACAGCCGCTGCACGTGCGCCCCAAAAACTGGTCTTGGCCATTGAGAGGTACTCCTTGTTCGAGGTGGTCCCCGACCCTCGGGGCTGGTACGCGTGGCCTTCCGTCTGTCCGGTACCGACCCGTTCAATCCACCGGGCTTGTCCACACACAGTCGAGACCCAAGCGAAAGCATGGCACAGACCCCACCCACACTCCTGCTCGCAATCGTGTACCCGCCGGTGACGGCGCCCGGGGAATGAGTAATCCAACCAACGGCAGCGACCTAGAGCTCTCACACCGGGCGGGGCCTCGGCCCGCCGGATCACGACGATGTCGTCAGACGCCCGGCGGGAGTAGCGCTCGACCGGTGCTGCGATCACAAGCCCGTCGCAACTACCGACGTGGCAGTAGGGCACCGGCGGGGCAACACCCACCTCCGCCACGATGTCATTCGCGCCGATGGCAGCCTCACCCCGGTATCGATGGCGGCAACGTCGAGTTCCAAGATCTGCCCGCAGTTATTCTGCGCCGCTCCTCATGAACCCACTTCGATCCTGCGACGACCCTGTGGCGACACCGTTACTCACGATGTCCCACGGGTCGGCCACACGCTTCACGTCAACCGGTGAAGCTCGGTGCCACGGGTCCGGGCGTCGGTCCGGGCGTCGGCGTTGAGGTCGGGGTTGGAGTTGGGGGCTCCGGCTCGGGAGCAGGACCGTAGGCAAAGCCATAGGACGGCCTCACATTCGACGAGTCGTCGCTGCTAAGGGTGGCAAGGTCCGATGCCGACCCGACGCACGGGGGAAGAGAAAGCGACCGGTTCGTGCCGTCGCCAGCCACCGCCCAGGTCGAGATAGCGGAACCCGGTGCCGTCATGCCGACGGGGTCGAACTCTTCGACGACGTATGGTCCGGAGACCGAGTCGTCCTCGATGAACCCCCCACCGAGGAAGTACCAGGTGCCCGGCTCGAGCACCACGGGACTGGACAAGGATGCGGCCTGATCCTCACCGGACTCGGTGAACGTCGCACTTGCAATCAGACCCGTGCCCGTCCAGCCAAGACCATCCTGCGCTGCCTCCTCATCCGCTGGCGCGTACCCACCCTCGAAGATCGCTACCTCGTAGCCAATCGGCTTTGACGAGCCGCCAGGGAACTCCGGGCTACCGATGAGGGCCGTGACCTCAATGGCTTCGTTCACTTGGAACGGATACCCCACCCAGCACGCCCGTCCCTCGGCGAACACGGTGCCGGTCCCGTAGTCCGAGGTAAGGAAATTCGACGGTTGGGCACTGGCGCTGCTGAGCGGACCGCTCACCGCCAGGACCAAGACACCTGCGATCAGGAGAGAGAAACCACGTTTCGCCAGCCTCGCATGCGGAATCGACGACGCATCCGCGAGTCCTGCTCTCAGGTTGTCCATGGTTCGCTCCTTGGCATATCGGCGTCGATTTCGGTGCCTTCCGCCATGACAATACACCATGTACAGACAGCATGAGTACGCCATGTGGGCATGACCGATGCCGCCAACCCCGCCAACCCCGCCAACCCCGCAGCCGAGCAGGTGACCGCCGGGACCCAAGGTGCATTCGGTATGGGTGACATGCTCGAAGTCAACACCGGTGGGAGCTGAGGCGACCATGGCCCCACTCGACACCGTCCGGTCGTTCCTGGCCGACGAGCACGGCCTCGCCGTGGCGTCCACCGTGCAGGCCGACGGCGCGGTTCTGTCCACTGTCGTGAACTGTGGCGTCATCGATCATCCGGTCACCCACGAGCCACGAGTCGCTTTCGTCTCCGGAGGCGCTGCAGCCCGTCTGCGCCACGTCCGACGCGGCTCGCCCGTGACCGTCGCCATTCGGCGGGCTTGGAACTGGGTGGCGGTGACCGGCGCCGCCGAACTCGTCGGTCCCGACGACAACACGTTCGAGCTTGACCCGGACCGGATTCGGGTCCTGATGCGAGACGTCTTCACCGCCGCCGGCGGCACCCACGACGACTGGGACGACTACGACCGCACCATGCGCGAACAGTGTCGCACCGCGGTTTTGGTTACGCCCGGACGGATCCGCTCCAACCGATGATGACGGTGGCCGCACCGGCCACGTCGTCGTGATGCGATCCCAACAACACCAGCGGCGCCGGCACTTCACACGGTCGTGCGGGTCAAGCCGACGCCGGTGAGCAGCCAACCCGGCGTGGTGAGCCCGAGGATGGTCTGGGTGAGGTAGTCGGTCAGTGCCACCCAGCCGGCGTAGTTGAAGCGCTCCAGGTAGCGACTGCCGCTGCGACTCCAAAGGATGATCGCTGCCATAGAACCAAGCGCCATGGAATGGTTGCCGAGCCCGGTGGGGATGGTGCCGGTGACGGCGGGTTTGGCGTGGTGGGGACACGACAGGCAGAGGGCGCCAGGATTACGGGGGTAAAGATCGAGACTGATCCGAAACTTGGTGATCCGACGGATTCCACACGGGGCCGACAAGCACAAAAGCCGGCCCCGCAGGACCGGCTCCGGTGACGGGCGAAGACCCGAGTTGGTGGCGGGGGCAGGATTTGAACCTGCGACCTTCGGGTTATGAGTGCGCCGAGCTACCAGAAACCGGTCTCACCCAACTGACCAACGGTTCGTCGATCGACACGGCACCGACTTTCTTCCCCGACGGTTCGCGCATCCTCTACGTTTCTGACCGCAGTGGCTTCCAGGAACTGTGGGAGATGAACGTCGATGGCACCTCGCCCATGCAGCTCACCTCGTTCGACTCATTCATCTACACGGCGAAGTACTCACCCGACGGCACCCGCATCGTGTTGTCAAGCACCATGGACGGCGATCTCGAGATCTACGTGATGAACGCCGATGGTTCCGATGTGCGCCGGCTCACAGATCGTGTCGGCGACGACAGCGATCCGTCCTGGTCGCCCGATGGCACCCGCATCAGCTGGGCGAAGGAAAGCGGTCCTTCGACGAGCATCTGGACGATGAGTGCGGACGGGACCGGTGTCAGTCCTGTGGCGAAGGCGCGCTGTGGACAGCGGATCCATACGCCCACGTGGTCTGCAGATGGCGTGCGGATCGCATTTGTCTCTAGTGATGGCGGCTCCACATCGATCAGGTCGGCGAGCGTGGCCACCCCGAGCGACGAGATCGAACTGCTGTCGGTCGTCGGTGCTGAAGTGTTCGGTCTGAACTGGGGTCCGGTCGGAGTCGCGTACGTGCCGACCACCAGCACGACCATCGCGCCCGAAGTGGTTCCCGCCTTCACCTGCTGATCGTCAAGTAGCTGCCGGCGCGATTGGCTGAAACCGGCGCGGTGTGCTTGATCGGGCAGCCTATGAAATGAATCCGGGGTTGAATCCCGGGATGCCTGCGAAGAAGCGAGCGTCACCCGTCGCCGAGCGACCGCGGATTCAACCGGTGAATGACGGAATGACTTCGTCCGAAAGTGTCGTGGTTGTAGTTGTTGTTGTTGGTACCGGCTCAGGGCCGGTGAGTGACACCACCAAGGTTTGTGTCCTACCAGCTTTCATCCCAACGCCGACACACCAAGCCTCAGACAGACAGAAAGCCCCGTCGAGTTGACCGTCGGTTGCGCCCGAAGTCGGATTCGGCAGGGTTGACCAGGTAACGCCATCCCAGACCTGAACCAGCATCTCAGTGCCGAAAAAAGAGGGAGCGAGGAATCCGACTGCGACACACGATGACGCAGATGTGCACGACACTGACTGCAGCAAGCTGTTGCCATCATTCGGACTCTCAACGACCGACCACGAGCTGCCATCCCATGCCTCGACCAATGGTTTATTGCCTGATTCTGATGGCGTTGCACCAACTGCGACGCACCAAGACAGGGACGCGCAGGACACGCCGTTCAGGATTTCATTCGCTGTGCCGGGGTTCGGGCTGTCCACGATTGACCAGTCACTTCCATCCCAAGTCAGCATCAGTGTTTGATTCCCACCATCCATGATGGAATAACCCACAGCGATGCATGAGGACGTCGACACACACGACACTGAGCGCAACATGTCTTCGAACGTGGACGCATTCGGACTATCGACAACCGACCACGAACTGCCATTCCACAACTCGACCAACGTCTCCGTGGCGGTATCGGTGGAGGTGGAACCAACGGCGATGCACCACGAGGTCGACACACACGACACCGAACGCAACTGATCATTGCTGCTGCCGGCAGTTGGGCTGTCAACAACCGTCCAGGAACTCCCATCCCAGACCTCGATCAACGCCTGTGTGCCCAAATCGGTGTACGTGGAACCAACGGCGACACACCATGAGGTCGACACACACGACACCGACCGCAAAAAATCTTCGCGAGTGCCGGAAGTTGGGCTGTCAACAACCGTCCAGGAACTCCCATCCCAGGTCTCGATCAGCGTCTCTACGCCGTCGACGGAACCCGTGGAACCAACGGCGACACACCATGAGGTTGACACACACGACACCGACGACAAAAAACTATCGCCTGTGTCAGCGTTGGGACTCGGCACAATTGTCAGCGTGTCGATCGCCGCATCGGCGGGTGTCGGCATCACAACAGAGCCCAACAAAAGCGCCGAAACGACGACGACACTGGACAGCCACATTCGAATCATTCGAAACTCCCAGCGAAACGTTCGCCCGGACGTGGCCAAACGATATTCGAACGCTACTACCACGCCGGTGTTCTTCTAAGTTCTTCACGAAACTGCTGTTGGCGCGGCCTACTTTGAACCACCAGTCCCCAGATTTCGCAGCACCTGATCAAAGTGCCACTGAGCTCAGTCATGGTGAAGATCGCCAAACCAAGCACCGAGTCACCGAGGGCGGTGGTTCATAGCTCCCGATCACGCACTTCGTCGAGAACAATGAGTTCTGCTGGACCGTGCGCGTGCTGAAGCGACAGAAAATCAGCGGTGCGCCGCAGGTGTTGTTGTTGTTCTTGGAGGAGACGGTTGCGCTGGTTGTCGCACTATCTCGAGAACTGGAACGCGGGAAGCGGACAACCGCTCTCGTGAGATGAGGCCTACCTCGCCCATCGGGTGCACGCCGCCTACACGGTCCTGCCATCGGGCCAGGTGGTCACCTTCCCGGCCGACGCAACGACGCAACGACGAGTGTTCGCCGGCACATTCCTCGACCGAGCTGAGGCCGCAGTCGCCGATCTCGAAGCACGCGCCGCGATCCGATCGATCGGCGGTTGGAAGTTCGACCACGGATCGGGAGTGTGCTCGGGTCGCCATCCCCCGGCGCAGATCGGCGAGTTGCTCTCGATGGCGAACCGATACAGCGTCGGTTCGATTCCATGGTCTAGGAGGTCGACGTGGTCAACCGTTCTGACTGTGGACCGGTGAGCAACGTCCGTCGCAGGAAGATGTCAACGCTGCCCATGAATCGGCTGTTAGGCAGGTCATCAAGGTGATTCCCTGGAACAGGCGGATGTCCAACCGAGCGCCGCGAGCTGGTTCTGGGAACCGTGAAGCCCCCTCGGGTTGTCGCGGCGCCCCTCACAAGTGGTCGCATAGCCACAGGTCAGAGCGACTTGTGAACACCCCCGACTACGGTCGCTGACTTCCACCAACTGGCCTTTGCAGCAGTGAGTAACCCCAGCACCCCAGCCAGCCAAAGTGCATGACCTGCACACCTGACCCCGCTGCCCTCTACCTCGCCCGACTGGGCACCGACCACTCCCGTCGGACCGCCACCGCCGCGCTGCGCACCGTCGCCCGTCTGCTCGACGTCGACACCATCGACTGGGCGGCCATCACCTACGCCGAAGTGGCGACAGTGCGTGCCGGGCTGGGTGCGTTTTCGGTGTCGTGGGGCAACACGTGCTGGACCGTGGTCCGCCAGGTGCTTGGCGAAGCCCGCCGACTGGGGCTCGTCGACCAGCAGCTACTCGACGACGTGCGCGCCCTTCCACGCCTGCGAGGCACCAGCGGGCGGCTGGGAAGAGACGTGGCTGACGATGAGGTGGCGGCGCTGCTGGATGTTTGCGACCCCGGCACCGCCGTGGGCCGTCGTGACGCAGCACTGGTGGTGCAGCGGACGAAGGGGACATCAATCGGTGGGCCGCTCCCTGCGACCCGTCGTCGTCACTGAACGATCGGTTCGACCAATGGGATTAGAGCGGGATCGAGATCAATCTCGACGGTGACCGTCGGGTGATCGGACAGCCGTCGGCCCTGGATGTCAATGCGCTCGGCCAACTCAACGGTTGATAGATGTGCCCAGTGCCGGCTAACGCAGATGTGGTCGACAAGGTGGCCTGTGGCAAGGCGTCCCTCGGCGGCAGCGTCGAACGCAGTCACACACTCCAGCCCGGCTGCGGCCAGTCCGTCGGTCACCGCCTTACGCGCTGGGTTGGTTCCGTACCAGCCCGATCCATCTCGATCCTGGTTGAAGTCACCGGCGACCACGAGCGGGGAGCCGGGATGGTTGCGGGCGATTGATGCCCACTCGCCGCACTGGCGGTCGACCTCGGCGTGGTGCACCTCCCACATGCGTGCCGGTTGGCCGTCGTCGAAGTGGCGCTCATTGGCCCACGCCAGCACCGTGCCGTACACGATCACCGGACCCCAAGGGGTGGCGACCTCCACAGCCAGGCTGCCCCGCCGGTGGGCCGGGGGATCGGTGAGCGCAGTCATCGGCCACCGTGACCAGATACCCACCCAGCGCTCGTGGTCGGGCCGCCGTTCGGGGTGCGGGGGGCTGAATGCACGATGGGTATGCGCGGGTGTTGGCTGGTGGTCGACGTGGGTCTCGGTGAGCACCCAGATATGGGCGTTGACCTCGGCCATGCGCTCGCGCTGTGCCGGTGGGATCTTCCAGCCGCGAGGTTTCGGTCGTTCGACGTTCCAGGTGGCGATCCGGAGGCGGCCAGGTAGGCCGTCCAGACCGCGACCGCAGGAGGAAGTATCAACGTTGTTGACCATTAGCCAACCGTACGGCACCACTGTGACCTCGACCGAGAATCAATTGCCGCCAGGAACCGTCAAATTGACGAACACCACCCCAGGATGTGCCCAGGGTCCATCCCCAACAAGCACAGAAGCCGGCCCCTTGGGACCGGCTCCATTGCAGGCATATCGCCTCACTTGGTGGCGGGGGTAGGATTTGAACCTACGACCTTCGGGTTATGAGCCCGACGAGCTACCAGACTGCTCCACCCCGCGGCGTGCTTCCATCCTACGCCCCCTGCCGTCCGTTTCCAAAGTGGTTACCGGCCCGCGGCCACAACCTGCTCCAGTCGCCACTAGTGTCGCCGGTGATCCGAGGGGGGATTTCCTTGCACATCGCACCGTCACGTCGCACCACAAACCGCCGAACCCTGCGCCGTCTCGCCGCAACCATTGCGAGCATCGGGTTGTTGATGACTGCGGTGCCGTTCGCGTCATCGGCAACGGCCGCCGAACCCGAGACCGCAGCAGATGCCACCCCGGCCATTGCGCAATTCCCCGACGTTGCACCCAACGCTTTCTACGCCGACGCCGTCAACTGGCTGGTCGAACGCAACATCACCTCTGGCATCAACGTCTCAGGCGGGGTGATCTTCGGCCCGGAGCGTGTCGTGACCCGCTCGCAGATGGCGACCTTCCTCCACAAGATGATGGGCCAGCCCGCTGCAGGGAACTCGTGTGGGCTCAGCGACGAAGCGACGATTCCTGCGGCGGTCCGTGAGGCGGTGTGCTGGCTGCGAGCGGAGAACATCACCGTGGCAAACCCGTACCGACCCCAGGGGGCGGTGACACGTGGCGAGATGGCCCTGTTCCTTTACCGGTTGGCCAACGCCGCACCCCAACCCACGAGCTGTGGCTTCCAGGACATCCCCAGCAGTGGCGAACTGGCATCAGCCACGTGCTGGATGAAGGCGCAATTCATCACCAACGGCATTGACGGCAACCCCGCCCGTTACGGCCCGGGTATCGCGGTGACCCGCGGGCAGATGGCGGCGTTCCTGTCCCGCATGGCCTCCACCCCTGAGATCTGGTTCGATTCTCCGCCACCGAGCGCCCGGTTCGACTGCGAGGTTCTTGACCCGCGGAGCTGTCTGCTCCCGTTCCCCTCGAACCACTTCACCCGGGTCGACGCGACCACTGCAACCGGTCTGCGCCTCGACTTCGACCGGCTGTCAATGCCTCGTAACGCCACGGGCGTGCGCATCGATCCCACCGATCAGAACCGCTCCGACGGGTTCAGTCCCGGCTCGGCGCTGCTGGTGCACCTCCCCGGTGTCGATCTCACCCGATCCGGTGTCGCCCCGATCACCGACATGGGTTCCTCGCTGGACCCCGATGCACCAGTGGTGATCATCAACAAGGAAACCGGTGAGCGACACCCCTACTGGGCGGAGCTCGACGCACAGGTCACCGACGACGAGGACCGGATCACCTTCATCCGACCGGCGGTGAACTTCGAGGAGGGCGCCACCTATGTGGTCGGCTTGCGCAACCTCGTGGACGAGTCGGGGACACCACTCGAGCCCTCGCTGGCGTTTGACACCATCCGAAATCAGTGGGCTGCCCCATCCCCCGCCATCGAGGCGCGCCGCGCCGAGGTGAACGCCACCATTGACCACCTCGGGACCCGAGGTGTGGAGCGGTCAGAGCTGTACCTGGCGTGGGAGTTCACCGTCGCCTCCGCCGAGAACATCTCGGGACGGCTCCTCAAGATCCGCGACGAGACGTTCAACCTCTACGCCAGCAAAGCCCCCAGCGTGTCAGTCACCTCGACCCCAACGACCGGTGACTGTGCACCATCGCTGCTCAAGTGCGTCACCGGCGTGGTGAAGGTCCCCAACTTCCTCACCGGTTCAGGCCAGCCCGGGTCACGTTTCAACCTCGGCCCCGACGGCCTGCCGCGCCGCAACACGAACTCGGCGACCTCACGGGCCACCTTGGATGTCACCTACTGGTGTGCGATGCCCGCCAACGTGTCGGGTGCAAACCCCACTCGCATGGTGCTCGCCGGACACGGCCTGCTCGGTTCAGGTCGCATCGCCCAAGAGGATCTCGACTGGGCGATCCGTGACGGCAACCTCACGGTCTGCGCCGTCGACCTGTGGGGTCTGTCACAAGACGACCTGACGTCAGGGGCCGTGCTCAGCCTGCTGCAGAACCTCAGTGACTTCCCGACCCTGCCCGACCGCGGGCAGCAAGCCATCCTGAACATGTTGGTGTTGGGCCGGGCGATGAAGGACCCCGGTGGGCTCGCCAGCCTCCCGGCGTTCAGGGACAGCCAGGGTCGCGGCGTGCTCGACCACGACCAGTTGTTCTACATCGGCCTGTCCCAGGGCGGCATCATGGGCGGCGCCCTGATGGCCGTGGCCCAGGATTTCGATCGGGGCCTGCTCGGCGTGCCCGGCATGAACTATTCGACACTGCTCGACCGCAGCGTGCTCGGCGCACCGTTCAGTTCGATCATCAACGGCGCCTACGGCGGTGACCCCATTGAACGCTCCATCGGGTCCGGTGTGGTCCAGATCCTGTGGGACCGCTCGGAGGCCAACGGTTACGCCCACCACGTGACAAGTGAGCCGTACGCCAACACGCCGGCCAAGGACATCTTGATCTTCATGGCGTTCGCCGACGAGGCGGTGGCCAACGTCACCACCGAGGTCATGGCCCGCACGATGAACATCCCGTTGCGCCAGCCGGCACTCGCCCCCGGCCGCAGCCCTGACGTCGAACCGTTCTGGAACATCGAGCCGCTGACGACCTTCCCTCACCAGGGGTCGGGCATGTTGATCTGGGACTTCGGGAATCCGGCGCCGCCGACGACCAACACCGGGCCATCGTCCACACCGGGATTCCCCGACCCTCATGGGGCTGGCGCACGCCTGTCGGCCCTGCGCACCCTCATCGACGAGTACCTCGCCGAGAACGGGCCGTTCCGTGACGTCTGCAACGGCAACCCGTGCGCAGGCCCCCGCGACCTCTGAAGACACCCCGAGGACGCCAAGGCGACAAGGCCCCGAACTACCCGGGCTACGATGCCCCCATGACCTCAACCGCTCGAACCACCCGTCGACTGCTCGCCGTGGGCGGCGCCGTCGCACTCGTCGCCGCACTCGGCGCCAACGGCACACCCGCTGGCGCTGCAGTCGTCTCGCAGACCTACACCGTGACCGGTGCGATCACCGTCGGCCCGCCGCCCGCTGTCGAGCTGCCCTCGGGTGCGACCATCACGTTCGACCTTGACGAGCAGACCAACGCGATCACCAACGGCACCACTTCCATCCCGCCGTTCCTGCGCGGCGGCACCGGCCCCCAGGCGGCCATCATCATCACCGACGCCAGCCCCTTCACCGGCACCCTTGACACCGCAAGCGGTGCTGCGAACGTCGGCTTCGTGTTCAACGTGCAGATCGCCATCAGCGAGACCGTGATCTGTGACCTCGCAAGTCCGGTGACGATCGAGGCATCGATGGCGAACCCCGGCGGGTCGCCGCTCACCGGTGGCACCGCCACCGTGGTCGCCGCACCGTTCAACGTCCCAGCCGTCGTTGAAGGCCCCACCTGTGACGCCACCGTGGTGGCCGCCGCAAACGACCTGTTGTCACTTCCGAACTCGGACGCCACCGCCACGTTCACCGTCACCAACGTGAACCCCGAACCCACTCCGGCGCCGACTCCCGCTCCGGCAAAGCCGTCGTTCACCGGTTGACCCTCAACGGGTGAACCGATCTGACGTCGTCAGGTCGACCTACGTGGCCCCACTACCTCGGGGTGGGCAGCAAGCCACGCCCGCAGATCAGCCTTGAGGACTTTTCCGCCGGCGTTGACGGGGAGTTCGTCAACGACGACGACGTGGCGAGGGACCTTGAACCCTGCAAGTCGTCGGCGCACGATCCCGCAGATTTCCTCGGCGTCCACCGTCTCCCCGGGTCGTGGCACCACAACGGCGCACACGTTCTCGCCCCAGACGGGATCAGGGATCCCGACCACTGCAACGGCCCCCACACCGGGGGTGGCGAGCACGGCGTCCTCCACCTCGCGAGACGCAACGTTCTCCCCGCCGGTGATGATCATGTCCTTGGATCGGTCCACCACCGTCAACAACCCGTCGGCGTTCAACGCCCCGAGATCCCCCGTGCGCAACCAGCCGTCACGCACCGTTGACGCGGTCGCTTCAGGATCCTGCCAGTACCCGGCCATGACCTGTCCGGCACGCACTTCGATCTCCCCCACCGCACCGACGGGGAGAGCGAAACCCGTGTCCGCCGACGCGACCCGGATCTCCACCCCGGGGGCGGGGTGACCGGCGGCGCCAAGCAGGGCGTCGTCCCTGTTGGCCAGTGCCTCCCGATGTGCGTCCACCCCGAGGAACACCGCGTTGCCTGACAGTTCGGTCATGCCATAACCCTGGGTGAAGTCGAGGTGCGGCAGGAGTCGGTGGGCGCGGTGCAGCAACGGCGGCGGCATGGGGGCGGCACCGTAGGCAACGAGCCGAAGCGTGGAAAGCCGGTTGACGGCGGAGGGTGTGGCCTCAATGTGGTCACACAACGCAGCGAGCATGGTCGCCGCCAGCGACGCTGAAGTCACCCGGTGCCGAGCCACAGCGTCACAAAATGACACCGGCTCGAACCGCTCGGTGAGTACGACGGGACGGCCGTGGGCGTGGCGGTGGATGACGTTGTATCCCGCCACGTGACACAGCGGGAAGCAGAACAGGTAGACGTCGTCGGGATCGACGGGTCGAGCCGCCGCGCTGGCTGCCACCGCAGCGAGCAGGCTGCCGTGGGTCAGCACCGCCCCTTTGGGGGTGCCGGTGGTACCACTGGTGAACAACAACCACGCCGGGTCGTCGGTGGACACCTCGTTGCTGAACCCTTCGGGATCAGCGCTGTGGGTCGGTGGCGTCGGCCACGGTCGCAGGAGCGCCTCGTCCACCCCGGCCGACGCCAGTTGGGCGAGGTAGTGCCCGTCCCCGAACACCGCTGACACCCCGGCGCGGCCGATCTGGGAGACCCACTCGGCGGGAGCGAGCCGATGGTTGAGCGGCACCAGCACCCTGCCGGCGGCGGGAACCCCGTAGTAGAGGTCAACCCATGCCGCGTGGTTCGGCCCGATGGCGGCGACACGACCCCCCGCAGGCACCTCGGCCGACACGGCTGCGGCAACGGCGCCCACCCGAACGGCAAGTTCACGCCAGGTGACGGGCAGGCCGTCGGGGCCGACGAGGGCAACGCCATCGGGGTCGGCCGCGGACCGCTCCCCCACCACGTGGTGCAGCAGCACAGGTGACTCAGGCGGTGTTGAGGCGGGCGGTCAGCGCGTCGAGACGACGGGACGCCTCAGCAACGAGTCGCTGGTAGGTCCCGAGGTCGCCGTCGGTGCGGAGCGCCCGGTCTGCCTGGGCCAACAGGTCGTCAATGGCACTGATCTCAGCTTGGACTTCCGCCTCGGTGGGACGCCCCGAAGGTGTGGGGACCACGGTGGTGGGCGGCGCGGTGGTCGTCGTACCACCGTCATCCACCTCGATCTCGGTCTGCGCTCCGGGGTCGGTGGGTCCGTCGGTGGGTTCACCCTCCCCTGCGACCCCTTCGAATGTGGTGAGGTCGAGATCGAACAATTCCTGGATGACCTCGCGCAGCGTCGGCATCATGACGACTTCCTCGCCGAACACCCCGACCACGTTGCGCAGCTCGGGCACGTTGGTCTGCGAACTCGCCACGTACACCGGCCACACGTACAGGATGGTGCTGGCCCCCTTGCCGGTCTCAAGAGGCAGCAGCATCAGGTCGCCGAAGGTCACCGTGGACCCGCGACTGTCGAGCAGGTTCAACTGCTGGGCGATGACATCGTCGGCGAGGACCTGCGAGGTGACGAGCTTGGGGCCCGACACCTGAAGATTGGAGGGCATCTCGTACACGATGAGCTTGCCGTAGTCCTGGTTGGGGTCACTGTTGGCCGCCATGAACGCCGTGAGTTTCTGCGACGTGTCCTCACGCGAACGCGGCGTGTAGGCCCGCATCTGCACGAATGTCTGCTCGGTCTCTCCCGGCAGACGCAACAGTTGGTAATACGGACTCATCCGGTCGTCGGACACGTTGGTGACGAGCGGCTGGGCCTGGGTGGCGCCAACCCCGGTGGTGGGGAGGGTGACATTGACCTGTTGGCTCTGCAGAGTGCGGGGCGGGGCCGGAGCGACCTGCCAGGCGTTGGTCTGTTCGAGGAATTCCTGCGGTTGGGTCAGGTGGTAACGCGAGTACATCGTGGTCTGCACCGTGAACAGGTCACGGGGGTAACGGATGTGCTGGCGGATCCCTTCGTCCATCTGGTCCACACCGGTGAACAGATCGGGGAACGCGCTCCGCCAGGCGTTCACCACCGGGTCGGTGTCGTCCATGACGTAGAGGCTGATGGTGCCGTCGTAGGCGTCCACGACCGCCTTGACCGAGTTGCGCACGTAGTTGAAGTCTCGCTGCAGTCCGCTGTCCGCCAACCCGGTCAGATCAGCCTGCTGGCCGTAGGGCCAACGGTTCGAGGTCGTGTACGCGTCGAGCACGTAATAGATCCGCCCGTTGGCGATGACGGGGTAGACCTCGGAATCCAGTGAGAGGAACGGCGCGACCTCACGGACCCGCTCGCGCACGTCACGACGGAAGATGACCTTGGAGTCGCCGGTGATGAAGTCCGACACCAACACGTTCCAGTCGGCGAAACGCAGCGCGAACGCCGCCCGTCGGGCGAACGACCCGAGCCCCACCCCATCGTCCCCGTCGTAACGGAATTCCTGGGTGGCGCCGTTCTCGTCGAGGAACGCCAACTCGTTTCGGGTGGTGCCCACGATGGCGTAGCCAGCGAAGTCCTCCGCCACGTACAACTCCGGTCGGTTCAGTTCGACACCGACAAGTGAGGGACTCACCTCAACGGGGAGGTCCCGCACCAAAAAGTCCGGCTGACCGTTGGAGGTCGTGACGTTGGCGGGGGCGAGCGCCATCCCGTAGCCGTGGGTGTAGACGATGTGCTGGTTCTCCCACGTGTCGGGGATCTCGTCGGTCGCCAGTTCACGTGTGCTGACGAGGGCTTGGGTGAGATTGATGTTCCCGTTGGGGTCACGAACCTGGTACCGGTCCACCTCGAGACCCAGGAACCGGTAGAAACCCAGTCCCGGTTGGAGTCGCTGGAAGGTGCGGAGCACGGCACGCGAATCAAGCAGCGGCACGTTGCGGATGGTGGCCGGGTTGTTGGCCACGGCGGCACGACCCTCGGCGATGTCGACGGTGAAGTCCCCGTAGCGGCGAATCTCGACGTCGTTGAGACCCATGGCGTAACGGGTGGCCTCAATGTTGCGCTCGACGAACGGCGCTTCCTTTTGGGACAGGTCAGGGGTGACCTGAAAACGCTGGATGAACGCCGGGTAGGCAACCCCCACCACGATGGCGACGAAACCCCACAAGCCGACCGCAACCACCGGGAGCACCCAGCCGCGGCGACGGATGTTCACGATGAACAACACGGCCGACAGCACGGCGATGGCCAACAACAGGTTCAGGGCGGGCAACTCGGCGTTCACCGCCGTGTACAACGCCCCCGTCACCGTGGAACGGGTCGAGTAGACGAGTTCGTACCGGTCGAACCAGTACCCGACGGCGCGGACCACGGCCATCAACCCGAGCAGCAACGACAGGTGGGCCTTGACCTGGGGGGTGACCCGGTCACCGGGCGCCTGCAGGCGAATACCCCCGTTGAGGTAGTGGGCGATGGCGGTGATGAACGTGATGACGACCAGCGAGGCGAACAACCAGTCGAGGGCGAGGGTGATGAACGGCAGACGGAACAGGTAGAACGTGACGTCCATGCCGAACTGGGGGTCGGTGATGTCGGTGGTGCCGCCGTTGAGGAACAACAGCCACGTCTCCCACTGCGCCGACATCGACACCCCGGCCAACAGGCCGGCCACCACAGCCACCGCCACCCGGATCACCACCGCCCGGCGACTCATCAGCGACTGGTAGCGCTTCAGCAATTCGTCGGTGTCCGCAGCCGGCAACCCCGGCGCCAACCGGTCAGCCACGGTGAGGTTCGCCCACAGGATCACGGCGAACACCGCCGTGAACATCACAGCGAGCGTGACCTTGGCCCCGAGGGTGCCGCTCCACACGTCGGTGCGTCCCACGGCGTCGAACCACAAGAAGTCGGTCCAAAAACCGGCGAGGCCACGAGCCGAGGCGATGAGGAGAACCACAACGCCCACGGCGACGATCAGGGCGATCCGGCCACGGCCCGAACCTGATGGGCGGGGACGCGACGGCATGTCAGCGGGGGCTCGCACGACGTCACTCTAGGGCAGCGGAGGCCAATACCGACATGCGGACCGAAGGGTTCGCTACCCCTCGGCCGCCCGATTGGCGGCCACGATGTCCACAACTGAGGTGTCGCCACTCAGGGTGGCGAGGTAGGCCAACGCCTCGTCAAGGGTGGCCACCGGCACCACCTCCATGGTGTCACCGGCCCGGGTTCGAGCCTGCTCCGCCTCGTCCACCGGTACCAGATAGACGGTCGCACCGGCCCCCATGGCCGCCGCCGCCTTCTGGGGGACACCCCCCACCCGACCCACCTGACCCGACGGTGAGATGGTCCCCGTCACCGCCACGGTGCGTCCACCGGTGAGGTTGCCCGGGGTCAACACGTCGATCACCGCCAACGTGAACGCCAAACCCGCCGAGGGGCCGATGACGTTGCCCGAATCGATGGTGACCTCAAAGGGGAGGTTGTAGGTGGCGTCACGGGTGGCTGAACGAACCCCGAGGTAGGCGCGACCGGGCTCGTCGGGCCGCTCCGCCAGCGTCACCGACACCTCACGCTCGGGTTCGGTCGAGGCCGGTGGCTGGGATCCGGCGTGCCCCACCATCATCGAGGCCGACTGCGGCTGGACACCGAGGAGCACCTCCTGGCCGGGGACCGCCAGGGCCAACAACTCGGTGAGTTCGATTGCTGTGGTCACCGGCTCGCCGTCGACTGACACGATGACGTCACCCGGCTGCACCACCCCCACCGCCGGGGTCCCGTCCTCCACGTTGATCACGATGGACCCGGTGCCCAACAACTCCACGTCATAACCGAGGGCGTCGAGCGCCACGGCGGTGGCGGTGTCCTTGGCGTTGGTCATCAACGCCTCGTTGACCTCACGGTTCTCGTCACGGTTCAGACCGCCAAGCGCCTGATCCTCGCTCAGCACCTCGATGTCGCCGTCGATCCACGCCCGGACCAGCCCGAACGGGGTGGTCTGGCCGAAGGTGACGGTGAGGTAGCCGATCTCGCCGGCGTCATCGGGGTAAGTGGGGGCACCTTCCACCGAGATGAGCGGTTCGGTGGCACGCAACGATCCCGGTGCGACCGTGAAGTACGGAACCCGCCAGAACGCCCCGACCAACAGGACTGCCACGACGACGGCGACCCCGCCGGCCACCCGCCAGTCGACCCGGCGACGCCCGGTCCCACCGGCGGGGTTCCCGTCCACGCCAAGGGACCCTTGTCCGTCGACGGGAGGTGCGACACCACCTTGGCCGAGAGGGTCACCCGGTACGCTCTGGTTCAACGGTGTCTCCTGGTTGGACCGGCACGGCGCCGGCGACGGAGCACCAGCCTGCCATGAACACCACCTCTGACCACGGTCGGCCGACGACCCCCCAGACCCGACGGCGTGAAGCCGCGCTCGCCGGTCACCGCAACGATCTTGCCGCCGCCATGGCGTTCCTCGGCGACCCCGACCCGGGTGTACGCACCGCCGCCCTCGGCGCACTCGTGCGTCTCGACGCCCTCGGCAGCGAGTCCGTCGTGGTGCTCGTGGCCGACGGCGCTCCATCGGTCCGCCGCCGTCTCGCAGAGGAGCTCGGTCGCCGCTGGAGCGCCATCGGAGGGCCCCAGGACCCACCCGGGCCCAGCGGGGGCGGGTCGGACCACGGTGCACTCGTGATCCTGCTGGGCGACCCCGACGGCCTCGTGGCCGAAGCGGCGGCGTGGGCGCTCGGTGAGCTGGCATCGTCGGAGTTCGAGCCCCTGTCGGCAGCCGAGCGGCGCACCGTCGTGGCGTTGCTCGGCACCGCCGTCACCGACCACGACGACCCATTGGTCCGCGAAGCGGCGGCTGCGGCCCTCGGCGCCGTGGGGGACCCCAACGGGCTCCCGGCGGTGCTGGCCGCCACGAAGGACAAGCCGGCGGTCCGGCGACGGGCAGTGATCGCCCTGGCGGCATTCCTGGGCGAAGCCGGCGTTGACGAGGCGCTGCAACGCGCCACCGAGGACCGGGACTGGCAAGTGCGTCAAGCCGCGTCGGTGCTGCTCGACCCCCACCGCTGACCTCGGCGCAGCGCCCAGGTCAGCGTTCGTCCATGAACATGGCCCGAAGCTGATCGTACGCCTCGATGCAGTGACCGGCGCCGAGCACGACACACTCGAGAGGGGCATCGACGAGGTTCACCGGTACTGCGGTGTCGTTGCTGAGTCGCTGGTCGAACCCCCGAAGCAGCGCCCCGCCGCCGACGAGATGAATGCCTTGGCCAATGAGGTCCTGGGCGAGTTCCGCTGGCGCCTGACCCAGACAGGTCACCACCGCCTCGGCCATGGCTGACACCGGTTCGTCGATGGCGTCGCGCACCTCCGCAGCGGTGAGCACGACGGTCTTGGGCAGGCCACTCATGAGTTCCCGGCCGCGGACCTCCGCAGCGAACTCGTCGTCGGTGGGCCACGCCGAACCGATGGTGACCTTGATCTCCTCAGCGGTGCGTTCCCCGATGGCGATGCCGTACTCCCGGCGGACCCAGGTCTGGATGGCGGCGTCGATGTCGAACGACCCGACCCGCACCGCCTCGAGCGCCACCACCCCACCGAGGGAGATGAGCGCGACCTCACTGGTGCCGCCGCCGATGTCGACGACCATGTTCCCGAGAGGCTCGTGAATGGGGAGGCCTGCCCCGATGGCGGCCGCCATGGGTTGTTCAAGCAGGTGGGCTTCGGCCGCTCCGGCACGGCGGGCCGCCTCGGTCACGGCACGTTTTTCCACCGCGGTGATCGCCGACGGCACACAGATCACGACCCGAGGCCGGTTGAACCGGCTCACCCCGACGCGCTGCATGAGCAGACGAATCATCCGTTGGGTCACCTCGAAGTCGGTGATGGCTCCCTTGCGCAACGGCCGGACCGCCACGATGTAGCTCGGGGTGCGGCCGATCATCTGCCAAGCCTCATGTCCCATGGCCAGCACGTCCTGGGTGCGGCTGTTGAGGGCGATCACCGACGGCTCGTTGAGCACGATGCCGCTGCCCCGCTCGTACACGAGCGTATTGGCGGTTCCAAGGTCGATGGCGAGGTCGCGGGCCATTACGAGCCGCCCACGTCGACACCATCGGGGTGTCCTTGGGCGGCGGGATCAGGGGCGACGGCACGGACCGTCCCCGCCGAGGGGCGCGGCGCCGGCCCGGCGGGAGGGCCCACCGGTCGCTCACTGCCCAACGCCGTCATCTCGCGCTTGAAGGCGTCGATGCTCGACAGCGTTGACGTGGCCGGACGGTTGCGCATCCACAGCACCACCGAACCAACCACCGACAGGCCAATGGCCCCGACCAGAAAGATCAGATTTCCCAACCGTTGCCCCTGTTGCTCTTGCCGGCACCCCCGGGGTGGACCGCTCCCCTCATTGGACCGGGTCCCCTGATGCTCGTTGGTGGGCTCCAGTATCGGACATGGAGGCGCCGGCTGCGAATGCTGGATCGGTGGCGGACGCAATCACGTCACCTTGCCCCGGTGCCGCGGGCAGGCTGGTCACCGCAACGGCCCCGCCCGCCCAGTCGCTGCCCCCGTCCCACGCTTCGCGTTTCCAGATGGGCACCGTGGCTTTGACCGTGTCGATGGCGAACCGTGCCGCCTCAAATGCGCCGTCGCGGTGGGCGGCGGACACCGCCACCACCACCGACGCCTCACCGAGGTCGACGGAGCCCAGTCGATGGGCGATCTCCACCCGACCGACGGTCGGCCAGCGATCACAGGTGGTTGCCGCCACCTTGGCCATGCGGGCCAGTGCCTCGGTCTCATACGCCTCATAGTCGAGTCGCCCAATCCCGGTGCGCAACCCCCCTGCGGGATCGGGGGCATGGTCGCGGGTCGTGCCAGTGAAGGTCACTACAGCACCGCACGAGGGGAGAACTACCGATGCCCCGAGGGCCCCGGCGTCAAGGGCCCGAGCACCCAGAGTGACCCGCCATCGCCCGGCGGGATCCTCAATCACCCCGATCGGAGCGTCGCCAAGACCGTCATCTGAAGCCTGATCGGCGCCCGAATCCACAGATTTAGCCTACCGAGCCGACCGCCGACCCGCCCCGAGGGGGGCGACCTCCTTTTCGGGGAGGTCGTGACTAGGATCACAATGATGTCTGGATCCGACAACCGCGGGCGCCGCGACGCGTTCCAACCACCGGTTCCCCTTGAGGACCGGTTGTGGCGGCACCCGTCAGAACTCGGCGTCTACGCCGACACGGGACCGCGGGTGATCCTGCGCAAACGACCGGCGATGAGCCGGGTTCTCGTGGCGGCCGCCATGGGCCTCATCGGCGGTTCGGTGATCGGTATCGGGGCGTTGGTGGCCTCCGGATCGGTGGGCCAGAACTCCACCGGATCCACCGTGGAACGCATAGCCGCCCCCATTGCCCGCACCGCCACCGTCGACGAGTTGGCGGTGGCCGAAGCAGCCCTGCCGTCGGTGGCGTCAGTCCGGGTGCGTGGCCCCGCAGGAGAACGCACCGCCACCGGGGTTGTGGTGCGTGACGACGGGATGGTGCTCACGAACTCCGACGTGCTCGACGCCGCAGACGACATCACCGTCACCCTCGACGACGGCACCGTCTATCCCGCCACGCTGGTTGGCCGCCACCGCGGAACCGACCTCGGGGTTCTCGACATCGAGGCCAACGGTCTGCCCGTGGCAGCACTCCCCGACGCCCGTCTTGACGAGGCAGTGGCCTTCGGCGACTCGGTGGTGCTCGTCAACGCCGCTTCGGCGGGCGATGGGCCCCAGGTCAGCGAAGCCGTGGTGTCAGGCCCGTCCACCGAACTCCCCGCCGAGGCCCTCGGCCCCGACGGGGGTCAGGGTGGCACACCGATGTACGGCATGGTCGAGGTTCGTCTCGAACCCGACGCAACCACCAACCCCGCCGGTGGGGTGCTCCTCGACGGCAACGGTTCGGTGCTCGGAATCGTCACCGCCCGCACCGACGGTGACGACGCCGCCCGCTACGCCACCCCCTTCGACTACGCCCGTCAGGTGTACCGCCAGCTCATGGACTCCGGCGAGATCAACACCGCCGATCTCGCCGTGGCGGTCGAGGAACTCGACGACGCCACCGCAGACGCCCTCAACGTGTCCGGAGGTGTGGTCGTGAGTCCGGTTGCGGCCCCCGCACCCGACGGACTCGCACCGGGCGACGTGATCACCGCCATCAACGGCGCTGATGTCAACGACCTCAACGACTCGGTCACCGAGGTTCGCCGCTACCAACCCGGTGACGAAGTTGACATCGCCGTGGTGCGCGACGGCGCCCCGGTGACGGTGGTGACCCGCCTGCGGGGCGCCCCCGGCGTTCCCTGACCCGGCACCCATTGGCACGCAGCGGCCGTAGGCTGAGCCGGTGACTCCACCCCCCGACTTCCCCCTCGGACCAGGCGAGGACCCCGACGACGACCCGTTCCGGGGTGTGCCGCTGTTCGGTGACCTCGCCAGGATGCTGAACCAGCAGATGGGTCGCCCGGGGTTCGGCCCCCGAGACACCGCCCGGCAGTTCGCCGTGCAGGTCGCCACCGGTGGACGCAGCGAACCCAACGTGGATCCGCTGGTGAGGATCCGGCTCGAGGAACTGGCCCGGGTGGCCGAGTTGCACGTCACCCGGGTGACCGGACTTGGGGTCCCCACTGCAGGCATCTCCCTCGTGGAACCCGTGACACGGACCCGCTGGGTGGAGCGCACCCTCGACGACTACCGCGACCTCCTCGACGTGCTGGCGTCGTCGTTGGCCACAGCCCCCGACGACGACGGGCCGCCCGACCCGGGCGACCCGCTCGCCATGTTCGGACCGCTCATGGAGATGATGGGCCCGATGATGGTCGGTCTCGCCACCGGGTCAATGGTGGGCAACCTCGCCCGCCGATCCTTCGGGCAGTACGACCTGCCCATCCCCCGGCCCACCCGGGAACCGGTCCTGGTCGTTGCCGCCACCGTCGACGAGTTCGCCGCCGACTGGAGCCTGCCGGCCGATGACGTACGCCTGTGGGTGTGCATCCACGAACTCGCCCACCACGCCGTACTCGACGTCCCTCACGTGCGCGCCCGCCTCACCGAACTGCTCAACGCCTACGCCAGCGGGTTCGACCCCGGCGCTGCCGACCTGTCAGACCGCCTCGGGGGGATCGACCCTGACCAACTCGGTGACCCCGCCGCAATGGCCGGCCTGCTTGGGAGCCCCGATGTGCTGTTGGGCGCACTCCGCAGCCCCGCCCAAGAGGCGCTGCTCCCCGACCTCGAGGCCGCTGTCGCGGTCGTGGTGGGCGTCGTGGACCACGTCATGGACACCATCGGCAACGGGTTGCTCGGCGACTACGCCCAACTCACCGAGGCGTTGCGGCGACGACGGGTCGAAGCGAGCGACGCCGACCGTTTCGTCGAGCGCCTGCTGGGACTTGAAATGACCCAGGCCACCTACGAACGGGGACGACGATTCGTCGACGGCGTGGCCGAACGCGCCGGGGCGGAGGCGATCTCCCGGCTGTGGGACGAACCCCGCAACCTCCCCACCCCCGCTGAGGTCGACGCCCCCGGTCTGTGGCTGGCCCGCATCGACCTGCCCCTCGACTGAGTCGGAGACCCAGCGGGTTCAGCCGAAATCGTCGAAACCCGGGAGTGGTTGGTCACGGTCACTCCGTCGCCGTCGCCGCCCACTGCGTCGACGACGACCCAATCCCAGTCGACGGTTCGAACCCCGCCGGGAGCCCGGGGAACCATCGGGGTCGTCAAGGAACCCGAGGTCCCGCGTGGGGTCAACCACGGGGCCCTCGACGGAAACGGTCGGGTCGAGCGCCACCCGGGGGTCGAGCACCGGTCGGTGGAGCGGTTCACCACCCGCTCCGAACAGCGCTGCGCCCTCAGGGTCGCCCATCTCGGGGGTCGGCACGGTGTCGTCGTCGTCCAGGCCGAGGCGACCCGTTGATGCGGGGGTGGGGGTCACCGGCGGCAGGTCGGCAACCGTGGGCCAGTCCGGCAACGATCCGGTCCCCACCGGCGGAACCACCCGCCGACGATCCGGTCCGCTCCGTCGACGGCGGGCGACCCGGGCGGTGGACCCCGCCTCCGCTGGGGAATCAGCCCGCCGGCGCTGTGCACCCGCAGTCACCGCGTCCTGCCCGTCGGCACGGCGACGACGCCGCGGCAGTGGGGGCAGGCGGACGAGACGGTGGTCACGACCCGCAGCGGCCCGTTGGCGACCCACCAGGTAGGACAACAACGCGAACGCTGCAACGGCACACACCAGCGCGAAGCTCACCTCCATGGGGAGCACCACGGCGGTAGGCAGCAACGCGCCGAACACCCAGATCAGCTGGAATCGGGTCTCAAAACGGGCGAACGAGCGTCCCCGGTTGGCGTCAGGGGCGTCGCGCTGCACCAGCGCGTCAAAGGCCTGCTTGCCCACGTTGGAGGTGGCCCCCACCGCCATCGACAGCAGTGTGGCGCCCGCCCCCAACGTGACGGCGCTGCCGTCGGCGGCGAGACCGATCAGCACCGACACCA
Source organism: Bifidobacterium breve (assembly GCA_945860545.1). Lineage (GTDB taxonomy): Bacteria > Actinomycetota > Acidimicrobiia > Acidimicrobiales > Acidimicrobilacustridaceae > M30B73. The sequence continues at coordinate 89,620 of CAMAQM010000002.1, read as the reverse complement.
GCCCGACGGCGATCGTGACCGCCAACGCGATGGCCAGGATGCGTTCCTCGGAGAACCGTCGTCGCAGCACCGGGGAGCCGAGCGACCCAATGAGGAAACCCGCCTGGGCCCCAATGGCGGCGAACACGATGAGGAGCCCCTGGTCGTTGTCCTTGGCGTAGAACCCGACCTGGAACACGAGGAACCCGACGATGAACCGCACCGCCCCCATTGAGGTGGCCGCCACCAGGATCCCGGTGCTGCGCAACTCGGCGATCTCCACGGCGTCGGCCGGAGCAGACGCCACCCTGGCGGCAGGCAGTTGGGCGGCGGCCACCGCGCACCCCACGAACAACACCGCGGCGAGTCCCAACACCCAAGAAGACCCACCCAGCCACAACAGCACGATGGCCGGCCCACCGGCGAGCACGGCCGTCACGCCGCTGAGCAGGGCGAGCCGCGAATTGGCGGCGACCAGTTCGGCGTCGTTGTGCACCGTGGTGGGCACCACCGCCCCGCGGGCGATGAGGTACCCCTTGGACAACACGAGGAACAACAACGCCTCGACGTAGAACAGCCAGAGGTCCCAATGCCAGATGATGAGCACGCACAACACGGCACGGGCGACGGCGATACCCAGAATCATCCAGCGGCGCCCCCCTCGGGCCCGGTCGAGCAGTGGTCCGAGCAACGGGGCGGCAACGGCGAACGGGGCGATGGTGAACACCAAAAGCAACGCCACCCGGCCACGGGCGGCGTCGAAGTCGGTGACCGAGAAGAACACGGTTCCGGCCATGGCCGCCGTGAACAGCGTGTCCCCCGCCACCGACAGGGCGTGGGTGCGGGCCAGTCGGGTGAAAGGAGTGGGCACCCACGGTCGACGCGGGTCGGGGCTGACACCGACGGGGGACACGGTCGTCACGTCCCCATCGTAGGGGGGCGCTACGACGTCCCCGCCGGCAACGTGGACGGGTTCAGTCAGGCGCTTGGAACTTGTAGCCGAGACCCCGGATGGTGACGATCCGGGTCGGGTTGGCCGGGTCGGGTTCGATCTTGGACCGGAGGCGCTTGATGTGCACGTCGAGGGTCTTGGTGTCCCCCACGTAATCCGCCCCCCAGATCCGGTCGATGAGGGTGTCGCGGGTCAGCACCCACCCGGCGTTGTCGAGCAGCAGCGCCAACAGTTCGAACTCCTTGAGCGGCAGACGCACCTCCGCCCCCCGCACCATCACCTCGTGGCGCTGGTGGTCGACACGGACGTCCCCGACCTCGACCACCGATGGTGACGACGACGCTGCGGGAACCGGTTCAGGGGCACGTTCGCCCGCCTGGCGGCGCAACACGGCACGCATACGGGCCACGAGCTCACGCAGGCGGTACGGCTTGGTCACATAATCGTCGGCACCGACCTCGAGGCCCACCACCGTGTCGATCTCAGCGGCTTTTGCCGTGACCATGATGATCGGCACCGAGGATCGGGCGCGCAGTTCGCGGCACACGTCGATGCCGCTGATGCGCGGCAGCATCACGTCCAACAGGACGAGGTCAGGTTGGAGATCGTCGAACATGTCGAGGGCTTCGGCGCCGTCGGAAGCCACCGACACCTCGAAGCCTTCGCGGCGCAACCCCACCGTGAGGGCCTCCACGAACGACTCCTCATCCTCAACGAGCAGCACCGAGGTGGGTCGGGTCGCCATCAGACGTCCTCTCTGGGTTCTTGGGATTCGGGTTCTTGGGGTTTGGCGGCGGGCAGACACAGGGTGAACGTCGATCCCTCACCGAGCCGGGACTCGACGCGGACCTCGCCGGCGTGGTTCACCGCCACGTGACGCACGATCGACAACCCCAGGCCCGTGCCGCCGGTCTGACGGGATCGCGCCTGGTCGACCCGGTAGAAACGTTCGAACACCCGCTCGAGGTCCTTGGCGGGGATACCGATGCCCGCATCGGCGACGACGAGTTCGACCGAACCGTTCACCCGGACGGCAGACAACACCACGGTGGAGCCTTCATCGGAGTACTTCGTGGCGTTGTCCAACAGGTTGTGCAACGCCGAGACGACCTGACGGCGGTCGGCGAGGACGGCAACGCCGGGATCGGGTTCCGCCAACTCGAGGTGGATGCGGCGCTGGGCGGCGGCCGGGCCGACCCGCTCGAGCGCCTCAGCCATCACCGAGGCCACTGCCACCGGGGTGTGCTCGATCAACTCGCCACCCTCGATCTGGCTGAGTACCAACAGGTCGTCAATGGTGTTCGCCACCCGTGACGCCTCGCCGACCATTCGCTCTGCCAGCCGCCGACTGAGTTCAGGTTCGGTCTCAGCCGCGATGGTTTCCGCCAGCAGACTCAACGCCCCCACCGGGGTCTTGAGTTCGTGACTGATGTTGGCCACGAAGTCGCGCCGCACGTCCTCGAGGCGTCGACGATCGGTGAGATCCTCCACCTGGGCCACCGCACCGATCAGGTTGTCGTCGTCCACCAACGGCTCGGCAGTGACCACCAACACCCGTCGGGGTGGACCGAACAGTTCGACGGTGCGTTGCACCGGCTCTCCCGACACCGCAACGATGAGCAACTCGGCAATGGCCGCCTCCACGAGCGCCTCACCGTGACGGGCACCGTGGAACTCCGCTGCGGCGGTGTTGCGGAACACCACCATTCCTTCGGCGTCGGTCACGAGCACCCCGCGCGCCAGAGCGTCAAGGGCCCCGGCGAGTCGGCTCTCCACCGCCGCCGCCTCGGCCATGCGACGCTCACCGAGGGTCAGCGCCACACTGACGAGTTCCACCACCCGGTCAAGGTCGTCGGCGGTTCCGGGATGGGCGTCGAGGTCAACCCCGTGACGGACAGCGAGTTGCTCGATACGGCCGACGGCCATCTCGCAACGACGGCGCTGAACCGATGTCGCCACGGCGGCGCCGAGGGCACCCCCCACGACCACACCAAGGAGCGCCAGTACCAACGTCATGTCGGGGGTGGACCCCCATCGGAATCGGCGCTGATGACGCGCAACTCGCCGGTGACGGGGTCGCCGTCGGACCGGCGGGAACGAGCCTCGAGGCGTGCCGCACCAGCGTGCTCGGGCAGCCACCCCGTCACCATGTACTGCACCCGGTCCCCGATGTTCACGGCGTGGTCCCCGACCCGCTCGTAGTACCGGCCGATGAGGGCGAGTTGCACGGCGGGCTGCAGGTCCATGGCGTCGCCCTGATACGACTCGAAGATGGCCTGGATGAAATCTGCGTGCAGGTCGTCGAGCCGGTCGTCCATGTCGTCGAGGGCGGCGGCGAGCCCCGCGTTGCGCTCGGCGTAGGCGTCGACACACCGCTTGAACAAACGGGCCGCTTCCTCACCCATCTGTTCAATGAGGCCTCGCAGGCGCGGACCGAGATCCGCTCCGTAGATCCGTCGGGCGGCCTTGGCCACGTTGACCATCAGGTCCCCGGAACGTTCGATCTCCGAACTGAGTCGCAGGGCGGTGATGATGCTGCGCAGATCGGTAGCCATGGGCTGCTGCAGCGCCAACAAGTGGTAGCAGCGTTCCTCGATCTCGAGGGAGAGCACGTCAAGGTGGTCGTCGTCCTCGATCACCGCCTGGGCGGCGGCCATGTCGCCACTGAGGAGCACCTCGGTGGCGCGCGGGATGGTCTCGGTCACCATGGCGGCGAGGCGGACCACCTCGGCCTGCACCTGATCGAGCTCTTGGTGGAAAGGCGAATGGCGTTCGGGCATGGGTTCATTGTTGCGGCCCGCAAGCCGGTCAGGGCGGTTCACCGGACTTCCACCGCCAGATGGGCGGAATCCCCACTGATCAGGTAGCGAACTCGGGCACCGAGCACGAGGGAGTGGTCGGCGATCCGGTCAAGGGAGCGTGCAGCGGTGGTGAGCACGAGCGCCACCTCAACGGCGTCGGGCCCCTGCAAGGCGCGGATACGGCGGGTGAGGTGCCCCATGGCCAGTTCCACCGCCGCCGACGGCCGCAGCAGGCTCTGGGCCAAACCAGGGTCGAGGGTGGCCCACGACTCCACCGCGATGCGGTACCGCTCGATGGATTCCTCAGCCAGCACCGTCACGATGTCGTGGCTCTCAGGGTCAGCGGTCAGTCGGTGGTGGTCCGGGGCGAGATTGATGACCCGCAAGGCGAGGTCCCCGATGCGCTCGAGTTCGCCGATGACCCGCAGCACCGACACCACCAGCCGAAGGTCGGTGGCCACCGGAGATTCGAGACGCAGGATCGAGTAGCAGCGCTCGGTGAGCGAGACGTTCATGGCGTCGATCTCGTCATCGGTGGCGTAGGCGGCGTCAGCCAGCGCGGTGTTCCCGCTCTGGAGGACACTGCGGACCCGTTCTAGGTTCTCGTCGACGCGCACCGCCATCAGTTCGACCTGCAGCCGGAGCTGTTCGAGCTCCTCGCGGTAGGCGAGACGTGTTGGGCGGTTGTCAGCCGAATCGGCCGGTGACATACCTCTCGGTCCTCTCATCCTCGGGGTTCGAGAAGATCTTGTCGGTGGCGTCGAACTCGACGAGCACACCGGTGCGGACGTCGCTGGTGTCGTTGACCTCGGTGACGAAGAACGCCGTGCGGTCACTGACACGGGCGGCCTGTTGCATGTTGTGGGTCACGATCACGATCGTGTAGTCGTCCTTGAGTTCCATCATGAGGTCCTCGATGCGAGCGGTCGCCACCGGGTCGAGTGCGGAACACGGCTCATCCATGAGCACCACCTCGGGTTCCACCGCAATGGCTCTGGCGATACACAGGCGCTGCTGCTGACCGCCCGACAGTCCCATGGCCGAGTCCTTCAACCGGTCCTTGACCTCGTCCCACAGGGCGCCACGCCGCAGCGCGTGTTCCACGAGGTCGTCGGTCTCCGACTTGCCCTTGACGAGGCCAGCGACCTTCGGGCCGAAGGCGATGTTGTCGTAGATCGACTTGGGGAACGGGTTGGGCTTTTGGAACACCATCCCGATGCGTCGACGAACCTCAACGGGGTCGACACCCCGGGCGTAGAGATCCACACCGTGGTAGGTGAGTCGTCCCTCGACCCGTGCGATCTCGACCAGGTCGTTCATCCGGTTGAAGCAGCGCAGCACCGTGGACTTGCCGCAACCCGACGGACCGATGAACGCCGTGATCTCACGTTGGCGGATCTCCATCGTGACGTCGCGCACCGCCCGGAAGTTGCCGTAGTAGACGCTGAGATCGTCAACGTCGAACACCACCGGCAACTCAGTCGACTCCCCCGCCGGTGGGCGGACGGAGGTTTCGGGGGCGCTCGTGGCGAGCACTTCGTCAGACATCAGCGGTGCCTCTTCTTTTCGTAGCGGTTGCGCAACAAGATGGAGCCGAGGTTGAACATGAGAACGATGGCCAACAGCACCACGATGGCTGCTGCGGTGTTGGCCACGAACCCTTCCTCGGGCCGGGTCGCCCAGTCGGCGACGGTGACCGGCATGGCCGTGAACCGTTCGGTCAGCCACGCCGGGTCCCAGATGGGGTCCTGACTGGCGAGACGGCCCTGCACGGCGCCGACGAGGATGAGCGGTGCCGCTTCCCCGAGCGCACGGGCCAACGACAGCACGGTGCCGGTGAGGATGCCGGGAGCGGCGTAGGGCAGCACGAAGGTGCGGATGATCTCCCACTGGGTGGCCCCGACGCCGTAGCCACCCTCGCGGATGGCCCGAGGCACCGAACGGATGGCCTCAGACGAGGTGATGATGACGATGGGCAGCACCAGGCACGCCAGGGTCAAACCGCCGGCGAGGGCGGTACGACCCCCGGTGAACCCGCCGGACCACTGCACGAAAATGGTGAACCCCAAGATGCCGTACACCACCGAAGGCACCCCGGCGAGGTTGCGGACGTTGACCTCGATGAACCGGGTGAGGCGGTTCTGTGGGGCGTACTCCTCGAGGTAGATGGCCGCGCCGATCCCGATGGGGAACGACAACACCACGACCACGACACCGGTCCACAACGTGCCCGCCAGCGACTGGGCGATGCCGGCCTGGGCGGGGTTGGCCCGCAGCGGCGAGGTGAGGAACTCACCGAGTCGTGTGGTCAACACGCTCCACCCGCCGGTCAGCACGTCGGCGAGAAGCACGACGAGCACCACCACCGACAGACTGAGTCCGATCTGGAGTGCGGTGCGGAACGCCGTTCCGGACACGTCGGCACGCTTGCCCGTCAGCCTGGCCCGGGTGAGTTCGGCGGCGACGTCGGAACCGACGCTGATCTGTGAAAGAGCCATCCCGCCGCCTCAGTACACGTTCCGGAAACGCCGGACGAAACGACCGGCGACGAGGTTCAACGACATGGTGATGGCGAACAGCAGCGTCCCGACGAAGAACAGACTCTGGAAGGTGAGCGCGTCACCCTTGACCTGGTCGGTGCCGCCGGCCTGGGAGATCATCGCTGCGGTCATGGTCGTACCCGGCCGCAACGGGTCGGCGGTGAACAGCGCTCCTGCCGAGCCGCCTGCGGCGATCGCCACCACCATCGTTTCCCCCAGCGCCCGCGACACGGCGAGGATCAGTGCGGCAACGAGGCCGGAGAGCGCGGCGGGCAACACGACCCGCACACAGGTGGTCGCCTTGCGGGCACCGAGACCGTAGGAGGCCTCACGCAGGGCGGCCGGCACCGAGCGCATGGCGTCCTCGGACACCGAGGCGACGAGCGGGATGGTGAGGATGCCCACGCCGAGACCAGCTGCGGCGAGGTTGGCCTGCGGGGCTTCAAAGAACCGCTGCACCACCTCGGGCGAGATGAACATCAGGGCAAACACCCCGAGCACCACTGACGGAATGCCGGCGAGGGTCTCGAGCGCAGGTTTGAGTACCCGGCGCACCGAGGGACGGGCGTACTCAGACAGGTAGATGGCGCCGGCCAGACCGAGCGGGATGGCCACCGACATGGCCACCAGGGTCACGATCAGGCTCCCCATCAACAGCGTCGCCACCGAGTACTGCCCACGGCGGGGGAACCACCCGTCCGCCCACAGCGAACTCCACGTCCCGGTGTCGGCAAGGCCCTTGATGAAGGTGAACGTCTCCCCCAGCAGGGAGACGAGGATGAGCCCACTGATGACCACCGACAGCACGGCAGCCACCATCATCACCGTGCGCACCCGGCGCTGGGTGCGGTGCCGGCGGCGATCGGGGCCGAGGTCGGCCACGGTGAGTTGGGTGGCGGTCACATCATCCTGCTCAGGTGGGCGGCCCGGACCGTGCCGGGGCGGGGGCAGCGTACCCCCACCCCGAACACGGCACGGACAACGTCATGAAGGCCACAAGCCTGTTCACTTGCTCCCGTCGACCACACCGGTGGTGCGGTTGTTCCACGCTGCTGCCGACGCCTCAATGGCCGAGGTCGTCAACGGCACGAACCCGGCTGCTGATGCCGCTTCGGCGAGGTTCTCGACGTAGAAGTCCACGTACCCGGCCACATCGGCACGCTCGGCGCTGGCAGCGCTCACGTAGATGTAGAGGTCCCGGGCGAGTGGGTACGCACCCGAGGCGATGGTCTCGGCGTTCGGTTCGACGCACTCACCGTCGTCGTTTTGCACGGCGATCATCTTCACGCCACTGGCTTGCGAGGCGAAGGCGTACCCGACCCAGCCGAAGCTCGTGGGGCTCCCGGTGATGTTCTGGATGATGACGTTGTCGCTGGCCTGGCTGACGTAGTCGGGACGGGTGGTCTCCGCCTCGTCCTCGGTGATGGCACCACTCTCGGCACGCAGTTCACCAACGGGGGTGATGGCGAGCTCAACGAACGAGTCGAACGTACCGGACTCCTCACCAGGGGCGGTGATGTCGAGCGGAGCGGAGGGGAACTGGGTGGTGGAACCGAGTTCGGTGGCCAGCGCCTGGGCGTCCGCCCAGTTGGTGAAGCCCTGCGACTCGGGTCCGACGAGGGCGTAGATGTCGGCGGTCGAGAGGCACGACACGGCGTCGTTGCTGGCGTTGGTCACCACGGCGAGGCCGTCGATGGCCACCTTGATCTCAATGAACTCGACGCCGTTCTGCTGACACTTCTCCACCTCGGCGGCCTTGATGGGGCGGCTGGCGTCGGAGATGTCGGTCTCACCGTTGCAGAACAGCTCGAAGCCGTCGCCGGTACCGGGCCCGTCGACGTTCACCAGGACGTCGGGCTGCTCAACGGCGTACTCCTCGGCCACCCACGTCGAGATCGGCTCCACGGTTGACGAGCCGGACACCTCGACGGTGCCTGACAAAGACCCCGAGGCCTCGTTGGTGTTCCCACTGCCACTGCCACTGCCACCACACGCTGCGGCGAACAGGGCGACGGCGCCAAGACCCGCCGCTGCGGTGACACGCCGACGGTTGCGACGCCTGGGGGAGAAAGCACGCACGGTCATTAGGGACAGCTCCTCGGAGTTGTGGATGGTGGAGAGGTGCATCGGGCTGGCAATGCGAACGCCGGGTTGCGGCGAGATGATCGTTGCGTGGCCAATCCGGGCACGATCGGACCTTACGGACGCCACCTGACCGATCGGCGGCCCTTGGGTGAACCTGAGGTGAACGAAAGACGAAGTCTTGGCGGCCGGGGTGACCACCGCTGCAGAATTCAGGGCTCGAACGCCCCCAAGAGTTCACCGAGCAACGCTCGATCGTCGGCGTAGGTCAGCAACCGGTCCGCATCCGTCGCGGCGAGCCACCGGAGTTCGTCAACCTCGTCATTGGGGACGAACTCCCCTCCGGTGACCTCCATGGCCCACCACCGCACCACCTTGGGCCGCCCGTGACGATCCTCGTAACGCGAGGGACGCAACTCAACCCCAAGCGGACCCGACAGACCCGCCTCCTCGAGGACTTCCCGCCTCGCCGCCTGTTCGGACGACTCCCCCGCTTCGAGGTGTCCCTTGGGAAACGACCAGTCGTCGTAACGGCCTCGGTGAACGACGGCCACCTCGATCCCACCGTCGTGAAGGGGGCGCCACGGAACCGCACCGGCCGCCTCCACCTTTCTGCCCACCGACGGGCTCACCGTCGTCGACGCGCCAGAGCCAACGACTGGAGGTGCTCGTGGGTATCCACCCGGCCGGTGATCGGCACGTGACGCCACCGCCCATCGGGCTGGAGTTCCCACGCCAACGAATCGTCACTGAGCAACGTGTCGAGTTGGGCGGACAGACGGGCGGTGAGTTCGGGAGACTCAACCGGCACGAGCGCTTCGACCCGACGATCCAGGTTCCGCGGCATGAGGTCGGCCGAACCGATATACCAGGCTCCGTCACCACTGGGGCCGTGGCCGAAGTGGTAGATCCTCGAGTGCTCAAGGTACCGACCGATGACCGAACGGACCCGGATGTTGTCGGACAATCCAGGAACCCCCGGCCGGAGCCGGCAGATGCCGCGAATCACCAGATCCACGGACACTCCGGCCTGTGAGGCCTCGTAGAGGAGGTCAACCATCTCGGCGTCCACCAGGCTGTTCATCTTCATCACGATCCGTCGGCGCCGGCCCTTGGCGGCGATCTCCCCTCGGATCAGTTCGGCGATCTCCCCACGGAGGTGGTCAGGGGCAACGAGGAGTTTGCGGAACTGCAGGTCCCGGCCGTACCCGGTGAGGTAGTTGAACAACTGGGTGAGGTCGGCACCGATGTCGGGATCGGCGGTCAGCAGACCAAGGTCCTCGTAGGTGCGGGCCGTGCGCGGGTTGTAGTTGCCGGTACCGACGTGGCAGTAGCAGCGAATCCCGTCAGGTTCGTTGCGCACCACCAGTGTCGTCTTGGTGTGGGTCTTCAAACCGACGAGGCCGTACACCACGTGAACCCCGGCCCGCTCCAACTCCCGGGCCCACTCGATGTTGGCCTCCTCATCAAAGCGAGCCTTCAGCTCGACGAGGGCGACCACCTGTTTGCCGCGTTCGGCGGCACGAATGAGCGAATGGATGATCGACGAGTCACCCGACGTCCGGTACAGGGTCAGCTTGATGGCCAACACGCGCGGGTCGACCGACGACTGGCGGATGAACTCCTCCACCGACGTCGAGAACGAGTCGTAGGGGTGGTGGAGCAACAGGTCGCCCGCAGCGATCTCACGGAAGAAGGGTCGCGGCCCGTCATCGTCACCGGCGAGCCGGCTCTGGGTGACGGGCACCCAGGTGGGGTCCTTGAGGTCCGGTCGATCGGCGGCCACCACCGAGAACAACCCGCTGAGACCGACGGGTGCGAGCGTGACGTACACGTCAGCGTCATCAAGGTCGAGTTCGCGCACCAGAAGGTCCCGAACCTCCGGTGTGGTCGTTGCGGTGATCTCGAGTCGGACAGCCCGGCCGAATCGTCGACGTCGGACCTCCATCTCCACAGCCGCCAACAGGTCGTCGGCCTCCTCCTCTTCGAGGGTGAGGTCTGCGTTGCGGGTCACCCGGAAGGCGCTGTGCCCCTCGATGCGCATCCCGGGGAACAACACGTCGAGATGGGCGGCGATGACCTGCTCGAGCGGCACCAGACGTCCGCCATCGGGCAGAGCGATGTACCGGGGCAGGAGGTTGGGGACCTTCACCCGGGCGAACCGACGTTCGCCGGAACGTTCGTCGAGCACCGACACCGCAAGGTTCAGCGACAGATCCGAAATGTAGGGAAACGGATGCCCGGGGTCGACGGCGAGCGGGGTGAGTACCGGGAAGATCCGGGCAGCGAACACCTCATTGAGATGCTTGCGGTCGTTCTCGTCGAGATCGTCCCACCCAACGAGGGGTAGAGCAGCGTCGGCGAGGGACGGCAACAACTCGTCGATGAGCAGGGACTCTGCCTGACCCACGAGTTGCTGCACCCGGTCGTGCACCAACGCCAGTTGTTCCGTTGCGCTTCGGCCGTCGGCGCTGAGATTGGGGATACGGGCCGCGACCTGATCCTTGAGGCCTGCCACACGCACCTGGAAGAACTCGTCAAGGTTCGATCCGAAGATGGCGACGAACTTCAGCCGTTCGAGCAGGGGTACCCGCGGGTCGCTCGCAAGCGAGAGGACCCGCCCATTGAAATCAAGCCATGACAGTTCACGGTTGATGAACCGGTCGGCGGCCTCAGCGAACGCGCCGGTTCGCTGGCCGGTCACCTCGTCGGCATCGGGAAGATCCGAGGGTTCACGCACATCGGTGGCGGGTGAACCCACAATCGGGGCCCAATCCGTCAGGAGCGGCGGCGGCTCGACCGAGCGCTGTTTTTTTCCCATGAGACCGCCAAGGGTACCGGGCCGAAGCTGACGCCGCCCGGGCCCGAAGCGGGTTCAGCGCCCGATGTCCCCGGCGATTGCGACGCTGCTACTCCTCGTCGCCGTAGCCGAGGTCCCACTCAAGGGTGAGTAGTTCGCGCTCGGCGTCGCGGGCCACCCGCTCCTTGTTGCGACGGAACTGTGGGTCATGCTTGGGCAGCAACAGCAGTCGGGCCATGACCCGCGCCCGGAACTCTTCAATGACCGTGGTGTCGCCGTAGGTCGATCGGAGTTCCCAGTGGGGGGCCACGGGACCGGTGTAGATCAACTTCACGTGACCACGCGGCTGCTGGGGTTCCTCGGTCTGCAGGTCAGTCATCTCAGGGTCCCACCCATCGGATCGGGGGCGAATCGGTTCCGGCGACCGATGTCACCGGGGTCCCCCACCCTACCGTCCGGCCAGCCCTGGTGGCGAGGCCGCGTCAGCGGGGGCGCCGTCGCCGACTCAGCCGCCGTCGCGCTGGCCGAGAGTGACGGACACGTCCCGTTCCTCACCGCCTGAGACGATCCGGATCGTGACGGTGTCTCCGGGGGACTTGGACCGAATGATCGTGGAGACGTCGGCTGGGGTGCGCACCGACTGCCCATCGACCGACACGATGACATCGCCGAGACCAATACCGGCCTGTTCGGCAGCTGACCCGGCGACGATCTCGGTGACGAACACGCCCTCGTCGACGGTCACGCCGTACTCATCACGGGTGGCCCCGAGGAGATCCTCGACACTGACCATGGACACACCGAGGAATGCCTGATCCCCGCGGATCGTCCCGCCGCCGGCGGTGATCTCATCGATGAGCGGCTTGATGGCGTCGATGGCGATGGCGAAACCAACACTCTGCGCGTCGGAGATGATGGCGGTGTTGATGCCTATGACCTCACCGCGAGCGTTGAGCAGAGGCCCGCCTGAGTTCCCCGGGTTGATGGCGGCGTCGGTCTGGATCAGGTTCTCGAGCACCAGCCCGTTCTGGGCCTCGATGATGCGATCCTTGGCGGAGATGATCCCCTCGGTCACGCTCGGGGTCCCACCGAGGTCGAGGGCGTTGCCGATGGCCACCACCGTGTCCCCCACCCGGGCGTCTGCGGAGTTGCCGAGCTCGGCGGGGACCACCTCGGGTGAGTCGACCATGGCCATCAGCGCGATGTCGTCCGCCGGCGAACTCCCCACAAGAACTGCCTCGCGGGTCTTGCCGTCGAACAGGGTGACCTCCGCCGAGGTGGAGTTGCCGATGACGTGGGCGTTGGTCAGCACCAGCCCGTCGCTTGAGATGATCACGCCCGACCCCGCCCCGCCGGAGATCCCACCGCTGTTGGGGCTCGCCCCGGTTCGGATCGACACGACCGACGGTTGGGCCTTGGTGAGTAGCGACGCAATGTTGAGGTCCTCGTCCTCGAAGGCAAGCGGCGGCTCGATGATGCGTTCCACCACCCGTTGTCCGCCCTGACTGCCTAAGACGGCAACCGCTGCTCCAGCTCCGAGCATGGCGGCGAGAAACGCCACCACGATCACGGTGAAGAGGCCGGGGCCGCGGCGACCATCGGGGGCAGGCGGCGGCGGTGTTGGCCCCGACGGTGGCCCCCAGCCGGGCTGTGGCTGGGTCGATGGAGGCAGTACTGGTGGGGCACCTGGGGGCGCCGGCCAGGTCGGGGCAGCGGCAGGGGCTGGTGGGGAGGGGGCGGCGGGAGCGGTCGGCGCCCCCACACGGGTCGGGGCGGCCGAACCCGTCAACCAGTCGGGGGCATGCTCCCCGTCCACACCCGCCGGACGCCATGTCGGCGGGTCCTCGGCAGCGATGGGCGGTTCGGGCACGGTCGGTGGCCCACTTGGGGCGTCAGACCATGTGCGTGGCCCACCCTCATCGCCTGACCCCGGATTGTCCACCTCTCTACCTCCCTGTGGCCCGGCTACCGACTCTGCGGTGCAGGCGATCCTCTCCGCAGCGTATCCACGGTCACCCACCCTGCGCGGTCGGCCGCTAGCATCGGCGATGGATTGAACGCGGCGCGGCGAATCGGCCGGGCTGACTCAGCCCGGGCCCCAACGGAGGACGCTGTGGAACAGGAATGGATGGCGGAGGGCAATTGCCGCTTTGAGCCGCCCGCCACCTTCTTCCCGAGCGACGGCGTCGGGGTGGAGGTGGCCAAGCGCATCTGCGCCACCTGCCCGGTGAAAGAACCCTGTTTGGAGTACGCGCTCGAGTACCGCATCGATCACGGTGTGTGGGGCGGGACCTCAGAACGCCAGCGGCGACGGATCCTGCGCAAACGAGGTCACGCAGATCCCAACGGCGTCATCGAACCACTCGGCATCTGAGCGCTTCGGTCACGTGGCCGGGCCGGACCAACCGGAACCCGGTGAGGCCGTTTCAGGAAGCCGGCTTGTCGCCCGTTGACGACGTTTCGGGGTCCTCTGGGCCACCGTCAATGCCCTTTTTGAATTCCTTCTGCGCCTGACCGAGCGACCGGGCCAACTTGGGCAACTGGGTGCCACCGAAGAGAAGGAGCGCGATGAGCAGGATGACGAGCAGTTCGGGTCCGCCGAGGGCGATGGCGAGAGTCATGTGCGCGAGTGTAGTGGCACCAGCCTCAATCCGACAGGGGCACCCTGTGACCAGCGACAAGGGGGATCCCGGTGCTCGAGTGCGTCGTGAACATCAGCGAGGGAACCGACGACGAGGTGCTTGCAGTGTTGCGGGACGCCTGCGGCGACGATCTCCTCGACATGCACCGTGACCCACACCACAACAGGTCGGTCTTCACCCTCCTCGGCGAGTCCGCCCCGCGACGCCTTGCCGCCGCTGCGGTATCCGCCCTTGACCTCAACGTCCACACCGGAGTCCATCCCCGCCTGGGTGTCGTGGACGTCGTGCCGTTCGTGTCACTCGACGGCGCACCTCACGACGCCGAGAGGGCACGGCACGCGTTCGCAACGTGGGCGGCGGAGGCGCTCGCCTTGCCGTGTTTCACCTACGGGGCACATCGATCGCTGCCCGAGGTACGCCGAGAAGCGTTCGGCGCCCTTGCCCCCGACGCCGGTCCACGCAGCCCGCACCCCACCGCCGGAGGGTGCGCGGTAGGAGCGCGCGACGTGTTGGTGGCCTACAACGTCTGGCTGCCCGGTTCGTGCCTTGACGCCGCCCGGGACATTGCCCGAGAGATCCGTCAACCGGGACTGCGCGCACTGGGGCTTGCCGTGGGCACACGGGTCCAGGTCTCGATGAACCTCACCGAACCGACACGTGTCGGCCCCGCCGACGCCTACGACCTCGTGAGCGAACTCGCCACGCACCACGGGTGCGACGTCAAAGGCGCCGAGCTCGTCGGACTCATCCCCGAAGCGGTGCTCCACGCCGTTGAGCGGGGCCGCTGGGAGGAACTCGACCTCGCCGAAGAGTGCACCATCGAGTGGCGTATCGCCCACCGGTCACCGGACTGAACCGGGGTCGCAGAAGCGATCCCGGTTGCCCGCAGGTTCCGACCCCTCAGGCGGTGGCCTCAGCGGCACGGGCAAGGGCACGCTGCCGACGGATCCGTCGACGCTCACGCTCGCTCATGCCGCCCCAGATGCCGAACTTCTCCCCGTTGGCCAGGGCGTACTCAAGGCAGTCGTCCCGGACGACACAACCACGGCACACCTCTTTTGCCTCACGGGTCGACGCTCCCCGTTCAGGGAAGAACAGGTCGGGATCCACCCCGAGGCAGTTGGCCAGGTCCTGCCACGAACTCTCCTCGACAACCTCGATGGATGCAGCTCGCATTCCAGCCTCCTCATGTCAGCCAGCAGCCGCCGACACCCCTGTGCAACCCCGTACCGGCCCTGAACCGCCGAAGCAGCCCCCCGAGCCACCACGGGCGGCACCCGGAGCGGGGCTGCCACGACGATGGTGTAATTACAACGACGTGATCATGGCCCCGAACGGGCCCGAAATGCAAGAAATTCTTGGAATTCCTGCCCATATCCGCTCGACCCGTTATCCACAGGTTGGCCACTGACGTGGGTCCGATAGCGTCCCGGCGTGACCATCGCCGTAGAAACCCGCGACCTGCGAAAGAAGTTCGGCGCCACCATGGCGCTCAACGGAGTCGACCTCGAAGTTCCCCGTGCCACGGTGCTCGGCCTGCTCGGACCCAACGGTGCGGGCAAGACGACGACCGTGCGGATCCTCACCACCCTGCTCCAACCCGACGGGGGCTCCGCACGCATCGACGGAATCGACGTGGTCGACGATCCACGGGCCGTGCGTGCCCGGATCGGTCTGACCGGCCAGTACGCAGCGGTGGACGAACGTCTGACCGGTGCCGAGAACCTCGAACACATCGGACGCCTGTTCCGCCTCAGCGCCCCCCACGCCCGTCAACGCGCCGCCGAACTGCTGGCCCAGTTCGACCTGACCGACGCTGGGGATCGGGTGGTCAAAGGCTATTCGGGTGGTATGCGCCGACGTCTCGACATCGCCATGAGCCTCATCTCGCGGCCGTCGGTGCTGTTCCTCGACGAACCCACCACCGGACTCGATCCCCGCAGCCGGCTCGGCATGTGGGACCTCATCGACGGACTGGTCCGTGACGGCACCACCACGGTGCTCACCACCCAGTACCTCGACGAGGCCGAACGTCTCGCCGACCAGATCGCCGTCATCGACCAAGGTGTCGTGATCGCCCGCGGCACCGCCGACGAACTCAAGGCGCAGATTGGTGGGGCGCGCCTGACCGTCACCGGCACGAGCGCCTCCTCGCTCGACGCCATGGCGGCAACACTTTCCCGGCTCCCTGCGGCCGTCGGCGCCACCGAGGTCGACCCGGTGACAAGGTCGGTGAGTGTCACGGTCAGCGACACCGATGGCGTGGTGCCTGCGATCGTGCGCCTCCTCGACGCCGACGGCATCGGCATCGCCGACGTCGACGTTGCGGGCCCGACACTCGACGACGTGTTCCTCCAACTCACCGGCCGATCCACCGCAACACCCGACGACGACAACGACTCCGCTGCCACCACGACCAAGAGGAAGGCACGCAAGTGACCACGACGACACCGACAGCCAACGACGCCGACTCCACTCCCCTGCCGTCGGGGCCGATCTGGATCTGGAAGGACAGTTGGACCGAGGCCACACGCCACCTGCGAGCCGTTCCCCGCAACCCCGAACTGTTGGTGTTCGCCACCATCCAGCCCGTCATGTTCGTGCTGTTGTTCGTGTACGTGTTCGGTGGCGCCATCGCCACCCCGGGCTACTCCAGTTACGAGCAGTACCTGATTCCCGGCATCGTCGCCCAGACCGTGGTGTTCGGTAGCGCATTCACCGGAGTGGGTCTCGCCGACGACCTGAGCAAAGGGATGATTGACCGCCTCCGTTCCCTCCCCATGCACCAGTCAGCGGTACTCATCGGACGGACATTGTCGGACCTGGCGCGCAACGTGGTGGCGTTCGTGGTGATGATGGTGGTGGCGTTCCTCGTCGGGTTCCGTATTGAGGGCTCATGGGTCGCCGCACTTGGTGCCACGGCGCTGCTGTTGGGGTTCAGTTACGCCTTCAGCTGGATCCAGGCACTCATTGGCCTGTCGGTGAGTTCGGTCGAGGCAGCGAACTCGGCGGGATTCATCTGGATGTTTCCGCTCACCTTCGTGTCCTCGGCGTTCGTCCTGACCTCGTCGATGCCCTCTTGGCTGGCCACGATCGCCGACGCCAACCCATTCACCAAGCTGACCAACGCCGCCCGGGCGTTGTTCAACGGTCAGGACCCCGGCAGCGACCTGTGGCAGGCCATTGCCTGGGCGGTCGGGATCACGGTGGTGTTCGCCTTCCTCGCTGCACGCAAATTCGCCCGTTCGGCGTCGCGCTAACCGGAGGGCGACATGTTCGGCACCAGTCGTCACCGGCACCGCAAGGAAATTCTCGAGGCGGGATTCACCGATGCCTGGCGGTCGACGCTGTCGGTGCACATGGCTCACTGGGACCTCCTCGACGATGACGAACAGGGGCGCCTCGGGGAGCGGGCGGTCGACCTGTTCGCCCGGATTCGGTGGGAAGCGGCGAACGGCTTTCTGCTGAGCGACGAGATGACCATGCTCATCGCCGCAGAGGCCTCGCTCATCGCCCTCGAACGCCCCTCAGACTCGTTTCGCAACGTGCACGCCGTCGTCGTGCACCCCACCACCATGGTCATGCGGGGCCAGCACTCACAGGTGGCGGGTCTGGCCAGCGACGACCCGATTGCCATCATCGGTCAGGCCGACCCGACGGGACCGGTCCTCGTGGCGTGGGATGCCGCCACCCATCAGGCACGCCACCCCGAGGAGGGGAACAACGTGGTGTTCCATGAGTTCGCCCACAAACTCGACATGCTGGTCGGGATCGCCAACGGCACCCCACCGATGGACAGCGTGGACCAGGAACAACGGTGGATCACGGCATGCACTGGCGCCTACGAACGAGTGGTGGAGGGACGCAGCAAGGCGCTGCGGAGCTACGCCGGGGTGAACCCCGCCGAGTTCTTCGCCGTTGCCACCGAGGTGTTCTTCGACACGCCGGCGTTGCTCACCACCCACGAACCTGAGCTCTACGCCGAGCTCGCCGAGTGGTACGGGCAGGACCCTGCGGCGCGGATGTCGACAATCTGATCGACCGGGCGGCGGGCGGGTTCAGCCTGCCCGTCGACCCCGCAGCATCGACCGACGTTGCTCGAGGAAATCGACGAGCACGTAGTCCCCGAGCGTGTCAGGCGTGGTGAAGAACGCCCGACCCCGGTTCAGCTCGGTCAGCTTCTCCACGAAACCCCGCAGGTGTGGAGTGGGGTCGAGCATGAACGTGTTGATGCGAATCCCGTCGTTGGTGCATCGCACCACTTCCCGCAAGGTGGCATCGACGGTCTCGCGCACAGGCGGGTAACTGAAGAACGGTTCGCCCCGTTCGGTGATGTGGGCGGTTGGTTCGCCGTCGGTGATCATGATGATCTGTTTGGTGCCGTGCTGGCGGCTGAGAAGGCGACGGCTAATGGCGAAACCGTGCTGCATGTTGGTGCCGTAGACGAAGTCCCACGACACCTCCGGCAGTTGGTCGGCGGTGATCTCCCGGGCGGTCTCGCTGAACCCGACCAGACCAAGCCAGTCACGGGGGAACTGGGTGGTGATCAGCGAGTGCAACGCCATCGCCACCTTCTTGGCCGGCAGGAAGTTGTCCCGCATCGGCATGGACAGCGAAAGGTCCAACATCAGCACCGTGGCGGAACGCACGACGTGTTCGGTGCGTTCCACCTCGAAGTCCTCGGGTGTCAGCTGCACCGGCGTGCCGCCCCCGGCGCGACGCACAGCATTTCGAACCGTGCGTTCGATGTGCAGGTTGAACGGGTCACCGAACTCGTAGGCCTTGGTGTCGAGGTCACGTTCATGCCCGCCCCCGGTGCGGTGCACCTGATGGCCACCGAGCGCCGAACCGTCGAGCTTGCGGAACAGGTCCCGCAGCGCGTTCTGTCCGATGCGTCGGATACCGGACGCGCTGAGCTGCCACCGACCCTCACGCTGTTCGATGAGCCCGGCGTCGGCAAGCATGCGGTTCAGTTCCGAGAGCCGCTCCAGGCTGTCGGCGGCGTCGTCACCGAGCAGTTGGCGGGCCCGATCGAGATCGACCTCGGCGAGGGCCCCGGGGTTGGCCGCACCACGCATCAGTTGTTCAAGCTGATCAAGATCCCCCAGTTCGGCCATCATCTCGGCCGCCTCTGCGAACCCGAGTGGGTCCTGACCGCTGAACTCCTGGGAGGAGTCCCACCCCATCTGGGGGAACTGGCTTCGCAACGCCTGGCCGAGTTGCTCGACCTGCCACCGCAGGTCGAGGTCTTCGAGCAACTGATCGGACAGTGCCTGCAGTTGGGCTCGCTGCTCGGGGGTCATGGAGTTGAGAAGCGACTGCATCGCAGCCATGCGACGGGCCATGACCTCGAGCAACTCGTCGAGGTTGCGAGGGTTCTCCGGGAAGAAGTCGCCGAAGCGCTCCATGAACCCGTCGAAGTCCGGTTCCTCCCCACGAGAACGCTGCTCGATCATCCGGTTCAGCTCGGCCATCATGTCCTTGGTCCGGGCCAAGTCCTCAGCCGTCATGTTCTCCATAGCCCCCGACATGCGGGCCACCTGTTGGTTAACGAGTTCGGTACGGAGCTCATCGAGGAGTTCCTCGAACCGTTGCCGGGCGTCGTTGGAGGTGAAGTCGTACTCCTGAAGTGACCGAACCATCCCCGCAAGGTCAGGTGGCAGCAGGTCGAGGTGCATGCGGCGCTCGGCTGCGGAACCTTGGGCCACCTCGTTGCGGCGCTGGTCACCGGACCTCTCGGCGTCAGCAACGAAGTCGTCGAGCGCAGATCGCTCGGTGTCCACCACGTCACGGAGGCGCTGGGCGATGTCGTCGTACACCCCGCCGAGGTCATGTTGTTCGAGCCGTTGGCGACGTTCCTCGGCGAGTTTGCGCAGGATCTCCCGCAACCCCTGGATCCGTTGCCCGTCGGCGTCGTCGAACCCCGAATTCATCATCCGCCGAAGCGCAGCCGACAGGTCCCCGTGGTAGAGCAGGTCGTCGGTGATCTCGGACATGACGTCGCTGGCGTCAAGGGAGAACCCCGTCTGGGTGCCGTCCCATCGCGAGTAGGTGTGTCGCAGCGGTCGACGGGTCACGCCCCCGAGGGTACCGGCACATGACCGGCGGTGCGCAGCGCAGAGCCGGGGTGCCCCAAGCGAAGGGCTCGACGCCGATGGTGCGCGATGCTGTGACCATGGATGACGCCAAGAAGGCTGCCGGGGTCCACGCCGCCGGCTACGTCGTGGACGGTATGCGGGTCGGGCTCGGTACCGGATCAACGGTGCACCACACCATCGTGGCGCTCGGGGACCGCAGGCCTGACATCACGTGCACGGCGACCTCGCTGCGCACCCACGAACTCGCCACCTCGCTCGGCCTCGTGGTCGTGTCACCCGACGAGATCGGGCACCTCGACATCACCATTGACGGCGCCGACGAGGTCGACGGCGAACTGAACCTGACCAAGGGAGGTGGCGGAGCGCACACGCGGGAGAAGATCGTGGCCGCCATGTCCGACCGGTTCGTGATCGTCGTCGACGAGTCGAAGATCGTCGATCGACTCGGTCCGTTCGGGACGCCACTCGAGGTCCTCGAATTCGCCCCGGGCGTGGTGGCCACTGCCGTGCAAGCGCTCGGAGCGACTTCGGTTTCGGTCCGTGACGAACGCAGCGACAACGGCAACCTGCTGTGCGACGCGCACTTCCCCGCCATTGACGACCCCGTATCGCTCGCCGCCGCACTGTCGGGCATCCCCGGCATCGTCGAACACGGGATCTTCCCGGGTGCAATGGTGGAACGGGTGATCGTTGCCGGTGCAGACGGCACCGTGAGCGAACGCACCCACTGATTCTCAGCGGCTCCGGTACGTCGACCGTCCGCCGGCGGCGTCCTTGTTCAGCCGCTTGGACAGGTGGAGGCCCTCGAGCACGAACTCGGTGGCGGCGGCCACCGCCGCGGGTGAGTCGTCACCACCGGTGAAGCCTGCGACCGCTTCGGACAACGCCGGGATCGACTCGACGGCGGCGAGGTAGTCCGCCACGGTGACGTCCTCGCCGGCGTGCACGACACGGCCGTCGGCGAAGCCGTCGACAAGCGCCGAGAGGCTCTCCACTGCGCAGTGGCGACGGAAGGTCGTAAGCACCGCCGAACGCAGCAGGTGCTCAATGATCTGGCCCTCCCGGCCTTCCTCGAGTGCTTCAATCTCCACCTTTCCCGAGGTGGACGCCACCAGCGCGTCGAGATCGCTGACGCGGGGAACGACGTCGGTCTCGCCGAGCATCAGCGCCCGACGGGCGGCGTTGGCCACGAGGGTCTCGAGGTTCGCCACCGTGAGACGCACCGACACCCCCGACCGCTGGTTGACCTGAGGTGCCTCACGGGCGAGGTGGGAGAACGTCGCCACCACCTCGGCCATGTAGGGCGGAACCCTGACCGACAACCCCTCGGCCTCGAGCGGACGGGCCTCGGCGAGCGCGATGGCCACCTCGGTGTCCACCTCAAGGGGGTAGTGGGTGCGGATCTGCGCACCGAACCGGTCCTTGAGCGGCGTGATGATCCGCCCGCGGTTCGTGTAGTCCTCGGGGTTCGCCGACGCCACCAACACGACGTCGAGCGGGAGACGGACCTTGTAGCCGCGCACCTGGACGTCGCGTTCCTCAAGAACGTTGAGCAGACCCACCTGGATCCGTTCGGCGAGGTCGGGCAACTCGTTGATGGCGAACACCCCGCGGTTGGTCCGGGGCACGAGGCCGTAGTGCAACGTCAGTTCGTCCGAGAGGTACCGGCCCTCTGCAACCTTGATGGGGTCGACCTCACCGATGAGGTCGGCGATCGAGGTGTCGGGCGTGGCGAGTTTCTCCCCGAAGCGGGTGTCGCGGTGCACCCACTCGATCGGCGTGTCGTCCCCAAGCTCGGCGATGAGATCCCGAGCGTGACGTGACACCGGGGCGTAGGGGTCGTCGTTGATCTCCGACCCGGCCACCACCGGCAACCACTCGTCGAGCAGGCCGACCATGGCGCGGATCATGCGGGTCTTGGCCTGCCCGCGCTCGCCGAGGAAGATGACGTCGTGGCCGGCGAGCAGGGCGTTCTCCAACTGCGGGAGAACCGTGTCCTCGTAACCCTGCACCCCGGGGAACAGGTCCTCCCCCGAACGGATCCGGGCGATGGCGTTGCGCCGGAGTTCCTCTTTGACGGGAACGCTCTCCCACCCCGATGCTCGCAAGGCACCAAGGGTGCCCGGTCGGTCGCTCATGGATCCTCCCTGTCAGACGGCTCGGCTGACGCAGGTTCCCCGGCGCCACTGGCGGCTGAGGGCACGCTAGCGGCTCCCTCCACGGAACGGTCAGCCCAACAGTGACGGGGCCAGACTCCAGTCGACCGACGCCAGCGGGTCGGGGGCAACGACGGCGAGGTGGACGTACCCGAGCGGGATGGCGAGAGCGATACGGGTGGCGGCCCTGGCCACGGCCGGGTCAATGAGACCCGATGCTGAAGCGACGACGGTGTCCATGGCGAAGATCCGGCCGTAGACCCAGTCGAGTGAGCGGGCCACCTCGGGATGGTGCCGGGCGGCGAGATGGCTCTCCATCCGAAACAGTCGCCACGACCTCCGTTCCTCACCACCCATGGTGGCCAGCAGACCGGTGACGGCCTCTCCCCAGTCGACGCCGTCGAAGTAGGTCGCAGAGAGATGAGCCCGGTCGGACCGCATGACGGCGTCGGTGATCACCCGCACCGAATCACACAGGAGTTCCTCTTTGGACTCGTACAGGCCATAGATGGCGCCGTGGGTCATCCCCGCCCGACGACCGATGCGGGTGGCGGTCGCTCGGGCGAGTCCCACGCGGGCGATGACTTCCATGCACGACTGCATCAGCATCGCTCGGGTCTGGTCCGTGTCGAGGCCAGCCACCTCGGGGAGCAACGGACGCACGAACGACGGGAGTTCAACGATCTCGGGGGGCCGGGCGAGTGCTGCGCGCAGCCACCCCAGCGCCGAACACCAGTCGATCGCACCCCCGCCGGCCGCCTCGGCGTCGGTTGCCGATGCCAGGTGCTCGGGCACCAGTGACGCCGCCCCAGCCGATGACTGGTCGCCGACAGGACCAGGGGGTCGACCCACTGGCGGCACCACGGTGCAGCGCGGACCGTGAGCGTCGAGAGTCATCAGTCCGAGCAGGATCGAGAGCACCAGTGCCGTGGCGGCCGTACCGGCCGGATCGTGATCCGACCCCAACCGCCACCGCTCGAAGGCTCGGGCGGTGTCCACCCCGACGACCTCGGCCAACGCGTCCTCCCGGTGGGTCAGCGTCAACAGGTCGAGCCCGACACGACAACCCGCCGAGGGGTTGGCCAACCGGTGCAGGAGTTCGTCCCGGTCCTCGTCGTCGCCACCCCCGAGGAGGTAGTCAAGACCCAACTCGACAAGGTCACCGACCTCGACGCGGCAACGGTTCACCCACAGGTCGACGAGCAGTTCCGCATGGTCCTCGTAGCGGGCGTACACCGCCCCCGTCGACAGGCCCGCCCGGCGGGCGACGGCGGTGGGTCCCAGACGGTCCGGTCCGAGCGCCAGCGCCTCGGCGAGCGCCGCGTCCCTGATGCGTTCGTCGTTGCCGGCGCGACGACCCAGTCCCGGGTTGGCTGATGCCACGGCCATTGTCTACCAGCGCATCGCGGGTGGCGCCCCGGGTGCCCGAGGGACCCCGAGATGGGTGGGAACCACAGAGTTGGGGGTCGTTCCCGGCGGGACGCTACCGTTCAGTCAGGACGTCGCCCCAAGGGACCTGTCTCTGTGGGACGCAACGAAGCGCCCCTGTCAGGGCGACCACACGACCGGGAGGAATACTCCGTGACCGCAACCCAGGATCGACCGGCAGGGGCCGGCGCCACCCGCCCGGAGGCGGCGCGGATCAACAAGCCCGTTCGGCATCGGTCCATCCCGTTGCTCGACCTGTACCAGACAGCCGTGGGCAAGAAGTGGGTGATGGCCATCACCGGCATCGCCCTGATGGGGTTCGTGTTCGCCCACATGTTCGGCAACCTCAAGATGTACTTCGGCCCAGCCGACTACGACAGCTACGCAGAGGCGCTCAAGACCATCGCCTACCCGTTCCTTCCCAAGACCATGGTGCTGTGGTTGTTCCGGGTGGGCCTGCTCGTGTTCTTCGCCCTGCACATCCACTCGGCCTACTCGCTGACCCGAATGAACCACCGGGCCCGGCCCACCAAGTACTCGCGTCGCGACTACATCGCCGCCAACTTCGCCGGCCGCACGATGCGCTGGACGGGGATCATCGTGGCCCTGTTCCTCCTGTGGCACCTCGCCGACCTGACCTTCGGCCTTGGCAACCCGGACTTCGTCTACGGGCAGGTGTACAACAACGTCGTCACCACCTTCGACCGTTGGCCGGTGGCGCTGATCTATGTGATCGCCAACCTCGCCCTCGGGGTGCACCTCTACCACGGCACCTGGAGCATCTTTCAGACCGTGGGTTCGATGAACCCACATTTCAACCCGATGCGGAACCCGGTGCGCCGTGGTTTCGCTGCCGGCTTCACCATCGTGGTGATCGGCGCAAACATCAGTTTCCCCCTCGCTGTGCAGTTCGGGATCGTCGGCGGCTGACCGCCGTCAGGAGGCAACCATGGGCATCACTCTCGACGCAAAGACCCCTTCAGGGCCCATTGAGGACCAGTGGAACAACCACAAGTTCTCCGTGAAGCTCGTCAACCCGAACAACAAGCGAAAGTTCACGGTGCTCGTTGTCGGCACCGGTCTCGCCGGTGCCGCAGCGGCGGCATCGCTGGCCCAGCTCGGCTACAAGGTGAAGGTCTTCACCTTCCACGACACGCCTCGTCGGGCCCACTCCATTGCCGCCCAGGGCGGCATCAACGCCGCCAAGAACTACAAGAACGACGGCGACAGCGTGCAGCGCCTGTTCTACGACACGGTCAAAGGTGGCGACTTCCGCTCGCGCGAATCAAACGTTCACCGTCTCGCCGAGGTGAGCGTCAACATCATCGACCAGTGTGTCGCCCAGGGTGTCCCCTTCGCACGGGAGTACGGCGGCCTGCTCGACAACCGCTCGTTCGGTGGGGCACAGGTGAGCCGCACCTTCTACGCCAAGGGCCAGACCGGGCAGCAGCTCTTGTTGGGTGCCTACCAGGCCCTCATGCAACAGGTCGGAACCGGGGCGTGCGAACTGCACACCAAGGTCGAGATGCTCGACGTCGTGATCAAGGACGGTCAGGCCTGCGGCATCGTGGTGCGTGACCTCGCCACCGGGGAGATCACCTCTCATTCGGGCCACGCCGTGCTGTTGGCCACTGGTGGCTACTCCAACGCCTTCTACCTGTCGACCAACGCCATGAACTGCAACGTGACGGCTGCGTGGCGGGCCCACAAGCGGGGTGCGGCGTTCGCCAACCCCTGCTACACGCAGATTCACCCCACCTGCATCCCCGCCTCCGACGAGTTCCAGTCGAAGTTGACCCTGATGAGCGAGTCGTTGCGTAACGACGGTCGGATCTGGGTGCCGAAACTCGCTGGGGACGACCGTCCGCCCGGCCAGATTCCCGAGAGTGAGCGCGACTACTACCTCGAGCGCATCTACCCGTCCTTCGGCAACCTCGCCCCGCGCGACGTGTCGTCCCGGGCGGCGAAACGCATGGTCGACTCGGGCCATGGGATCGGCACGCTGCACAACGGGGTGTACCTCGACTTCTCCGAGGCCATCGGCCGCCTTGGCGAGCCCGTCGTGCGGGACCGCTACGGGAACCTGTTCGACATGTACCAGCGCATCACCGACGAGAACCCCTACCAGGTTCCCATGCGCATCTACCCCGCCCCCCACTACACGATGGGTGGCCTGTGGGTGGATTACAACCTGATGACCACGGTGCCGGGCCTGTACGCCCTCGGAGAAGCCAACTTCTCCGACCATGGCGCCAACCGACTCGGTGCCTCCGCGCTCATGCAGGGCCTCGCCGACGGGTACTTCGTCATCCCTTCCACCATCAGCGACTACCTCGCCGGCCTGCTCGGCAACCCGGTGGTCCCCACCGACGACCCGGCGTTCACCACAGCGGAATCCGGTGTTCGTGACGACGTGGCGCGGTGGCTGGCGGTGGGCGGAAGCCGGTCGGCAGACCACTACCACCGTGAACTCGGCAAGATCGTGTGGGACTACTGCGGCATGTCGCGGGACCGGACCGGTCTCGACAAGGCGCTGTCGGAGATCCCGGCGCTGCGCGAGGAGTTCGTGACCAACGTTCGGGTCCCTGGCGGTGCCGGGGTCAACCAGGAACTCGAGAAGGTCCAGCGGGTTGCGGACTTCTTCGATCTTGCCGAGTTGATGTGCCGCGACGCCCTCGAACGCGAGGAGTCCTGTGGCGGCCACTTCCGCGAGGAGTACCAGACCGACGACGGCGAAGCCCTCCGAAACGACGACGACTTCTGCAACGTGGCGGCGTGGGAGTGGTCAGGCAACCCTTCCGAACCCGTCAAGCATGTCGAACCCCTTGAATTCGAGTACGTGAAGCTGACCCAGCGGAGCTACAAGTGATGCAGCTGAAACTGAAGGTGTGGCGCCAGGACGGCCCCGAGGCCCCCGGACGCTTTGAGACCTACGACGCCGTCGACATCAAGCCCGACATGTCGTTCCTTGAGATGCTCGACGTCGTCAACAACCGACTCGTCGAAGCGGGCGGTGACCCCATCACGTTCGACAGCGACTGTCGTGAGGGCATCTGCGGGACGTGTGGCGTCATGATCGACGGGCAGGCCCACGGCCCCTGGAAGGGCGCAGCCACCTGCCAGTTGCACATGCGGGCGTTCCGTGACGGCGACACCATCGTCATCGAGCCCTGGCAGGCTGCCGGGTTCCCCATCGTCAAGGACCTCATGGTGAACCGGGCGTCGTTCGACGCCATTGTGTCCTCGGGCGGGTTCATCTCCGCTGACACCGGGGCGGCACCCGACGCCAACGAGATCCCGATTCCCAAGCCCGTCGCTGATTCGGCGATGGACGCTGCGGCGTGCATCGGGTGTGGGGCGTGCGTGGCGGCCTGCCCGAACTCCGCCGCCCAGTTGTTCACCTCGGCCAAGCTCGCCCACCTCAACCTGCTCCCCCAAGGCCAGGCCGAACGCTTCAAGCGGACCGAGGCGATGGTGGAGACCATGGAGCAGTTCTTCGGGTCGTGCACGAACCACGGGGAGTGCCACGAGGCCTGCCCCAAGGAAATCCCGCTCGACTTCATCGCCCTCATGAACCGGGACTACCTCAAGTCGAAGCTGAAGAACCGTAAACTCGCCGGACAGGTCTTCCCCTGATCGACCCGTCGGCGAACGGAGCCAGCACATGAGTACGGATCGTCCGGTTGCCAAGGAGCGGGGCGTGACGCCCCTCGTAGCCCAGTTGCTGCGCGGTGGACTCATGGGTGCGGCCGACATCGTGCCCGGCGTGTCCGGCGGGACCGTGGCCCTCGTGTTGGGCATCTACCACCGGCTCATCGGTCAGGTCAGCGCCGGAGCGCATGTGCTCGGCTCCGCGGCGAAACTCGATCTCCGAACGGCGTGGGTGCGCCTGCGGGCACTCGACTGGCGTTTCCTGATTCCGTTGCTCCTCGGCATCGGCGCGGCCGTTGTGGGTCTGGCCAGCATCATCGAACACCTCCTCGACACGCAGCCGGTCCGCATGGCCGGCCTGTTCTTCGGTCTCGTCATCGGGTCGGTCGTCGTCGCGTCGCGACTCGTGCAGGGCTGGGACACGACGAGACTGGCCATCTGCGCCCTGACCGCCGTCGTGACCTTTTTCGTCCTGGGCCTGCAGTCCGGTCCGGTGGACAACCCGTCGCTCGTGATCTACTTCGTCGCCGGAGCGATCGCCATCTGCGCCATGATCCTCCCCGGCATCTCCGGGTCGTTCCTGTTGTTGATGCTCGGTATGTACGACAACGTGCTCGGGGCGCTCACCGACCGGAACCTGATGGTGCTCGTCGTGTTCATCGCCGGCTGTGTCATCGGCCTCGCCGCCTTCTCGCAGTTGCTGCACTGGGGACTCGTCCACCACGAACGCACCATGCTGGCGGGGTTGATCGGGCTGATGGTGGGTTCGTTGCGGGTGTTGTGGCCGTGGCCGGACGGCACCTCGGGCAACGCCGCCCTTGAGATGCCTTCGGGAGACGTGGCACTCCCCATCGTGTTGGCGGTGGTGGGTTTCATCGTCGTGATTGGCATCACCGCCATCAGCGAGCGTGTCGCCCATCGAAGTGACGCCGACCTCGCCGCTGAACTCGGCGAGAACTAGACCGGCCCAGCCGCCTACTCGCCGGTCAGCGCTGCACCAGCCAGCCCGCACCAGCGGACTCGCCGTCGTCACACGCAACTAGGGCCTGAATCAGACGCTGATCTCCTGCACCGAGCACCGGGGCCCACGCCGTCACCGACCGCACCGGTGGGACGAGAGGCGCGACTCCATCAGCATCGATCGGGGCCGCACCGGCGGCGTGGCGCCACCGGCCGGCGCCGTCACGCCACCACACCCTGCGATGGCCCTCCGCGACAGGGACCGCCGGCCCCCACGACCGGCCCCGGGTGCCGTACCCGGTGACGTCGTGGCGCTCGTCGCCGACCAGCACCACGCCGTGCACCTCACACCCCACCCACCACGACCCGGCGTCGTCCGCCGACCCCCCAACGGGCCCATCGGGGGCACCCACCGGATCCCATTCAAGGTCCAGACCGACCGGTTGCGGCGTTCCGAACGCCCGGCCCCACGCATCCCAGGGGTCGTCGAGGGCGACACCGAACGCTTCGGCGGCGACCGTCCAGTGACCCAGTGCGGCCGAGGCGTTGTGGTCGGCCCACAACCCCGGGGAGCGGAGTTCAAGGCCACCCGCGCCGCCGCCAAGGACGAGATCGGTGTCGACGACGAACACCGTGGCGCGCCTCGGGCCGACGACGACGGCGTGATACCAACCACGACCGGTGGCGGGGCGTCGCCCCACGCTGACTGCCACACCGAGCATCACCTCACCATCGTCAGGGTCGGGGAACACGGCGTCGAACGACCATTGCTCGCACCAGTGCGCAGGGGCGCCTCTGCGGTCCCCCGGCAGATCGAAGTCGGCTGAAAGCGGCGCGTTCACTGGTCGTCGAGGTTCACCACAACCTGCTCGAGCAGGGCTCGCAGACTTGCCACCTGACGGTCGGTGAGCCCCTCGGTCATGCGCTGCTCAACGCGCCTTCGCAGTCGCTGGACCGAGGTACGCAACTGCCGTCCGGCGGGGGTCAGCCAGACCTGGGTGGCACGACGATCAGATGGCGCCACCCTGCGCTGCACGAACCCGGCGACCTCAAGGCGGTGCACCATCTTGGTGACCGTGGGGGCCTCGACGCCGAGCGCCTCAACAATCCGGGACTGCACCAAACCGTCCTGGCGCCACAGCAGACGGAGCAGCTCGTCCTGACCGGGATGCAGGCCGAGTGGGGCGAGCAAACCGGCGCTCAGACCCCGCTGGGCCCGTGCGGCACGTGAGAGCACTGCAGTCAGATCATCGGGGAGGGGGGGCATGCCCCACCTCACCATGACCCCCGCTCGAATGCAAGTGACTCCCACCGGTGGTGAGGCCCATTGGCGGCACTGCCTAGTGTGGGGGCGTGCCCCGCCACCTCTCAGATGACTGGCTCGCCGCCCTCAACACCGCAGCCGACGCCCACGATGACCTCAGTCGCCGCACCCAGGGGGTCCACCTTGTGATCGAACAGGCGGTGACCGATCTCACAGGGTCTCGGGAGGTCGCCCGTTGGCACGTGGTCGTCAACGACGGCGACGTCAGATTCGAGTCCGGCGCCGCCGAGGCTCCCGACATCCGGTTCACCACTGACGCCGACACGGCCCGAGCCATCACCGCCGGAGACACCACAGCCCAGACCGCCTTCACCCACGGTCGCCTCCAGGTGGGTGGGGACACCACTGTGCTGTTGGCCCACCACGACCTGCTCGACGGGTTGGGCGACGTGTTCGCCGCTGTCGTCCTCGACGACGACTGAGCGGGCTCAGCCCAACAGACCGAGCTCGTCGACCGCAGCGCGCTCCTCACCGAGCTCGGTCACCGTTGCGGCGATCCGCTCGGCGGAGAACTCGTCGATGTCGAGACCCGCGACGATTTCCCACCCGCCGTTGGCACACGTCACCGGGAACGACGAGATGAGACCTTCGGGCACCCCGTAGGAACCGTCGGAGCACACCGCCATCGACACCCAGTCGTCGGCCGGGGTGCCCGCCACCCAGTCGCGCACATGGTCAATGGCGGCGTTGGCCGCCGACGCAGCACTCGACAGGCCACGGGCTTCGATGATGGCGGCGCCACGCTGCTGCACCGTGGGGATGAACGTTCCCGCCAACCAGTCCTGGTCGCCACCGATGGCCTCGAACGCCGGGGTCCCGGCCACCGTGGCGTGGAACACGTCGGGGTACTGGGTGGCTGAATGGTTGCCCCAGATGGTCATGCGGGACACCTCAGACACCGGGTTGCCGGTGCGAGCCGACAACTGGGCCTTGGCCCGGTTGTGGTCGAGTCGGGTCATGGCGGTGAACTGCGACGAGTCGAGCGCCGGAGCGTTGTTCATGGCGATGAGACAGTTGGTGTTGGCCGGGTTCCCCACCACCAGCACCTTCACCCCGCTCGACGCGTTGTCCGAGAGCGCCTTGCCCTGCACCGTGAAGATGGCGCCGTTGGCCTCGAGCAGTTCGGCCCGCTCCATCCCCTTGGTCCGAGGGCGCGAACCCACCAGCAGCGCAACGTCGGCGCCATCGAAGGCCTCATTGGCGTCGTCGGTGGTCACGACCGAGTCGAGCAGCGGGAAGGCGCAATCCTCAAGCTCCATCTGCACACCCCGCAGGGCGTCGAGGGCCGGGGTGATCTCGAGCAACTGGAGGCGCACCGGCGTGTCGGGGCCCAACATGGCGCCGGACGCGATACGGAACAGCAGGCTGTAGCCGATCTGGCCGGCGGCCCCGGTGACGGCAACTCGGACTGGGCTGGCACTCACGGCGTGTCCTCCACGTGACGATCCTCCCGGCACTCCGCCGGCAGAGGCGAATCTAGCGGCGCCCCCGGCCGGTGCGCGAACCGGCCCGACGCCCCGTACAGACCCCGTTCAGCCCGTCGTGGACGCCGGAGGTTCCCGGGTGCCACCCAGCCAGCTGCCGTACAACTCGGCGTAGCGGCCCCCCGCAGCCACAAGTTCGGCGTGGTGACCCGCCTCGACCAGCCGGCCGCCGTCGAACACCAGGACAAGATCGGCACCTTCGGCGGTGGAGAGCCGGTGGGCCACCGACACGGTGGTTCGACCAGCCGACACCCGGGTCAAAGCCGAGGCCAACGCCCGCTCGGTCACCGAGTCGACGGCGCTGGTGGCCTCATCGAGGATCAACAGCCCCGGGTCGGCGAGTTGGGCGCGGGCCAGCGCCACGAGTTGGCGTTCCCCCACCGACAACTGGTCGCCGCGTTCACCCACGGGCGTGTCGAGGCCGAGGGGGAGTTGATCCACCCACCACCCAAGGTCCAAATCGGCGAACGCTGCGGACACCTCGTCGGTACCGGCACCGAGCCGACCCAGCGCGACGTTGCGACCCACCGTGGTGTCGAACAGGAAGCTGTCTTGGGGGACGAGGCGGATGCGCTGCTGACGCGACACCGGGTCGACACGGCGAAGGTCGATTCCCGCCACCAGGATCCGCCCCTCGGTCGGGTCGGCGAGGCGGGTGAGCAGGCGGACCAGCGTGCTCTTTCCCGACCCGGTCTCTCCCACCACCGCCACGTGCGCCCCCGGCGGCAACTCGAGGTTGACGTCGGACAGCACCATCGGTCCGGTGCGATAGGCGAACGACAGGTGGTCGGTGCGCAGCGTGATGGGCCCGGGCGGCAACAGCACACCGTCGGTCGGTTCCACGACCTCGACGGGCGTGTCGAGCACGTCGAGGACCTTGCGCCAGCCCGCCACGGCCGACTGGGTCTGGTCGAGGATCTCGTTGAGTTCGGTGACGGGCCCGACGATGAGCGTGACGAGGAACAGCGTGGCGACCAGCGAACCGGCGTCGAGACCCCAACCGGGACCGAACACGACGCCCACGGCGACCACGATGGCGGTGACCACCGCCCCGGCGAGGTCGCTGGTGGCGAAACTCGACGTGACGAACAGCAGTGCCCGGCGTTCGGCGTCGTACTGGGCGTCGATGGCGGTCTCCATGCGGTCCCGGCTGCGTTTCTCAATGCCGTAGGCCCGCACCGCACCAGCCCCCATCACCAACTCCGACAGCGCGGTGAGGGTCTGGCTGACCCGGGTGCGCACCCGGTCATAGGCGCGCAACTGTCGCTGCTGGAGGAACCGCAGGATGGGCAGCAACGGGACGAGGGCGACCACCACCACGATGGCCATCTGCCACGAGTACACGGTGAGGACCCCGACGAGGACGAGGATCACGATGGGGTTCACCACCCACGCAATGGCCCCCCACTGGGCGAAACGGGCCACCGTCTCCACATCGCTGGTGACCCGGGCGGTCAGGACCCCTCGCCGGGTCTCGTCAAGGTCGGCGACGCTGAACCGGTGGATGTGGGCGAACGCACGCACCCGAAGATCGGCCAGTGTCTCCTCGGCAATGGTCACCACCCGCAAGTAGGTGAACCGGGAGGCCACCATGACCGCCAGGACGAGCAGGGCCGCCAAAGCGGTCGCTCCCGCCACGAACGCCACCTGCACCCCCTCCTCACCGAGGATGCCGCGGTCGAGGACCTGTTGGACCAGCACGGGGACGACCACACGGCCCGCCGCCCCGAACAGGGCCAGCATCACCGTGGTGCGCACCCCCCGCAACAGGCCAGGACTGGTCCGCAACGCCCGGCGCAGCACCGCAATGGCCCCCGCCGGGGCGGTGGCTGGCAGCTCCTCGGTGGTGACGTCGGGGCTCACGACAACCCCTCACCGGTGCCGTCGCCGTCGGCGCCACCGTCAGCGTCGCGCTCATAGGCGCGCACCAA
Organism: Bifidobacterium breve; assembly: GCA_945860545.1. Taxonomy (GTDB): domain Bacteria; phylum Actinomycetota; class Acidimicrobiia; order Acidimicrobiales; family Acidimicrobilacustridaceae; genus M30B73. Next base: position 56,792 of record CAMAQM010000002.1, on the reverse strand, counting down.
CTCGGCGTAGGCGGGCACCCCGAGCAGATCGGTGTGTCGGCCCTCGGCGGCGACCCGGCCGTCGGCGAGGAACACCACCCGGTCGGCGAGGCGGATGGTGGCGAGGCGGTGCGCCACGACGAGGGTGGTGGCCGACAACGAGCGGCGCAGGTTGGCCAGCACGCCGGCCTCCACCACCGGGTCGATGGCACTGGTGGCGTCATCGAGGATCAGTACCCGGGGCCGACGGGCCAGGGCGCGTGCCAGCGCCAGACGTTGGCGCTGGCCGCCCGAAAGGCTCACCCCGCGCTCGCCCACCGGCGTGTCCCAACCCTGGGGGGTGGCGAGAACGAACTCGTGGGCGTGGGCGATGCCGGCGACCTCGGCGAGTTCCTCACCACTCAACTCGCCGGTGAGGTCCACGTTGGTGCGCAACGGGTCGGCGAAAAGGAACGACTCCTGGAACACCAGTGCCACGGCCTGACGCAACGAGGCCGGATCGAGTTCGGTGACGTCGACCCCCCCGACCTGCACCGACCCCGAAGTGGGATCCATGAGTCGCACTGCGAGTTCGCACAAGGTCGTCTTGCCCGACCCGGTGGCCCCCACGAGTGCCACCACCTCACCGGGGGCCACGCTGAACGAGAGGTCGTCGAGCACCCGAGACCCGTCCGGCCAGGAGAACCCGACGTGATCGAACCGCAACGCCACCGGGCCCGGCGGGACCGCCGCACCGACCCCAGGTTGAGGTCCCGGGGGGACCGCCAGGACCCCGTCGATGCGCCCCGTGGCCACCACCGACCGGGGCAGTTCCTGCAGGAAGAACCCGACGATGCGGACGGGGAAGGCCAGCAGGCCGAACAGCGACGCGGCGGCGACCAATCCGCCGGGGTCCATGGTGCCCGCACCGATACGCACCGCACCGACGAGTGCGACGACGATGATCCCGAGGCCCGGGAGCGTGTCGATGGCCGGCTCGAACACGGCCCGCACCCGACCCACCGCCACCCGGGCGTCACGCAGGTCGTTGGCCGCAACGCGCATGCGTTCGGTTTCCGCATCGGCGATTCCCAGGGTCTTGACCGCCAACGCGCCGTCGAAACTTTCGTGGGCCACCCCGGCCACCTCGGCCAGACAGACCTGCACCCGGGCCACCAGCGACGCGATCCGGTTGGTGTAGGCACGGTTCAACAGTGCAAGCGACGGAAACAACACCAGGGCCACCAGCGCGATCCACGGGTCCACGATGAACAGCGCCACCAGTGAGAACGCCACGAGGACCACGACCCCGAGACTGAACGCCAACGGGTCGAGCACCTCGGTGGAGGCCTGCACGTCGGCATCGGCGTGGGCCAACAGTTCACCGGTTGGGCGCGACCGGTGGTACTCCATGGGGGCGGCGAGGAGCGTGTCGGTCACCGCTTTGCGCAGGTCCACACGGGTGCGCAGGCCGGTGAGGCCCCCGTTGTACCGACGAAGCAGGATCGAACCGGCCCGCAACAGACCAACCCCGATGATGGCGGCAGCGCCCGCAGCGGCCGCCTCGGAGGTCACCCCGTCGCCGAACGCCGGGATGACCAGTCGGTCGGTGATCGCACCCAGCACCCAGGCCGTGCCCACCGCACCTGCGGCGTACCCGGTGGCACCGATCATGGCGAGCGTGAACCGCAACGGCTGGTTGCGCACGTAGCGCCACACGATGCGCAGTCCGGCCATGAACACCGCACCCGCCGAGTCGGGCAGCCCCGAAGCGGTCGGTTGGGCTGGTGGGGCAGAACTCACGGGACCATGGTCCCCCGCCGCGGTGAACCGCACCAAGTTGGCTGCGGCACCACCCGGGCGGGCCACCGCCCGGAGTTCGCCGCCCCCTGTGGCGGGTCGGTAGGGTGCGGAAGCGACATCGTGCGACCCGGCGGAGAGGTGCCGGGTCAACCACCCAGCCTCAGGAGGCGACCATGCGCAGTGCCAAGGACTTCTTTCGGCCCCTCGCCGTCGGAGCGCCCGAACCGGTGCGCGAGGTACCCCAGCGCCCGTCGCGGATGATCCACTTCTTCGACCCGTCGAACCCCAAGATGGTGGCCAAACTCCCCGACATGGCCGCCAAGGCCGACGTGTTGTTGGGCAACCTCGAGGACGCCATCAGCGCCGACCGCAAAGAAGAAGCCCGGGCCGGACTCGTTGAGGTGGCCCGCACCGTCGATCTCGGCGACACCCAGCTGTGGACCCGGGTGAACAGCCTCGACTCCCCGTGGGTGCTCGACGACCTCATCACCTTGGTCACCGAGGTCGGTGACCGACTCGATGTGATCATGGTGCCCAAGGTCGAAGGCCCAGACGACATCCACTACGTGGACCGCCTCCTCGCCCAACTCGAGGCCCGCGCCGGGCTGACCCGCCCGATTCTGGTGCACGCCATCTTGGAGACCGCCCGCGGCGTGGCCAGCGTGGAGGAGATCTGCACCGCCAGTCCCCGGATGCAAGGCCTCAGTCTCGGCCCGGCCGACCTCGCTGCGGACCGCCGCATGAAGACGACCCGTGTGGGTGGCGGCCACCCCGGGTACCTGGTGCGCACCGACCCCGTCGACGGCGACATTGAGGGCCCCCGCACCACCGCCCAACAGGACCTGTGGCACTACACCATCGCCCGCATGGTCGACGCCTGCCGGGCGTCGGGCATCCTCCCCTACTACGGCCCCTTCGGCGACATCGCCGACACGGTGGCGTGTGAGGACCAGTTCCGCAACGCGTACCTGTTGGGTTGTGTCGGCACGTGGACCCTCCACCCCGTGCAGATCGACATTGCCCGCAAGGTGTTCTCCCCCGACCCCGACGACGTGGCGTGGGCGGTGCGGGTCATTGACGCCATGGGTGACGGCACCGGGGCGGTCATGTTGGACGGCAAAATGCAAGACGACGCCACGGTGAAACAGTGCCGGGTCCTTGTGGACCTGGCCCGTTCGCTCGCTGAACGGGACCCCGATCTCGCCGCCGCCTACGGTTTGTGATCCGCAACCGGCCACCACGCACTGGAGGACGCCATGACCACCGATGACCTGCGACCCCGACGGTCCGTGTTGTACATGCCGGGAGCCAACGCCCGGGCGCTCGAGAAGGCCCAGACGTTGGCTGCCGACGCACTGATCCTCGACCTTGAGGACGCTGTCGCCCCCGACGCCAAACTCGAGGCTCGCGACCGGGTGTGCGAGGCGGCCGCCTCGGGCGCCTACGGGCACCGCGAGATCGCCATCCGGGCCAACGGGCTCGACACCACGTGGGGCCCTGACGACATCCGGGCAGCGGCCGCCGTGGGACCCGACGCCGTGCTGGTCCCCAAGGTCGCCTCGGTGGACGACATCGCCACCATCGAGCGGCTCCTGACTGAGGGTGGGGCACCGGAGCGCACCCGCATCTGGGCCATGCTCGAAACCCCCGCCGGCATCCTCAACGCAGCGGACATTTGCGCCTCGTCGGAACGTCTCGCCGTGTTGGTCATGGGCACCAACGACATCACCAAGGAACTGCACGCCACCCATGTGCCCGGGCGCGAACCGCTGCTGTTCTCGTTGTCGCACTGCCTGATCGCCGCCCGCGCTGCGGGCAAGGTGATCCTCGACGGGGTCTACAACGACATCAAGAACGAGGACGGTTTCGCTGCGGAATGTGAGCAGGGTGCCCGCATGGGCTTCGACGGCAAGACCCTCATCCATCCGAGCCAGCTCGAACCGTGCAACCGGATCTTCGCCCCGTCTGAAGACGAGATTGAGCAGTCCCGCAAGGTCATCGAGGCGTGGGACACCGCACGCGCCGAAGGCAAGGGTGTCGTCACCGTCGACGGCCGCATGATCGAAAATCTCCACGTCGACAACGCCCGACGGGTCCTCGCCGTGGCTGAGGCCATCGCCGCACAGGGCTGAGACGCACCCGGCGGGTCATGCCGGCAGTTGCAGCGCCTTGACCTCGCAGAACTCCTCGATGCCCCACACGCCGTTCTCGCGGCCGATGCCCGACTGCTTGTAGCCCCCGAAGGGGGCGAACAGGTTGTAGCGGCCACCGTTGACGTCGACGCTTCCGGTCCGCAGCCGGCGCGCCACCGCCATGGCCCGGTCCTCGTCGGCGGACTGCACGGCACCGGCGAGACCGTACGCCGTGCCGTTGGCGATGGCCACCGCTTCGTCCACGGTGTCATACGGCATGATCGACAGCACCGGGCCGAAGATCTCCTCTTGGGCAATGACCATGTCGGGGGTGACGTCGGCGAACACGGTGGGGCGCACGAAGTATCCGGTGTCGAGACCGTCGGGGGGTTCCACACCGCCGGTGACGAGTCGGGCCCCCTCGGCGATGCCCTGGGAGATGTAGTTGCGAACCCGGTCCCGCTGGGCGGCTGACACCAGTGGGCCCAACTGGGTTCCCTCGTCGTGGGCGCGGCCGACCCGGACCGCTTCGGCGGCGGCGACAGCGAGTTCCACCACCCGGTCCTGGAGATGACGTGGCACCAGCATCCGGGTGAGCGCCGTGCACGTCTGCCCCGAGTTCAGGTAGCACCCACCAACCACACCGGGCGGAACGCAGCGATCCAGATCGGCGTCGTCGAGAATCACGTTGGCCGACTTCCCACCGAGTTCGAGCGCCACCCGTTTCACGGTGCCGGCCGCCACCGCCGCCACCCGCTTGCCGGCCTGGGTGGATCCGGTGAACGACACCATGTCCACGTCGGGGTGTGCGGCGATCGCCTCGCCCACCACCGGACCGGTGCCTCCCACGAGGTTGAACACCCCGGCAGGCAACCCGGCCGCCTCAACGGCTTCGGCGAGCACCCATGCGCTGAGTGGCGCCACCTCGGAAGGTTTGAGCACCACGGTGCAGCCCGCCGCCAAGGCGGGCGCCACCTTGCAGATGACCTGGTGCAACGGATAGTTCCACGGAGTGATGGCCCCCACCACACCCACCGGTTCGCGCACCACCAGCGTGTTGTTGACGGTGCTCTCCCACTCAACCTGACGGGCGAGGTCGGCCTGGGCCCGCACGTTTCCGAGCGGCATGCCCGCCTGAATGATGCGGGCCAGCTTCGCCGGCATGCCAAGTTCCGTGGCAATCAACTCACCAAGTTCGTCGGCGCGGGCGTCAAGGGCGTCAGCGAGCGCCACGAGGGCATCGAGCCGCTCGTCGAGCGACGTCAACCCCCAACCGTCGCCGTTCCCCGAGCCGTCGAACGCAGACCGGGCCGCTGCCACCGCAGCGTCCACGTCGGCAGCCGACCCGACCGGGATCGATCCACACACCTGCTCGGTCGACGGGTCGATCACCTCGATCGACCCGGCGGGTTCCACGGGGTCGACCCACTGGCCACCGATGAAGAACTGCTGACGTGTGATCACCGTTCACCTCCCGTCGTCACCCAGCGGCGACACGCCAAGCACCCTACCCACCCCATGCCGTCGGGGGCACACGAGCGGCGCTGTTCAGCGACCGATACCGAGATTGGCGTGGATGGCCGCCGTGGCCGCCGACCGGTTCAGCGAGTACACGTGCAGGCCGGGCGCCCCCGCAGCGAGCAGCGCAGCGGAGAGTTCGGAGGCCAGCTCGATCCCGATGCGACGCACCGCCTCGGGATCGTCGGCGAAGGGTTCGAACCGGGCGTGCACGTGGGCGGGGAACGCCGCACCTGACATGGCCGCCATGCGGTCAACGGCAGCGAGGTTCGTCACCGGCATGATTCCTGGAATGACGGGTTTGTCGACCCCCAAAGCGGTCAGTTCGTCGACCATCGACAGGTAGTGCTCGACCTCAAAGAAGAACTGGGTGACGGCGAAATCGGCCATGGCCAACTTGTCGGCAAGGTGCCGTCGGTCGCTGGCACGATCCGTCGAGCGGGGGTGCAGCTCGGGTTGGGCCGCCACCCCCACACAGAACCCGCCGACCTCAGCCACGAGAGACACGAGTTCGTTGGCGTAGGTCAACTCGCCCGGCACGTCGGAACCGTCGGCGGGAGGGTCGCCACCGAGTGCCAACAGGTTCTCGATCCCTGCCCGGCGATAGTCCTCAACGAGTTCAAGCAGTTCGTCACGCCGGTGGGCGACACAGGTCAGGTGCGCCATCGATGGGATACCGGTGCGACTCTGGATGTCGATGACGAGGTCACGGGTCAGGTCCCGGGTGCTTCCCCCCGCCCCGTAGGTCACCGACACGAACGACGGGTTGACCACAGCGAGCTCGTCGAGCGCCAGGTCGAGCTGCTCACGCCCTTCGGGGGTCTTGGGTGGGAACACCTCAAAGGAGAACGTCGGGCCTGCGGCGAGGAGCGCGTCGATGCGGGTCATGACCCGCGGCCCACCTCAGCGGCACTGACCGTGTTGTCGAGCAGCATCGCCCGTGTCATCGGCCCCACCCCGCCGATACGAGGCGACAGCCACGACGCCACCTCGGCTACGCCGTCGTCCACGTCGGAGACGACTTTCCCGCCGTTGAAACTCACGCCGGCGGCGACCACCACCGCTCCGGGGGCGACCATGTCGGCAGTGACGAGACCTGGGGAACCTGCGGCCGCCACGATCACATCCGCCGTGCGGGTGATGGACCCCAGGTCGGCCACCCCGGTGTGCACCACGGTGACCGCAGCGTTGGCGTCAGGCCGCTTGAGGGTCAACAGGTTCGCCAGCGGTCGACCAATGGTGAGACCACGGCCGATGACCACCACGTGCCGGCCCGACACCGTGACCCCGTGGTCGGCGAGGAGTCGCAGAATTCCCGCCGGGGTGCACGGCAACACCGTCGGTACCCCCTGGACGAGCCGCCCCAGGTTCACCGGGTGCAACCCGTCGGCATCCTTGACCGGATCCACCGCCAACAGCGCCGACTCGTAGTCAAGGTGGGCGGGGAACGGGTACTGCATGATGTAGGCGTCGACGGCGGGGTCGTCGTTGAATCGGGTCACCACGTCGACCACGTCGGCCTGGGTGGCGTCCGCAGGAAGGTGGACGTGGTGCGAGGCGATCCCCACCGCCGCACAGTCCTGCTGTTTCATCGCCACGTAACGGGCCGAGGGCCCGTCGTCGCCGACGAGCAACGTCCCGAGCCCCGGGGTGATCCCACGGGCGGCGAGCGCGTCGACCCGTTGGGCGACCTCGGCACGCACCCGGGCCGCCACCACCTCACCGTCGAGCACTTGGGCAGTCACGACCCGGAGCCTAACGGGGGTCCGACCGTCGGCCGAACCCTCAGTGGCGGAAGTGGCGTTCCCCGGTGAACACCATGGCGAGACCCTCGGCGTCGGCCCGGGCCACCACCTCCTCGTCCCGTACGGACCCACCCGGCTGCACCACGAGCGCGGCACCGGCTTCCACGGCACCGTCGAGACCGTCGGCGAACGGGAAGAAGGCGTCGGAGGCGTACACCCCACCCCGGGCGCGGCCAGCCGCCTTCTCGCAGGCAATCCGCCCTGCGTCGCGCCGGTTCTGCTGACCCGCCCCGATCCCCACGGCCGCACCGTCGTTGACGAGGACGATGGCGTTGGATCCGACCCGGGCCACCACCCGCTGGGCCAGCACGGCGTCAGCGAGCTGGGCTGGCGTCGGTTGGCGTTGGGTGACGACCTGCCAACTGGTGGGGTCCGCCCCCACGGCGTCAGGGGTCTGCACCAGCGCACCACCATCGATCAGTCGGATGGACAGCCCCGCCGGCCCGGGAGAGGCCGCCTCGAGCACCCGGAGATTCCGCTTCTCCAACAGACGCAGCAGGGCGTCATCGTCGAACCCGGGGGCGATGAGCACCTCGGTGAAGATCTCGGCGAGACCTTCGGCCATCGCTGCGGTGACCGGCCGGTTCACCGCCACGATGCCCCCGAACGCGCTCACCGGGTCACACTCGTGGGCGTTGCGCCACGCCGTCGTGATGTCGGACGCCACCGCAACCCCGCACGGGTTGGCGTGCTTGATCACCACCACTGCGGGGTTCTCGCCGAGTTCGTGAACCAGCCGCCATGCCGCCTCGGCGTCCCACACGTTGAGGTAGCTCATGTCCTTGCCGCCGTGTTGGACCACCGTGTCCCACCAGCCCCCCACCGGGGCACCGGTGGGGTCGGTGGCGACGTACCGGGCGCCGGCCTGATGGGGGTTCTCGCCGTAGCGCAACACCTGGGCCCGGGTCAGACGCACCTCGATGCGTTCGGGCAACACGTCCGCGGTTGTGTCGTCGGAGCGCAACCACTCGACCACCTCGCGGTCGTAAGCGGCGGTCACCTCGAAGGCTCGTGCCGCCAGGCGTCGACGGGTGGCGGGTTGCACCGAGCCGGTGGCACGCACCTCGTCAGCCACCGTGGCGTAGTCCGCAGGGTCGACGACGACGGCCACGTGGGCGTGGTTCTTCGCTGCGGCACGAACCATTGCCGGTCCACCGATGTCGATGAGTTCCACCGACGGGTTCGACGAGAACGGGTACAGGTTGACCACGACCAGATGGATCGGCTCGATCCCGTGGGTGGCCATGTCGGCGAGATGCTCGGCGTCGTCGGTGTCGGCGAGGATGCCGCCGTGCACCCGGGGGTGGAGGGTCACCACCCGGTGCCCGAGGATGGGGGGGAACCCGGTGAGGTCGGCCACGTCGGTGACCTCGAGACCGGCGTCGGCGATGGCCGCCGCCGTCCCGCCGCTCGACAGCAGTTCCCATCCGGCGTCGGCGAGCACCGCTGCCAGCTCGGTGATCCCGGTCTTGTCGTACACCGACAGCAACGCCCGCATCTGTTTCCTCTCCTCAGTCATCGTTCGTCTCACTTCCGCTGTCTCCACCGGTGCGCACCCCACCGTTGGCCACCACGTCGAGCACCGTGTCGACATAGAGCCGGCGCTCAACTTCCTTGATGCGTTCATGAAGCGTGTCGACGGTGTCGTCGGGGAGGACGTCGACGGCCTGTTGGGCGAGGATGGGGCCGTCGTCGACCGACTCGGTGGCGACGTGCACCGTGCATCCCGTCACCTTCACCCCCGCCGCCAACGCCTCGTCCACGGCATGCCAGCCTTTGAACGCCGGAAGCAGCGCCGGATGGGTGTTGAGGATCCGGCCCCCGAAGGCGTCGAAGACCGGCGTGGCCAAAATGGTGCCGAACCCGGCCATGACGACGAGGTCGGTGTCGGCTTCGGTGAGTGCCGTCGCGACGTCGGTGGAGTAGCCGACCCGGTCGAAGTCCGTGCCGTAGGTGGTGCGTTCCACCAATTGCCACGGGACACCGTTGGCGTCGGCCACCGCCGTCGCCCCACACGGCCGGTCGACGATGACGAGTGTCACCGGCACCCCTCGGGCACACATGGCGTTGAGGATCGTCCCCGAACCAGAAGCCAGCACCGTCACCCGCATCGGCGGCACGCTACCAGTCACCCACGACCCCTTGACCCGGTGCCGGGTCCGCTCGTCCCGACGGGACGGCTCACGGGGCGACGTCGAAGGACGCCGACGCCCGCAGGTCGCGCGACGAGGCCCCGACCTCGACGTGGTGGGTGCCTGCGGCCACCACCCATCCCCCTGCATCGGGGTCCCACGCCGCCAACGCACGTCGATCGAGCGGGATGCTGACCCGCACCTGGCCACCGGCGGGCACGAACACGCGGGTGAATCCGCGCAGTTCCCGCCGAGGTCGGGCCAGATCCCCGACGGGCGGCGCCACGTATACCTGCACCACCTCGTGCCCGTCACGGTCCCCGATGTTGGCCACCGTCACCGACACCTCGACCACCGGCTCACCACCGGGACGCTCGTCGGGTGACAGCGGCCCGGCGCTGGGCGGGTCCACCACGTTGAGCTCAACGTCGCGATATTCAAAGCGTGTGTAGGACAACCCGTGGCCGAAGCACCACTGCGGGGTGAGGTCGCGAGCGTCGAACCACCGGTACCCGATGAAGACCCCTTCGTCGTAGTGCACCTGCCCGTCCACCCCCGGATAGTGGGCGGGGTTCCCCGCGTGGTGCGCTGCGGTGTCGGACAGTTCGGCGGGGAACGTCGTGGGGAGCCGACCTGACGGGTTCACGTCACCTGACAGCACGTCGGCGAGGGCATGTCCGCCTTCCATACCCGGGTACCACATCTGCACCACTGCAGCGACCTCGTCACGCCACGGCATCAGCACCGGGGCCCCGGCGTTCACCACCACCACGGTGCGTTCGTTTACCGCCGCCACCGCCCGCACCAGGTCGTCCTGTTCGGGGGGCAGGGCGAGAGTGGTGCGGTCACGTGCCTCGGTCTCGGTGTCGTGGTCCAGGCCGACGACCACCACCGCAACGTCCGCACCGGCTGCGGCGGCCACGGCCCGTTGCACACCGTCGGGTGGCGGGACGATGCCCGCCCCCACCTGCCCGGCACTCACGAACGGACTGCCATCGTTGGACAACTCGAACACCACCTCGAGGCGGGCGCCGGGTTCCGCCGCCACATCGGCGGTCACCTCAACACTCCCCAAACCGAAGAACGATTCGCCCGGGGTGCGCTCATCCCACAACGAGCACACCTCGGTACCGTCCACCCACAACCGGCTCGGTCCCGCACTCGTGATGCCGAACCGCACGCTCGCCCCCTCAGGGACGTCGGCGGGGGTGACGAACGTGGCCCGCCACCGCGCCCAGTAGGTGCCTTCGATGCCCGGTGGGAGCACACCGCCCCACATGGTGGTCGCCGCCCGCATGGGCACCACCGACACCGGCGCACCAGCGAACTCGGGGTTGTCGTAGTACTCGGCGGTCAGGAAGAACTCGTCGTGAGGTCCGGTCATGGCCGCGGCGACCCCGGGGGACTCCGCCGCGAGAGCCTCGAGGTGCCGCCGATCCAACAACGGCATGGAGCGCACCGACAACACCCCGGGTTCGTGGACCACAGCCGATCCCACTGGGCTGAACCGGGCCACGATGCCCTCGAGTGGCGTGACGGTGGAACGCGGGTTCAACTGCGCGCTCCCGCCTCCCTGGACCCAGGCGAGGTTGGCGCTGGGGCCAACCACGGCGATGCTCGCCGGAACCGGGTCGAGCGGAAGCGCTCCGTCGCGGTTGCCGAGCAGCACCATGGACGCCGCGGCGATGCGGCGGGCGACGGCGCGAGCCTCGGGGCGATCCACGCTGCGTTCAGGCGACTCGGGTGACACCTCGCCGGGCGTGCGCTCGCCGTCGAGCAGCGACGTGCGTCGCGCCACACCGAGCACGTTCGCCGCCATGGCCCGCACCACATCTTCGGGGACCTCCCCGGCCCGCACCGCGTCGGCCAGGGGCGGGCCGAATCGGGTCGGAGGTCCGGGCATCTGCCAGTCGAGACCGCCTAGGGCGGCCGGGACGGTGCTGTGGGTACCACCCCAGTCGGACACCACCGCTCCGTCGAACCCCCACTCCCCCCGCAGGACGTCGGTGAGCAACCAGCGGTGCTCACTGCAGAACGTGCCGCCAAGACGGTTGTAGGCACTCATGACCATCCACACCCGTGCACGGGTCACCGCCACCTCGAAGGGCAACAGGTACAGCTCGCGCAACGCCCGCTCGGACACCTCGGCGCTGATCGAGTGGCGCTCCCACTCCTGGTCGTTGGCCACGAAATGCTTCACACACGCCGAAACCCCCGACGACTGCACACCGTCGATGTACGCGGCGGCCAGCTCAGCGGTGAGGTGGGGGTCCTCGGAGAAGCACTCGAAGTTCCGGCCGGCCAGCGGGGTGCGGTGCAGGTTGACCGTCGGGGCCAACAACACGCTCGCCTGGCGGTCACGGACTTCGTCGGCGAGGACCTCCCCCGCCGAGCGCACCAGCGCCGGATCCCATGTCGCCCCCATGGCGGTCGGACACGGCAGCACCACCGACGGGGTCCCCGAACCGATGGGGCCGTCGCCTCGCACACCGACAGGGCCGTCGCTGACCTTGATGGCGCCAAGACCCAACCGCTTGACCCGATGGTTGCGCCACATGTCGAAACCGGCGCACAGCGCCGCGGCCTCGTCCACGGTCAGAGCGTCGACCAGTTCCCCGACGAGCTCCTCACCGGGTCCGGTCGTCACGGGCGGTCAGACCCAGCCGTGTTCGCGCACCACCGAGACCATCAGTTCACCGGCTTCGGTGGGGTTGCGACCCACCTTCACCCCGGCGGCCTCGAGCGCCTCCATCTTGGCGGCTGCGGTGCCCTTGCCACCCGAGACGATGGCCCCGGCGTGACCCATCTTCCGCCCGGGCGGAGCGGTCATGCCGGCGATGTAGGACACGACCGGTTTGGTCATCGACGAGGCCACGAACGCAGCGGCCTCCTCCTCGGCTGACCCGCCGATCTCGCCGAACATCATGACGGCCTTGGTTTCAGGATCGGCTTCGAACGCCTCAAGACAATCGATGAACGACGTACCCGGAACCGGGTCGCCACCGATGCCCACACAGGTGGTCACGCCGATGCCCTGCGTCTTGAGTTCGTAGAGGGCCTGGTAGGTGAGCGTGCCGGAACGGCTCACGATGCCGACCGGGCCGCCCTCTTTGGCGATCTCGCCGGCGGTGATGCCGATGTTGCACTTCCCGGGCGAGATGATGCCGGGACAGTTCGGACCCAACAGGCGGACCCCGGGGAAATCGCGCTTCAACTTGTTGTAGAACCAGGCCTCGTCGTGGGCAGGCACACCCTCGGTGATGACGACGATGAACTCGATGCCACCCTCGGCGGCTTCCATCACGGCGTCACGCACACCCGGGGCGGGAATGAAGATGCACGAGGCGGTGGCCCCGGTGGCGTCCACGGCGTCCCCGACACTGGCGAAGATCGGGATCCCGTCCACGTCGGTGCCGGCCTTCTTCGGGTTGGTGCCGGCGACGACCTGCGTGCCGTAGTCACGGTTGCGCAGCCCGTAGAAACGGCCCTGACTGCCGGTGAGGCCCTGGTAGACGACCTTGGTGTTCTCATCCACGAAGATGCTCATGACCGGCCTCCGGCGAGTTCGACGGCCCGACGGGCGGCGTCGAGCATGGTGGGTTGCGACTGCAACATGTCCGACAGGTGGGGTTCGAGCATGGCCCGACCCTCAGTGGCGTTGGTGCCGTCAAGACGGATCACGATGGGTGAAGTGATCTCCACCCGCTCGAGGGCCTCGAGGATGCCCTTGGCCACCTCTTCACCACGGGTGATCCCACCGAAGATGTTGATGAAGATCGACTTCACACGGGGGTCGCGGTTGATGATCTCGAGCGCACCGGCCATCACGTCGGCGTTGGCGCCGCCACCGATGTCAAGAAAGTTCGCCGCCGAGCCGCCAACCTGATTGACGACGTCGAGGGTGCTCATGGCCAAACCGGCCCCGTTGGCGATGATCCCGACCGAACCGTCGAGACCCACGTAGTTCAGCCCCTTGGCGTGGGCCGCCTCCTCACGCTCGTCGCGCAACTGGGTGGCGGCGTAGACGTCCCACCCTTCGTGGCGGTACTCGGCGTTGGCGTCAAGGGTGACCTTGGCGTCGAGGGCATGGGCCTTGCCGGCGGTGGTGATGATGAGCGGGTTCACCTCACACAGGTCGGCGTCACCCTCGGTGTAGGCCGTGTAGAGCTTGAGCAGCAAGGCCACGACGTCGTCGGCTGACGCCGGGTCCAACTTGGCTGCTGCCACCCAGTCGCGGCAGGTCTGCTCACTGAGACCGTCGACCGGATCGATCCAGATCTTGGCGATGGCGTCGGGGTCCGACTCGGCTACCGCCTCGATCTCGACACCGCCCTGGGCCGACAGCATCCCGAGGTGTTTTTTGGCCGAGCGGTCGAGCGTGAAGCTGGCGTAGTACTCGGTGGCGATGTCGGAGGCATGCTCGACCCACACGGTGCGCACGATGTGCCCCTTGATGTCGAGTCCGAGAATGTTGCCGGCGTGCAGACGCACCTCGTCGGCGTCGTTGGCCAGCTTCACACCACCGGCCTTGCCACGACCGCCGACATGCACCTGAGCCTTGACCACCACCGGGTACCCAACCGCATCAGCTGCGACCACCGCAGCGTCCACGTCGGTGACGGCGGTGCCCTCAGATGTGGGGATGCCGAACGATGCGAAGAACTCTTTGCCTTGATATTCGAGGAGGTCCACGCCGAGACCCTACAACCGGCCCACAGCCCGCCCCAACTGGCGCCCGGCGACCTCAGTCGGAAGGGTCCGGACCGCCCAACACGGGGCCGAGTCGACCGGGGAGATCCGTCTCCCAGCCGGTCGTGGTGGCGTCCCCCAACGCCACCACCGCAACGTCGGTGAGACCTCGCGACGCCAGCTCCGCCGCGACCTCAGCCAACGCCTCGTGCCCCTCTCCCACCGGCAGACCCACCGCCGCGGCGTCCTCCTGCAACGCCACCTCAGCGAGGGCGGCGGGTCCCACCACACCGAGCTGCACCACTTCGACACCGCCGTCCCGCAGCAGTCTCGACGCTGCCCGCACCACCTGATCGGCCCCGGGGATCCCGGTTTCGGCCAGCACGGCACGCCGCACAGCTTCCATGTCCGAAAGCCTACGGTCCCCCCGGGAGGCCCGAGGGGCACCCCGCCCACCACCGGCCATGCCCCGGCGTGCCGGCGACCGGGTTGGCTCCGTATCATCTCTCCATGCCGGTGCGACCGTCCCGAACCCGTTCCCCACGATCCCTCGTCATCGGGGTACTCGGCCTCGTGATCGGCATTGCGCTGGTCCTCGCACTGTTCGTGCTCGCCATCCCGTCCCTGACCGAACAGAACCGCATCGAGGTCCGCCTCGGGGACGACGTGTTCGTGGCCGGCAACGCCACCGACCTCGCCGAAGCGATCGCCAACGACGGCCCTCTGCTCCTCGCCGACGTGGCCAGCGGCGACCGGGACGTCTACCTCCAGCACACCGGGACCGACCCGAACGCAGGGTGGCTGGTGTTCGACGCCCGACGTGGCGGAACCGGTCGGGAATGCACGCTCACCTGGGCCGACGGTGCGTTCACCGACCCGTGCGACAACAGCACGGTCGACGCCTCGGGCACGGGATTGCGGGCGTATGAGGTGAGCGTCGACGACGAGGGCAAGGTGGTGGTCGACTTGGTGATGCGCCCCGAACCCACCACCACCATCATCCGCTCCGGCGGCTGAGGGACCGGTTCGGTTCTCGGGGGTTCAGCGACGCTCCAGCGGGGCGAACGACAGCAGCAGGCGCCGCTCACCGGCACCGTCGAAACGCACCACCACCTCGGCGCGGCTTCCCTCCCCCTCGAGCCCCACGACCCGGCCGTCGCCGAACACAAGGTGGTGCACCCGATCACCGACACTGAGGTCCCCGGCGTCGAGCGTGGGGGGCGGCGTGGCGGACGGACCGGTGCCGCCCGGACCGATGTGGCCGGTGGCGAGCCGGTCACGGTGGCCGTAACTGACGTCCTCGTCGGGGTCGAACGAACTCACCGTGGGGCGACGTGGCTGCTCCGCTCTGCGGCGGTCCTGCCCCGGCCCTGACGAGCCGGCGAACCGTCGGCTGCCACCCCCGACCCGGCCCGAGCGGGTGGCGACCTCGGTCACGAGTTCGGCGGGGATCTCGTCGAGGAACCGGCTCGGCGGGTTGTACTGCGTGCCGCCGTGGAGGGTGCGCGACCAGGCGTGGGACACGTGGAGCCGTTGACGGGCACGGGTGATGCCGACGTAGGCGAGGCGACGCTCCTCCTCGAGTTCCTCGGGAGCGTCGAAGGCCCGCTGGTGGGGGAACACCCCTTCTTCAAGGCCCACCATGAACACGACCGGGAACTCGAGGCCTTTGGCTGAGTGGAGGGTCATGAGCACCACGCTCGAGGTGTCGTCGGGGTCGAGGGCGTCGACGTCGGCCACGAGAGACACCTGCTCGAGGAATTCGGCCACGTTGCCGACTTCGTTGGCCGCTCCGACGAGTTCAGCCAGGTTCTCGATACGTCCATCGGCCTCGACGGAGTGTTCGGCCTCCAGCTCGGCGATGTACCCCGAACGGTCCAGCACCGCAGCGAGCACCGGGCCGGGTCCGTCGGTGAGCAGGTCGGCACAACCGTCGACGAGCGCCAGGAAGTTGCTGATGCCCTTGAGCGCCTTGCCGGTCACCCCCGCCTCCGCTGCGTTGCGCAACGCGCCGGCGAACGTCACACCGTTGGCGGTGGCCCAGGCGTCGAGGCGTCCCACCGACGACTCCCCCACCCCTCGTCGCGGCACGTTGAGGACACGCTTGATCGACACCTCATCGGCAGGGTTCACGATGCACTTCAGGTAGGCCAGCGCGTCACGGACCTCGCGACGGTCGTAGAACCGGGTGCCGCCGATCACCTTGTAGGGGACGCCCATGCGGTTGAGTTGCTCCTCCACCACGCGGCTCTGGGCGTTCACCCGGTAGAAGACCGCCAGGTCCCCCCAGCGATACGTCCCGGCGTCATGGAGGTGCAACAACTGCATGGTGAGCCACTGGGCCTCGTCGAGCTCATCCTCGGCCCGGTACCGAACAATGGCCTCCCCCGCCCCCTCGTTGGTCCACAGTTCCTTCGGCCGACGTGAGGCGTTGAGACTGATGACGGCGTTGGCGGCGTCCAAGATGGTCTGGGTGGACCGGTAGTTCTGGTCGAGGATCACCACGGTGGCGTCGGGGAACGACTCCTCGAACTGCAGGATGTTGCGAACGTCCGCCCCACGGAACCGGTAGATCGACTGGTCGCTGTCACCCACCACGCAGATGTTGCGGTGACCGGCCGACAGGGCGAGCACCAGTTCGTTCTGCACGGTGTTGGTGTCCTGGTACTCGTCGACAAGAACGTGCTCGAAGCGGTTCCTGTAACGCTCGAGCACCTCGGGCTGTTCGGCGAACAGACGGACCACGTTGCCAAGCAGGTCGTCGAAGTCCATGGCCCCCGACGCCAGGAGTCGCTCCTGGTAGATGCGGTAGATCTCGGCAATGTTGCGTTCGACGGTGAGCGTTGCGGCGTCGGCGAGTTCCCGGGCGCTGACCCCTTCGTTCTTGCGGGACGAAATCGTGGCGTGCACCGACCGGGCGACGAACTTCTTGGGGTCAAGACCCAGGTCGCGGATCACGTACCCGCACAGCCTCTGTGCGTCGGCCTGGTCGTAGATGGTGAACGACGACGGGTAGCCAAGGTGGGTCGCCTCGCGGCGAAGGATCCGCACGCACGCCGAGTGGAACGTCGACACCCACATGTCGCGTGCCACCGGACCGACGAGGCCGGCCACCCGGTGACGCATTTCGTCGGCCGCCTTGTTGGTGAAGGTGATGGCCAGGATGGCGAACGGGGACACGCCGCTACGGATCAGGTGGGCGATGCGGTGGGTGAGCACCCGGGTCTTGCCCGACCCCGCACCGGCCACGATGAGCAAGGGGCCTTCGGTGTGGAGTACCGCCTCTGTTTGGGCAGGGTTCAGTCCCTCAAGAAGTTCGTCCATTGGGGCCGATGGTACCGGTGGGCGTCGAGGGCCCGAACCAGTTCAGTTGGCGAGCAGGCGTTGCGAGAGGAACGCCAGGACCTCGTTGAGGGCGTCGTCGGTCGGGTGACCGGCCTGCTCGACGAGTTCTTCGGTCAGTACCGAGTGCGCCCGGCGGCTGATGCCGTCGGGGTTCGACGGCGACGAATCGATCTCCACGGCGATGAACGACTCGCCCAACAACGCCGACAACGCGTCGAAACGTTCGGCGGGGACGAGCGGATCACCGGTGAACCGCAGCCCCAGAGCGCACACCCCCTGGGTGGCCCGCTCAGCCACCCGGGCACGGTCGGCGGGCGACAACCCGACCTCGGCGGCGTTGCCCTTGCGCCACGGCACCACGATGGGCAGCGACGGCTGGCTGAGCACGGGGGCCAACATGCGGTCGTCAACCATCATGCCGAGGGCGAACCCGCCGGTGAAACACATGCCGACAGCGCCAACTCCCGGCCCACCGCAGACGCCGTGGGCCTCAGCGGCCAGAGCCCGCAACCACCCCACCACCGGTGCGGTCGTGCCCGCAGCGAACGCAGCGAAGTCCCGGGACACACACGCCGCAGGGAGCGATCGGAGGTAGGCCACCCCACCGGGTGGTTCACCGGGCACCCCGAACAGGTCAGGCATCCACACGCTGCAACCGAGCCCCACCACCCGGCGGGCGAAGTCCGCCACCCGAGGGGTGATGCCCGGCATTTCGGCCATCACGATCACAGCGGGACCGGCCCCTGCGGTGAAAACCCGCCGCTGCTTGCCGTCGTGGGTGAAGGTGCGGACAGTGAAGTCCTCGAGCGGGTCGCGGGCAGCCATGCGGCGAGTGTACGCACCGGTCATGGCCGCCGCCGGGGTGGCCCCGCGCTACGGTCGCCGTCGATGGACCTGCCCCACCACCCGTTCCGTTTCGGCGTCCAGGCCTCGTCCGCCCCCGACGCCGACACCTGGGCCGACACCGCCCGCCGGGCCGAAGATCTCGGCTACTCGGTGTTGTCGGTGGCCGAGCACCACCGTGACCAGTTCGCCACCACACCGGCCATGATGGCCGCAGCGGCCGCCACCACGACCCTTCGGGTGGGTTCGATCGTGTACTGCAACGACCTCCACCACCCCGCCATGCTGGCCAAGGAAGCAGCCACCGTGGACCTGCTTTCCGACGGTCGGCTCGAACTCGGGATCGGCGCAGGATGGATGCCCGAGGACTACACCCAGAGCGGACTCGAGATGCAGTCCGCCGGTGTCCGCATCGAACGCCTCGCCGAAGCCGTCCACGTCATCAAGGCGCTGATGGGGCCCGACCCGGTGCACTTCGCCGGTGACCACTACCGCATCGACGGCCTCGTGGGGACACCCCGACCGGTGCAGTCCCCGCGTCCCCCGTTGTTCCTCGGTGGTGGGGGCCGACGCATGCTCGGCCTCGCCGGCGCCGAAGCCGACATCGTCGGACTCAACATCGACATGCGTTCGGGTCGTATCGGCACCGAGTCCGGACCGAGCGCGACGGCGATCGCCACCACCGAGAAGGTGCGCTGGATCGCCGAGGCCGCCGGGGACCGGTTCGCCGCCATCGAACTCCAGGTCCGTGTCGAGCTCGCCACCGTGACCGATGACCCGATCGGGCTCGCCGCCGCGCTCGGCCCGGCATTCGGCCTCACCGCAGACGAAGCGCTGTCAAGCCCTCACGCTCTCGCCGGCCCGGTGGGCCAGATCGTCGAGATGTGCGAGCAGCGTCGCCAGCAGTACGGAATCTCGTATGTGACCGTGCCGGTGGAGGCGATGGAGGAAATGGCGCCGGTGGTGGCGGCACTCGCTGGCCACTGACGTAACCGGAGGCATCACCATCATGGCCAAACTCAACGTCAGTTCCGAGGTCGACAGGTACCTGCTGGAGGCGAAGCAGTGGCCGGACGAGTTGCGTGCAGTTCGCTCGCTGCTTTTGAACTGCGGACTCGACGAGTCACTCAAATGGAACAAGCCCTGCTACAGCGACGCCGGGAAGAACATCGCCATCCTTCAAGAGATGAAGTCGTTTCTCGCACTGATGTTCTTCAAAGGCGCGCTCCTGACCGACCCCGACGGCGTGCTGCGCGACCAAGGTCCGAACTCGAGGTCGGCCAGACGTGTCATGTTCACCTCAGTCAACGATGTCACGACGCAGAGCAAGACGATCACGGCCCTGGTGGCCCAAGCCATCGAAGTTGAGCGCTCGGGCCGACAAGTCCCCGCGGCGAACCCGCTCGAACTCGCCGCTGAACTCCGGTCGAGTCTCGACGCTGATGACGCCCTCGCCACCGCGTTCGCCGCCCTGACTCCCGGACGGCAGCGGGAGTACAACCTCTACATCACTGGGGCGAACCAACCAACGACGCGCCAACGGCGGATCGAGGCATGCGTTCCTCGCATCCTGACGGGCAAGGGCCTTCGCGACCGCTGAGGGGGATCACTCCCATTCGATGGTTCCCGGCGGCTTCGACGTCACGTCGTAGGCCACACGGTTCACCCCGGGCACCTCGTTGATGATGCGGTTCGACATCCGTTCGAGCAGTTCGTAGGGCAGCCGGGCCCAGTCCGCAGTCATGGCGTCCTCGCTGGTGACCGCCCGGATGATGACTGGGTGGGCGTAGGTGCGCTCGTCGCCCATGACGCCCACGGTTCGGATGTCGGGCAGCACGGCGAACGCCTGCCAGATGTCGCGTTCGAGACCCGCGGCATGGATCTCCTCGCGAACGATGGCGTCCGCTTCTTGCAGGGTGGCCACCTTGTCGGGGGTGACCTCGCCGATGATCCGCACGCCGAGTCCGGGGCCAGGGAACGGTTGGCGCCACACGATCTCAGCGGGCAGACCGAGTTCCTCACCGGCCCGGCGCACCTCGTCTTTGAACAGCGCCCGCAACGGTTCGACCAGCTCGAAGTCCATGTCTTCGGGCAGGCCGCCCACGTTGTGGTGGCTCTTGATCTTGGCGGCGTCGGACGTCCCCGACTCGATGACGTCGGGATACAGCGTCCCCTGCACCAGGTAATGGGCGTCGGCGATACCCCCCTTGGCCTCCTCGAACACCCGGATGAACTGTTCACCGATGGCCTTGCGCTTGTCCTCGGGGTCGGTGACCCCCGCCAACCGCTCAAAGAACCGGTCGGCGGCCCGGACGTGGATCAGTTCGATGCCCTGGCTGCGCTGGAACGTCTCCACCACCTGAGCGGCCTCGCCCTTGCGCAACAGCCCGGTGTCGACGAACACGCAGGTGAGTTGACCGCCGATCGCCTTGTGGACGAGCGCAGCGGCCACCGCCGAGTCCACACCGCCCGACAACCCGCAGATGGCCCGGCCGTTCCCCACCTGGGCCCGCACCGCCTCCACCGACGTCTCGATGATCGAACTCATGGTCCACGTCGGCCGACATCCGCACAGCTCGTAGAGGAATCGGGTCAGCACCTCCTGGCCGTGCTCGGAGTGCATGACCTCGGGGTGGAACTGCACCCCGGCGATCCGTCGCTCGAGATTCTCAAGGGCGGCGACGGGAGCGTCAGGGGTGGAGGCGGTGACGGCGAATCCATCGGGGGGCGTCACGATCGAATCGAAGTGGCTCATCCACACGTTGAAGCGGTCCGGCAAGCCGGCGCCGAGCAACACCCCACCGCCACCGCGCGTCTCAAGTGCGGTCCGCCCGTACTCCCCGCGTCCAGTGCGTGACACCTCCCCGCCGAGCTGGCTGGCCACCAGCTGGGCGCCGTAACAGATGCCGAGGATCGGGACACCGAGGTCGTAGATGGCGGGATCGAGCGTTGGGGCGCCCTCGACGTGGACCGACTTGGGCCCACCGGACAGCACGATGCCCGCAGGGGCCCGGGCGGCAACCTCTGCCGCGGTGATGGTGTGGGGAACGATCTCGGAGTAGACGTGGGCTTCCCGCACACGTCGGGCGATCAGTTGGGCGTACTGGGCGCCGAAGTCGACGACGAGCACCGTGTCGTACGTGCCGGACGCACTCACAGCAGCCCCAACCGGTCGTCGCTGGCCGAGCCGGTGTCGGGTCCCGCCACCACGAGTTCGGCCTTCTGGAAATCCTTGACCGACTCGTAACCGCAGGCCGCCATGGAGGTGCCGAGCGCCCCGGCGAGATTGACCCGACCGTGATGATCCCGTGCCGGGCCGGTCACGATCTCGGTGAAGGTCCCATAGGACCCCACCGGCACCCGCGCCCCGCGAGGCAGCGTGGCGTGCGCCGCCGACATCCCCCAATGCCACCCACGTCCCGGGGCGTCGGACGCCGCTGCGAGTGGAGCGCCGAGCATCACGGCATCAGCACCACACACCACCGCCTTGGCGATGTCGCCACCGGTGAGCATGCCGCCCGCCGCGATGACGTGGGCGTACACCCCCGTTTCGTCGAGGTGTCGCATCCGTGCCGAGCGGGCATCGGCGATGGCGGTGGCCTGGGGGACACCCACCCCGAGGACCCGCGAGGTGGTGCTGGTCTGTCCCGGACCCACCCCCACGAGAATGCCTGCCGCACCGGTGCGCATCAGGTGCAGCGCCGCCTGGTAGCTGGCGCACCCGCCCACGATGACCGGGGTGTCGAACTCGCGGATGAACTGCTTGAGGTTCAGCGGCTCGCCACCACGGGCCACGTGCTCCGCCGAGACCACCGTGCCCTGAATGACGAGCAGGTCGAGTTCCGCCTCGGTCACATAGGGGGCGAGCATCTCGGTTCGCTGCGGGGTGACCGCCGCACACGACACCACTCCGGCTGCGTTGATCTCGGCAATGCGTGCCACGACGAGTTCAGGCTTGATGGGTTCGGCATACAGCTCGACGAACGCCGAAGCCACCTCGTCGGCGTCGAGACCGGCGATGCGTTCGAAACAGGGTTCGGGATCCTCGTAACGGGTCCACAACCCCTCGAGGTTGAGGACCCCCACGCCGCCGAGCTGGCCCATGGTGATCGCCGTCGCCGGGCTCGTCACCGAATCCGACGCCGCCGACATGAACGGCAGGTCGAAGCGGAAAGCGTCGATCTCCCACGACAGGTCAACCTGCTCGGGGTCACGGGTGCGCCGTGACGGCACGATGGACACCTCGTCGAGGCTCCAACCACGACGGGCCGACTTGCCGATGCCGATCTCGAGTTCAGCCATCAGGCCACACATCCTCCGCTCACGGGAAGAGGTGAGTGTAGTCCCGCCCGGCCCGCTGACCCGAAGAGGGTGGTTCAGCCCGACAAGGTCCGCAGGACCTGCTTGGCAATGGCGGCGTTCATCTCGAACATGGCGTCACGCCCCTTTTCCCCCACCCGGCGGACCACACTCCCCCCGGTGAGGGCCTCGACGCTGGCCAGACCGTCCCGGAGACGGTCCCGGGTCAGGTCGGTGGCCTTGTACCCCATGTCGGCGAGCGCCCGCACCACGTCGGACTGGGCGATGGGGGCGGGTGCCACCGACGCCACCACCCGCAGTGCGTCCTTGGTCAGGTCCGCACCCTGCACGATGGCGGTGTCAAGGGTGATCTGACCCTCGTCGTCGGCGTCGAGACTGGCGAGCCAGCGACGCACCTGGGCCACGAGTTCGGCGTGGGTGTCTGCCTCGAAGATGATCTTGGGCATGGCCACACGCTAGCGGGCGACGGTGGTGCCATCCTCGGCGATGCCGAACACCACGAGCAACAGGTTGCGCAACATGGCGGCGGTCGCCCCCCAGATGGTGTCGCCCTCGACCTCGAAGAAGAAAATGGGGCGTTCCAGTTGGGGGAGACCCCAGTGTTCCTCGCGGTACACCCCGTCGGCGGCGAGTTCGTCGAGGGGGACGTGGAGGATGCGCTCCACCTCGGAAGGGTCGGGCTCAAGGTCGGGTTCGGTGGCCAACGACGCCACGAACGGCACGATGTAGGACCGTCCGGTCACGGTACGCATGTGGTCGAGCTCGCCGATGCGGGTGACGAGTGCGGGATCGAGCCCAACCTCCTCGTGTGCTTCACGCAGCGCAGTGGCCCAGGCGTCGGTGTCGTTGGGTTCCTCCCCACCGCCGGGGAAACTGACCTCGCCACGATGCGATCGCAGGTGCTGGGCCCGTCTGGTCAGGATCACCGTGGCCCGGCCGTCGGCGTCGTCGTAGAGGGCCGCAAGCACCGCTGAGGCCCGCACACCCGAACCCTCGAGTGGGGAGGTCCGAGCCGGTGGCGCTGCGCCGATTGCGTCGCGCACCCGCGCCACGTTGATGGCCCGAGCCGTCGGGTCAAGGGTGTGCCACGGTGGTGGACCGCCGACCACCGCCCCGGGGGGACGCGGAATGATCTGGTCCCCCCCTCGTGCCGCACCGGTCGAACCGGTGCCTGCCCGGGTCACACGCCGTCAGCGGCGGTCGCCTCGACGAGCGAGCGCAACAGGTCGGGCAGGCCGGCGTTTTTGAGGTCGCTGATGAGCTTGCCTGGCTGGGTCTCACCCCGCTCCCAGTCCATCCACTTCTCGAGCATCTTGGCCGGGTCAGGGGCGGGAATCTCCATGGCGTGAGGATACCCGGGCCACCCCGTGACCGGACGCGCCGGAGCCCGCCGTGAGGCGGGCTCCGGACAGGCTCTGAGGCGTCAGGCCAGGATCACATCATCCCGCCCATGCCGCCCATCGCTGCGGCAGCCGCCGCAGCCGCACCGGGCTCCTCGGGCTCGTCGGCCACGAGACACTCGGTGGTGAGCAGCAGAGCTGCGATGGACGCCGCGTTCTGCAACGCGGCGCGGGTCACCTTGGCCGGATCGATGACGCCCGCCTTGATGAGGTCGGTGAACTCACCGGTCGCGGCGTTGAACCCGACCGATCCGCTCTCCGACTCGATCTGACGGACGATCACTGCACCCTCGAGGCCGGCGTTGTCGGCGATGAGACGGGCCGGTGCAACCAGCGCGCGATGCACAATGCCCGCACCGGTTGCCTCGTCACCCTCAAGCTCGTTCACCACCTTCTCGACGGCGGGACGGGCACGCAGCAGCGCCGTGCCACCCCCGGCGACGACACCCTCTTCGATGGCGGCGCGGGTGGCCGACAGGGCGTCCTCAATACGGTGCTTCTTCTCCTTGAGCTCCACCTCGGTGGCGACACCGACCCGGATGACGGCAACGCCGCCGGCGAGCTTGGCCAGACGCTCCTGGAGCTTCTCGCGGTCCCAGTCGGAGTCGGTGTCCTCGATCTCCCGCTTGATCTGGGCGATGCGACCCTTGACGTCGTCCTCGCCGCCGGCACCCTCGACAATGGTGGTCTCGTCCTTGGTGACAACCACCTTGCGGGCCTCGCCGAGCAGGTCAAGCGTCGTGTTCTCGAGCTTCAGGCCGACCTCTTCGCTGATGACCTGGCCACCGGTGAGGATCGCCATGTCGGCCAGCATGGCCTTGCGGCGCTCGCCGAACCCGGGGGCCTTCACCGCCACCGACGAGAACGTGCCGCGGATCTTGTTCACCACCAAGGTGGCGAGGGCTTCACCCTCGACGTCCTCGGCG
The DNA here is from genome assembly GCA_945860545.1 of Bifidobacterium breve. Classification (GTDB taxonomy): domain Bacteria; phylum Actinomycetota; class Acidimicrobiia; order Acidimicrobiales; family Acidimicrobilacustridaceae; genus M30B73. The sequence goes on along the minus strand of CAMAQM010000002.1, from coordinate 31,921 downwards.
ACGATCACGAGCGGACGACCCGACTGCATGACCTTTTCGAGCACGGGCACCATGTCCTGCACCGAGGAGATCTTGCCGTTCACGAACAGCAGGTACGGGTTGTCGAGCACCGTTTCCTGACGCTCTGCGTCGGTGACGAAGTACGGCGACAGGTAGCCCTTGTCGAACTGCATGCCCTCGGTGAACTCGAGTTCCATCCCGAAGGTCTGGGACTCCTCGACGGTCACCACGCCGTCCTTGCCGACCTTGTCGATGGCGTCGGCGATGACCTCGCCGACACCGGCGTCAGCGGCTGAGATGGCGGCCACCTGGGCGATCTCGGACTTGTCGTCGATCTCGGACGCCTGGTCGTGGATGGACTCCACGGCGGCCTTGACGGCCTTTTCGATGCCGCGCTTCACGCCCATCGGGTTGGCGCCCGCTGCGACGTTACGGAGGCCTTCGTGAACGAGGGCCTGGGCCAGCACGGTGGCGGTGGTGGTGCCGTCGCCAGCGATGTCGTTGGTCTTGGTCGCCACCTCCTTGACGAGCTGGGCGCCCATGTTCTCGAACGGGTCGTCGAGTTCGACCTCACGGGCGATCGACACACCGTCATTGGTGATGGTGGGGGCGCCGAACTTCTTGTCGAGCACCACGTTGCGGCCCTTGGGGCCGAGGGTGACCTTGACGGCGTCGGCGAGGGCGTTGACTCCGGCCTCGAGGGCCCGACGGGCCTGGTCGTCAAACTTGAGGATCTTTGCCATTGGTTTCTCCTGTTCAGCGCGTCAGCGTCACTTAAGGACGGCGAGGACGTCGCGAGCGTTGAGGATGAGCAGGTCCTGCCCGTCGACGGTGATCTCGGTCCCGCCGTACTTCGAGTAGACGACCTTGTCGCCGACCTTGACGTCGAGGGGAATCACCTCGCCGGACTGCTCCGAGCGACGGCCGGGGCCCACGGCGAGCACCTCGCCCTGCTGGGGCTTTTCCTTGGCGGTATCGGGGATGACCAGACCCGAGGCGGTGGTCTCCTCGGCCTCGCTGGCCTTGACGACGATGCGGTCATCGAGCGGCTGAAGATTCATGGCTGACACCCTCCCTGGGCGTGTTCGTTGACTGTGTCTGGATCGTTATCGTGCCAGCGCCGCTGGCAGTCCACACCGACGAGTGATTAGCACTCGCCGATCGCGAGTGCCAAGCATACGGGGGGAGGGCCCGAAACGACAACCCGAACCTCTCAGCCGCGCCCCCGACCCGGAGCCGGGCGCCCGAACTCAGATGACGGGAAGACGCAGATTGGCCTGCGCGCCCGTGTCGAGCGGCGAGGGGCCATCCTGGGCGAGTCGCCACCACGCCGCCGCGGCCACCATGGCGGCGTTGTCGGTACACATCGAACGGCTCGGCAGCAGCGGGTGGATCCCGTCGGCCATGCAGGCGTCGAGCATCGTCTCACGCAACTGCGAGTTCGCCGCCACCCCACCGGCGAGCACCAGGCCCTTGGCGCCGTGCTGGCGTGCCGCACGACGAGCTTTGGTCACCAACACGTCCACCACCGCCTGCTGGAACGAGGCCGACACGTCAGCGGTGGACACATGGGGGTTCTTGCGCACGTGGTTGACCACCGACGTCTTCAGACCCGAGAACGAAAAGTCGTAGCCGTCGTCGAGCATGGCCCGCGGGAACGCGATGGCGGTCGGGTCCCCGGCCATGGCCTCGGTGTCGATCGCCGGGCCGCCCGGGTAGCCCAGACCCAGGAACCGAGCCACCTTGTCGAACGCCTCACCGGCGGCGTCGTCAAGGGTCGAACCCAACAGCCGGTACCGACCGTGACCCTCCATGAGCACCAACAAGGTGTGACCGCCCGAGACCATGAGCACCACGAGCGGCATCTCAAGATCCGGTTCCTCGAGAAACGCCGCGTACAGATGCGCCTCGAGGTGGTTCACGGCCACGAACGGCACGTCCCACACCAGCGCCAACGCCTTGGCGGCACTCACCCCGACCAGCAACGCACCGATGAGACCCGGACCGACGGTGGCCCCCACAGCGTCCACATGACCGTCCTCGATCCCAGCCTCCACCAACGCCTGGGCCACCACCGGGGTGAGCAGTTCCACGTGGGCGCGACTGGCCACCTCGGGCACGACCCCTCCGTAACGTGCGTGGAGGTCGACCTGGGACGACACCACCGACGACAACACCTCACGGGCGTCAGAAACCACCGCGGCGGCCGTCTCATCGCACGACGTCTCGATACCGAGGATCTTCACGAGGCACTCCTCGTCATCGGGGCCGAACCGGCAGGAGACCCCGAGAGGGACCCCAGTCGGCGGCCGTAGTCGTCTGAAGTGACGGCGTCGGCCCACAGCACCAAGGCGTCCTCCCCATTGTCGCTGTAGTAGCCCTTGCGCACCCCCGCCGGAGCGAACCCAAACCGGCGGTACAACCCCAGCGCCGGCTGGTTGGACGCCCGCACCTCAAGCGTGAGGGCATCCACGCCGCGGCGACGGGCGTCGGTTGCCAGGGCAACGAGCAACGCCGTGGCCACCCCACGTCGACGATGCGCACCATCGGTGGCCACCGTGGTGATGTGGCCGTCGTCGCCGGCGTAGAGCATGCCGGCGAACCCCACCACCCGGCCCCGATGCCGGGCCACGCGGTAACAGCGATCGTCATCCCCCCGACGGATCTCAGCGAGGAACAACCCCGGCGACCACCGGTCGCCTTCCTGTTGACCGTCGATGCGCAGCACCTGACGCAAGTGCCTCCGGCGCAACGGCACCACGTCCACGGTCGCCGCCGGCGTTCCCGCCTCGCCGGTCACGCCTGCTCCCGGGTGATCCAGCCGATTTCGGCGTCGGGCTTGCGCAGGTACAACGGTTCGATCTCCCACGGCTTCACCCACTGCTCACGCAACGCCCGGGCGTGGGCCAACATGACCAGCGACGACGCCGACGGGTAGGCAAGTTCAGCGTCGGCCACCTCAACCTGGTGCAACCCGTCGAAGACCTCGCGGTAACGCAGCGCCCCGTCCCCCACCAACAGGCAGTCCTCGCCACCGGCGAGCACCTCCGACGCCACGTCGTCAGGGGGACCCACCGCCGGCTCCGACACGCGCTGGATGCCTCCGGGGACCTGCCGGTAGAAGGCGTGGTACACCTCACCGCGTCGCGCATCGACGACCGCCCCGATGAGCCGGGGGGTGAACCGCACAGCGAACGCCAACAGGTCGAGACTGCTCACGCCGATCATGGGGACCCGCAAGGCGTGGGCCATGGCTTTCGCTGACGCCACACCCACCCGCAGCCCGGTGAACAGGCCCGGTCCCAGATCGACGGCCACCACGCTCACCTCCGACAACTCAATGCGAGCCTGCTGGCACGTGAAGGCGATCGCAGGGGTCAGTGTCTCAGCGTGCTGCCGGGCACGAATCGAATGGGAGGAGGCCAACACCCCCTCGTGCCCCCCGACGGCGCACGAGACCTGAGCGGTGGCCGTGTCGATTCCGAGGATCAGCACGGTTCACCGTTCCCGGCACCGTCGTCAACCAGCCACGGCGTCAGGGCCGCACCGAGTGCCCGTTCACGCAACGACCACCGTCCCCCCACCGTCGTGAAACTGAACACCCGGTCGTCGTCGCCCTCGCCGAGACCGATGCGTATCTCGAGGTAGTCGGCGGGGAGCACCGGGGTGATCGTGTCCCCCCACTCGATGAGGACCACGGCCTCGTCGTCGAGCATCTCGGCCAGACCGAGGTCGGCGACCTCATCGAGACGGTCGAGGCGGTACACGTCAAGGTGGTAGAGCGCCAGACGCCCCTCGTAACGGTTGACGAGGGTGAACGTCGGGCTCGTGATCGGCTCGGCCACACCCAGCGCGCCACCGAACCCTTGGGCGAACGCCGTCTTGCCCGCACCGAGGTCGCCGGTGAGCAGCACCACGTCACCGGGCCGGGCCAGCTCGGCCACCGCCGCAGCGAGGGCGCGGGTTGTCCCCGGATCTCCGGTGGCGGCGGTCAGGTCGGCGGGCACGATCCCCAACGCTACCGCCGCTCGTGACCGTCACTGCCGACACGTCCTCGCCGCCGGTCACCCACCGACCCCGCCAGCAACCCTCCGCCGCCGACACAGGCCCAACTTTGGGACCAACGCCCCGTGCCGACGGTTGATGCGCCTGCCACCATCGGTGGTGGATTCCACACCGACCCGCGCCGAACGACCCCGCGCCGAACGACAGGACACGCTGTGCAACTTCCCGCTCCCGATCCCGCCACTTGGTACGCCGCTCCCGGACCGTTTGTGACCTGCTGGTTGCCGGCGCTCGCCGCCAACGAGGACCCCGCCCACCGGCTGCGACTCGAGTGGCGTCACGCCCAGGCTGAACTCGTCGACCCCCCCGAAGCGGCACTGGCGGCCATCAATGGGTTGCTGGCCAGTGAACGCGCCCATCAGGACACATCCAGTCTGATGGTGTTCGCCGACGCCGAAGGCGGCCTCGCCGGGCTGCACCTCGCCGCCCAGCCCGACACCGGGCACGGCTGGGTGGACGCGCTGCCCCGGCTGGGTCCTGCCTTGATGGCACGCCAACACGTCGTCCCCCACATCGTCGTCGTCGCCGATCGCGCCGGAGCGGACATTGAAGTTGTCGACCACGACGAAGCGGCCGAAGAGCACCTCGACGGCGACACCACCCACCTGCACCGCAGCCACCCCGGGGGCTGGTCACAGCGCCGCTACCAGCAGCGGGCCGAGAACACCTGGGAACGCAACGCCAAAGGTGTCGCCGAAGAGGTCGACGCCCTGCGGGAGCAGGTGGGCGCACGACTCGTGGTGGTCGCAGGCGACCCACGCGCCGTCGGGTTCCTCATCGACCACGCCTCCGACCGGCTCGCCGCCGTGCTCCACCACGTCGAAGGAGCCGGCCGGTCCGACCGGGACCCGTTCGCCGAGGTGAGCCCCGAGGTGCACCGTCTCGAAGAAACTCTCGTCGTCGGCGACCTCGAAGCGGTACTCGACCGATTCGTTGCGGGCACCGCCAACGGCGGGGTGGCCGACGGGCCCGAACGCACCCTGGCACTGTTGGGTCAGGGTCGGGTGGCCGACGTCCTCGTTCACGACGACCCCACCGACGAGCGACGTGCGTGGTTCGCACCCGACGCCCGTCAGGCCGCCACGGACCCCGACACCCTCACGGCGCTGGGACTCACCCCCGTCGAAGGTCGACTCGTCGACGTGACGCTGTGGGCGGCCCACACCACCGGAGCGCACATCCACATGCTTCCCGCCGCCATCTCCAACGGCCCCAGCGGCGGCATCGGGGGCCTGCTGCGAGGCTGACCGCCCAACTCAGTGGTGGTAGTGCCGACCCACCCGGGGGCCGATGCCGCACACGATCTCGTTGGGGATGGTGCCCAACGCCAACGCCCAGTCCCACGGGCTGATCGTCTCATCACCCTGGGTGCCCAACAGGACCACCTCGTCACCAGGCCCGATGTCGCTTGAAGCACCCACGTCGACCATCAACTGGTCCATGGTGACCCGGCCGACCATGGGGTACCGACGTCCACCGATGAGGACCTCACCCCCGACCGACGACAGCGCACGGGGCACCCCATCGGCGTACCCAATGGGGATGGTGACGATCACACTGTCGCGCTCGAGACGGTGGGCGAGTCCGTAGGACACCCCTTCCCCGCAGGGAAGTTCCATTCGGTGCGACACCCGCGTCGACAGGGTCAACGCCGGACGCAACTCCACCCGGCCGTCAAGCGGCGGTGACGCGGAAATGCCGTAGAGCGAGATGCCGACCCGCACCAGGTCATAGCGGCTGCGGGGGTGATCAATACCCGCAGCCGAGTTGGCGGCGTGCACCAGTGGCGGCCGGATCCCCTCCGCGTCAAGGGTGCGCAACACCTCCTCGAACCGGTCGATCTGCAGGTCGGTGAAGTCGCTTCGGGGGTCGTCGGCAATGGCGCAGTGGGTCCACACCCCTTCGAAGTCGAGTTCGGGCCGTGTCGCCAACACACGAGCGAGCGCCAACGCCTCGGGGGGGCGAGCCCCCAGACGGTTCATGCCGGTGTTCACCTTGAGGTGCACCTGGGGGCGCTTGCCGAACTCGCTGCCGGCCGCCACCAACGGATCGATGGCCCCCTCGGTGTAGATCGCCACCCGCAGATCCCAGCGCACCGCCGCAGCCAGGTCAGCGTCACGCGGTTCACCCAACAACATGATGGGTGCGTCGATGCCCGCCTTTCGCAGCACCGCCCCCTCCTCGACGAGGGCGACGGCCAGCCAGGTGGCACCGGCGTCGAGCACGGCCTGACTCACGGCGATGGAACCGTGGCCGTACCCGTCCGCCTTGACCACAGCGCACAACTCCGCAGGTGCAACACGCGCGCCGATGGAACGGATGTTGTGCCGGATGGCTTCCAGATCGATGTGGGCCCGGGTCGGCCGCACGGTCAGCCGTCCGACGCCCGGCGGTCACCCTCGGCGATGATGGCCCGCACGATGTCCCCACGGGCGACGATGCCCACGAGGTGGTGCGAAGCGTCCACGACCGGGAGGCGGGACACGTTGAAGTCGTGCATGGCCGTGGCGGCGTCTTCCACGGTGGACGTTTCGACGATGCAGTGAGGGTCGGGGGTCATGACCTCACCAACCGTGGCCCCGAGGGCCTTGGCCACCGAGTCGTCGAGCGCCTTCTTGTCGAACGGCATGGTGACGTTCACCCCGAGGAAGTTCACCACCGTGGGGAAGTGCAGCCTGGCCTCCTCCACCACGAGATCCCCCGTGGACAAGATGCCCACCACCCGGCCGTCGGCGTCGACGACCGGACCGGCGTCGACGCCACGATCCATGAGTCGGCGCATGGCCTCCTCGACGTTCTCGTCTGTCGTGAACGTCACCACCTCGGTGGTCATGACCGTCGCTACGGGCACCTGGCTCAACATGTCAGCTCCTGTCCGTCGTCGTCAGTGTCCGGTGGGGCGCCGGGGAGGGCGACCCCCATGGCTGCCGCCGCAGCGGGCACAAGGCCCGGGAGGTCGGAGGCCACCAGACCTACAGCCCAGCCTAGGTCGGCGGCCCGGCCGTGACCGTACGCCGCCATCGCAGCGGCGTGGAACGGCGAGACGCCCTGGGCGCACAACGAGGCCACCATCCCCGCCAGCACGTCACCGGTGCCCGCCGTGGCCAGCCGGGCATCCCCACTGGTCGACAACAGCGTCTCGCCGGTCGGGGCGGCCACCACCGTGGTCGGTCCCTTGAGCAACACGACCGCACCGGTCGACCTCGCCAGCGCACGGGTGGCGGCAATCCGGTCGGACCCCGGCGGGTGGCCGCTGAGTGCGGCGAACTCCCCGTCGTGGGGGGTCAGCACCACGTGCGCGCCGAGCGCGCCGTGGTGCACCAGACCGCTGGCGGCGAGGAGTCGGAGACCGTCGGCGTCGACCACGACGGGGACCGGGCACGCCGTGACAATGCCGGCGACGTCACCGGGGTCGACCCCCGACCCCAGACCGTTCCCCACCACCACCGCACCGAAACGTCCAACGTCGGGGGCCATCAGCGGCCACCACCCCGTCGTCGGCAACGCCGTGCGGACCACCTCGACGGGGACCCGTCCGGCGGGCGTGGCGGCGTCGGGGGTCACCCCGGGCGTCGACAGGCGCACGTACCCCGCACCGCTGCGTTGCGCACCGGCACACACCAGCGCCGCAGCACCATCCATGCCCGGCCCGCCCGCCACCGCCCACACGGCGCTGTTCCACTTGTGGTCGCTGACTCCCCGCTGCGGCCAGTTGGCGGCCACACCGGCGTCGTCGAGCAACGTGATGGTGGCCGTCGACACGTCGAGCCCGATGTCAGCGACGCTGATCGCACCCACCAGTGACGACCCCGGTGCGAACAGCAGGCCTGGCTTCGCTGCCGCGAACGTGACGGTGACCGCAGCAGGGAGCGGTTCTGAGGTGTCGGCAACCTCACCGGTGGTGCCGTCAACCCCGGAAGGAATGTCCACGGCCAGAACTGGTGGGGACCCGTCCGCTGGCATCCGCGGCGCCTTCCACGAACCCCGCAGCCCGGTGCCGAAGGCGGCGTCGATGATGAGGTCACACGGCGGAAACTGCGCTGGTGCGTCGATCGCGTCGATCACGGTGACCCGCGCCCCGGCCCGGCCCAACCGCGCCGCAGCCGCCCGCCCGTCGTTGCCGTTGTTGCCCTTGCCGGCCACCACCACCACCGAACGGCCGTAGGTTCCACCCAGCAGGGAACGGGCGGTGCGGGCAACCGCGGCGCCGGCTCGTTCGATGAGCACCTCGGTCGGTTCGGGGGCGGCGGCATCGATGGCGGCCATCTCGGTGGGGGTGACCACCGGGGTCCCCAACGACACCGTCCCGGCCCGCTCAGTCACCCGAGGCCACCACCACCGCCGCAGCGACCGACGAGGTGTGGGTCAGACTGACGTGGAACCGGACCACCCCACGCTCGGCGGCCAACGCCGCGGCAGGTTCGTGCAACACGATGCTCGGTTCTCCCGAATCGGCACGCACAACTTCGATGGCGCGCAACGGGGTGGAACCAAGGCCCACACCGAGCGACTTCAACACCGCTTCCTTGGCGGCGAAACGCACGGCGAAACGTTCCGAAGGGTCCTTGGCTGCGCGGGCCCACGCCGCTTCGTCGGCGGTGAAGACCCGTTCCACGATCGTCGGGGTGCGAGCGAGCGTGTCACGCATGCGGTCCACCTCAACGAGGTCCACCCCGACACCGACCACGCCGGCGTGCGCCGACTCAGGAACGCTGGGCACGCCAACACCGTGCGAGGTCGTTGATGGGGTCGGTCATCAATTCGGTGATGTCGACGGTGGTGAGCACGTCGTCACGGAACGCCGGTTCGGTCTCCAACACCGCATCGCGCAGCGCCGTATACCGCTCCCGGTACCCCTCGAGCACCGACCGCAACGTGCCCACGGCGAGGTCGTCACGCAAGGTGACGTGGAGCAACGTCAGGCCGGTGGCCTGCTTGTCCTTGACCTCCGGAACGATCAGCACGGTGCGCCCGTCAGCCGCACCTCGGGCCACCAACACGCGCTGCTCGGCGGCCACTCGCCGCTTGGTGCCCCGCAGCACCGGGTTCGTCGCCGTACGGCTTCGCAGATCACGTCCGAGCCCGGCGGCGTCCACCACCTCAATGGCCGGTTCCTGCTCGACGTCGAGCCGCCCGTCGATGCCGTAACGGGTCCACCCCAGCACGTCGTCCACGAGCGCCTCAAGGACCGCCAAGGTGCGCAACGTGTCGTAACTGAGGCGATCACGGGCCGCTCCCGCACCAAGCACCTCACGAACCAGGGCGGTGTCGAGCAGTGATTCGTCCGACCGGGAGATCCCGACAGTCACCGTCTTGGCCTGATGTTTGATGGCGTCGACCGGCCGGGTCAGTTCCTCGATGGCGTCGGTGAGCGCCACCGTGAGGTCCTCCACCACCGTGGACGGCGTACCCACCTTGCCGTGCTCGACCTGATAGCCCTCGAGGGGGACGACCCGCAGGGCGAAGCGCAACAGCGACGTGAGTCGCACCGCCGTGGACGCCTCAAGATGACCGTCGTACTCACCGGCCCGCAGGCCATCGAGGTAACGCGCCGCGGAGGCTTCCATCAACGGCGCCAGCCGCACCAGCAGATCAGTCGAGGTTGACGACCCCGACGGCGGGCTCTGGGCGTCACCGGCCACCACGGTCTCCACCGCGGCGCGCAACTCACGCAACGGACGGGCCTGGGCGTCGATGGCCAACGCCGCCTCGTAACTGAAGAGGTGACCGGCCATGGCCGAAAGCACGAACGCCAACACCGGGTGGGTGGCGGGTACGAACACCGCCGCCACCGCCGACCCGAACCGCTCCTCACCCTCGCTGGCAATCACCACCGGGGCCGCCTTGTGCGACCGGTAGATGGCGACCTCTTTGGCCACGTCGTCGGCGTTCGAACCGCTCAACCCCGCCGCACACACCAAGATGAGCGGCTCAGAGGACAGGTCGATGTGCTTTTTGTCCTCGGTGCCGTCACAGGCGATGGACTTGTAACACAGCTCGGACAGCTTGATCCGGATCTCGTTGGCCGCGATGCGGTTGGGACCGTTGCCCACGAGCGCCCAGTAGCGACGCTGCGGGGCGAAACGCCGGGCGGCATCGGTGACGGCCGGGTGCACGTCGAGGGTGCGCTCCATCAACGACGGCAACTCCCGCAACGCCACCAACAGGTCCTGGTGGTCGTCGGCCACGCCATCCCCCGCGAGCGATTCGGCAATGGCGAACGCCAACAGGAAACCCGCACCGATCTGTGAGTAGAACGCCTTGGTCGACGCCACACTCATCTCCACGTCACGTCCGTCAGAGGTGTACAACACCCCGTCGGACCGGTCGGTGAGATCGGAGTTGCGTCGGTTCACGATCGACACCACCGCCGCCCCACGGGAGCGGACCAGATCGACCGTGCGGTTCGTGTCCGTCGTCGTCCCCGACTGGCTGATCGCCACCACCAGCGTGTCAGACATGTCGGTGCCGAGTTCAAAGCCTGAAAGTTCGGTGGCCAGGATGGCTTCGGTGTGGAGACGGCCGGTGCCCACGAGGGTCCGCAGCGCCAGCACCAGTCCCTGGCCTGCAACCGCGGCGGTTCCCTGACCGATCACCAACACACGCGAGATCTCTCCGGCGGCGAGCCGCTGGCGCACCCTCCCCGGCAAGGTGTCCGCACCCAACTCGACCCGCAGACGCTCGTCGTGCTCGACGAGCTTGCCCCGCAACGTCTTGCGGAACGACGAGGGTGACTCGGAGATCTCCTTGAACAAGTAGTGGGGGTACGCACCACGGTCAATGTCGCGGGTCGTGACCTGGGCCACCACGAACTCGTCTCCGGCAACCGGGAGCGACGTGCCGTCGTAGGCGAACCGTTCGATCCCGGCGATTTCGCCCGCCGACGAGCCGCGCAGCCGCACCAACTGGCCACGAGTCGCCGTCGGGTTGTCGGGATCCGCAGGCGTCTCACCGTCCATGCGCAGGTACGTGTCGGTCATCCCCACCACGCCGTAGGGTTCCGACGCCACCACCCACGCGTCATCAGCTGCACCGACGTACAGCGCCTGACCACTCCCCCGCAGAGCCAGCAACAACTCGTCGGGGTGGGCAGCGGTACACACGCCGATCGCCACCGAGCCCTCGAGCCGGTTCACCGTGGAACGGAACGCCTCCGCCACGTCGTACCCGGCAGCCAACCGACGCGACGTGAGCACCGGGATGACCTTGGCGTCGGTGGTGATCTCGGGGGCGATGGACAGCCCGTCGGCGGCCTTCAGATCGGCGAAGTTGTCGACGTCGCCGTTGAGCACGGCCACGCTGTACGTACCTGGCGACTCACTGCCCTCCGACCCCGTCACCAACTCCTCGGAGTTGAGCGGGTGGGCGTTGAACTCGGCGATGATGCCGATGCTCGCCCACCGGGTGTGCCCCAGCACGGTGACGCCGGCCTCCCCCGAACCGACCGCAGCACGCAACAGGCGGTCCGCCCTGATCGCAGCTCGAAGCACCGCCGTGTTGTCCCCCAACTCGCCGATCTCGGCGGCCGCCTTGTAAGCGAACGACAGCACCCCGTTGACAACCCGCACCGAACCACCACAGAACAACGCGTCACCCGACCGGGCGGCGATCTCATCGGCCACAGCGTCGTCATCGAGAGTCAGGCCGTGGCCATGCACCATGAGGTGCAAACCCGCCGAGTCGCGCCCACGCACCTCCAGTCGGTCGATGGCGGCGAGTGCTTCGTGCACCGACAGGTACGCCGCCAACGATCGACGGTCCGCCGACGCAGGGGGGCCGGCTGGGGCGAGGAGATCAGCCACGGCCGAAGCGGTGTGCAGACGGTCGCGCCCGATGGACCACAACCGGTCCCTGATCTGCACCAACGTGGCGTTCAGCGACTCGAGATCCTCATCGGCGACGACCCGCTCCCCACCGTCGAGACGGGCCTCTATCCCAGACACCGTGAGCTCAATGGCGGCGACCCGAGCCCGCACGTCGTCGGCGAGACCCACCGCGCCGATGACCAGCCCGACGCCATCGACCCCGCCCAGGGCGGCGTCGGCGGAACCGAGGTGCGACGTGGCAGTGAGCAGCGCCGCAAGGCTGGGCGCGTCGGCGAGGGCAGCGGCGGCCGCCTCAAGAGGGTCGGTGACATCCGACGGTGCCCGGCCGTCGGACACCGTGGGACGCCGCACGATGGCGATGATCCCGCACATGTGCTGGCCAGTCTACGTGGCAGGTTCGCCCGCACCGCCGTGGTCGGAAACAACCGACACCAAGCGGGAGGCCACCTCTCGGGCAACAGCGGCATCGGTGGCCTCAACCATGACCCTTACCAGCGGCTCCGTGCCGCTCGCCCGCACCAGGATCCGGCCGGTGGACCCCAACCGGGCCGCCTCGGCGTCAACCACCGGGGCGATCGCCGCCATCAGGTCCTCCCGATCGCCTCGCACTTCGACGTTGCGGAGCACCTGGGGGACACGGGTCATTGCCGAGGCCGCCAGGTCCGCCAGGGTCCGGCCGGTGCGCCTCACCAGATCGGCGATCTGAACCCCCGACAACATGCCGTCACCGGTGGTGGCCAGATCACGCAGAATCACGTGGCCCGACTGTTCACCACCGAGCACCAGGCCTCGCTGTTCCAGTGCGGCAAGACAGTGCCGGTCACCCACGGGGGTCTCGACCACCTCGATGCCCGCCTCCACCATCGCCAGGCGGAACCCCAGGTTGGCCATCACGGTCACCACCACCGCCGGGCCGACCAGTTCCCCACGACGGTGACGGTCCAGGGCCAACATGGCGATGATCTGATCCCCGTCGACGGTGGAACCCGACCCGTCGACGGCCAGCACCCGGTCGGCGTCACCGTCGAACGCCAAACCCACATCAGCACCGACGCGCACCACAGTGTCCGCCAACGGCCCCAGATGGGTTGAGCCGCACCCCTCGTTGATGTTTCGACCCGTCGGTTCGGCGTTGATCACCGTCACCGAAGCGCCAAGGTCCCCAAACACCCGAGGTGCCAGATCGCTCGCTGCACCGTTGGCGCAGTCAAGCACCACCGACAGACCCGCAAGGCTTCGGCCCGACACCGACGCAACGAGGTGGTCCACGTAGCGATCGAGAGCATCGCCGCCGTCACGCACCGACCCGGAACCTCCAGCGATGGGGTCGGTGCTCAACTGAACCGTCAACGCGTCAGCAAGTCGGGCCTCGGTGTCGTCGTCAAGCTTGGTTCCACCCGGGGCGAACACCTTGATCCCGTTGTCACCCCAGGGGTTGTGCGAAGCAGACACCACCGCACCGGGGACACCGTCGCGTGCCGCCACCCAGGCCACCGCCGGCGTCGGTGCCACCCCAAGGTCCACGACCGCACCGCCCCCAGCACCAACACCTGACGCCAACGAGGCCACGATCTCAGGACCCGACTCCCGGGTGTCACGACCGACGACGAACGGGCCGGAACCGAACACGTCCACCATGGCCGCGCCAAGGGCGCCGACCCACGATGGGGTGAACTCGCTGGCGGGGCCGCGGACGCCGTCAGTACCGAAGGAAAGCGTCACGGCGAGCCGACAAGGTCAGCGCTTGGAGTACTGCGGTGCCTTACGGGCCTTCTTGAGGCCGTACTTCTTCGATTCCTTCTCGCGGGCATCCCGGGTGAGGAAGCCATTGCGCTTCAACTCCGGACGCATCTCCGGATCGAGCGCCACGAGGCCACGGGCGATGGCGTGGCGCAACGCACCCGCCTGGCCGGTGAAGCCACCGCCATCGATGGTGGCGTCAATGTCGTACGCCTCAACGGTGCTGGTCACTCGCAACGGATCGGTAATGACCATGCGCTGGGTGTCCGACGGGAAGTAGGTCTCGATGGTCCGGCCGTTGACCGTGATCTGGCCGGTGCCGGGACGGAACCGCACCCGGGCCACGGCCCGCTTGCGTCGACCGGTGCTCTGGTTCAGGGGCTTGCTCATGGCGTGTTGTCCTCGGATCGTGACCGGATCAGGTCCGGCTGGTCTCGCGGGCCCGGGCACCGTCGAGCACCAACTCGGACGGCTTCTGGGCAGCGTGCGGATGGGTGGGACCGGAGTAGACCTTCAACTTGGTCAGCATCTGCCGGCCGAGACGGTTCTTGGGAAGCATGCCTCGCACCGTGCGACGCACCGCCTCCTCCGGACGGGTGGAGAGCCAGTCGGCGTAGGTGCGGGAACGGATACCGCCGGGGTACCCGGTGTGCCGCCAGGCGATCTTGCGTTCGGCCTTGCCGGAGGTCAGCACCACCTTGTCGGCGTTGATGATCACCACGTGGTCACCACAATCCATGTGGGGGGTGAAGCCCGGCTTGTGCTTGCCGCGCAGAATACGTGCGACCTCGGTGGCCATCCGTCCAAGGACGAGGCCTTCGGCGTCAACCACGAACCACTCCCTCGTGATCTCGCTCGATTTCGGGCTGTAGGTGCGCACGCGCCGTACCTCTCATGACATCTTGTTGGGACTGCCGACCGCAGCATCGCCACGGGCCGGAAGGGAAACGATACGACCCCGGCCCCCCGGGCGGCAACTTGCCGTCGGATCAGGCGGGGATCAGGGCTCGGACGGGTAGCCGACCTCCCACAGGCAAAGACCACCGGGAGGGGCGATCTGGCCGGCGGCGTGCCGGTCCCGGGCAGCAATGATCCCCATCATCTCCCCCGCCCGCCGCTTGCCTCGACCGACCTCGACGAGGGTCCCCACCAAGGAACGCACCATCTGGTGACAAAACGACGAGGCCCGCACCCTGAACTGCACCGTCCCATCGTCACCGGCAACCCACCGGGCGTCATGAACCCTGCGCACCGTCGAGGCCACCGACCCGTCGACCCGCTGGGCGGCCCGACAGAACGAGGCGAAGTCATGTTCTCCGATGAGCGGATCGCACGCCAAGGTCATCGCCCGCAAATCGAGTGGCTCGGACACGTGCCACACGGTTCGTGCCCGGAACGGGTCAGGGACGTCGGTGACGAGAACCGTGTAGCGATACGACCTCCACGTGGCGGAGAACCGGGCGTCGAACGTCGGCGCAACCGCTTCGGCCGAGCGCACCACCACCGCCGGACCGCACAGACGGTTCAACGAGGTCCGCAACCGGTTCAGGCCATCGGGGGTGGCGTGCTCGTCGGGAAGGTCGAACGAGCAGACCTGGCCCCAGGCGTGCACACCAGCGTCGGTGCGGCCAGCACAGGTCAGCTCCACACTCACACCGGTGACCCGCGCAATCGTGGCGATCAGGGTCCCCCCTACGGTCACGACGTCGGGCTGGGCGGCGAACCCGCGGAACTCCGAGCCGTCGTAAGCCACCACGAGACGCACACGGGTACAGCCCGGTTCAACTCCGGTGGTGGGGGACGCCGCCTCGTCGACCGCAAGGTCCAGACGCGGTCGCCGGTCGGACTCGGCAGTGTCGAACAGGGTCACGGGGTCACCATCGACCCGAGGAAGCCGACCCGGGATTGATCAGCAGCCCTCAGACCAGTTCGATGCGCGCCATCGGGGCGTTGTCGCCATGGCGCGTGCCGAGCTTGAGGATCCGGGTGTAGCCACCCGCACGATCGGAGTAACGGGGAGCGATGTCCTCGAACAACTTCGCCGTCATCTCCTTGTCCCCGAGGTAGGACACCACCTGACGGTGGTTGTGCAGTCCACCCTTGCGGGCCTTGGTGATGAGCTTCTCGGCCACCGGGCGCAGTGCCTTGGCCTTGGCTTCGGTGGTGACGATCCCCTCTGCGGCGAACAGCGACGCAGCGAGGTTGGCCATCATCAACTTCTGGTGAGCGGCGTCGCCGCCAAAACGGCGACCCTTCTTCGGTGTGGCAGGCATTGGTGATCCGGCCTCCGTCAGTCCCGGGTGCGCAGGGACAGGCCCCGCTCGTCAAGCTTCTCGATGACCTCATCGAGCGACTTCTGGCCGAAGTTGGTGATGGCCAGCAGATCGTCGTAGGTCTTGCCCAGCAGTTCGCCAATGGTGTTCACCTGGGCACGCTTGAGGCAGTTGCGGGGACGCTCGGACAGGTCGAGATCCTCAATCGGCAGGTCAAGGTCCGGCGAACCGGCGGCCACGACACTCACCTCGCCGAGTTCCAGACCCTCAGCCTCGTCGGTCATTTCCTCAACCAACTGCACCAGTTGGCGAAGGGTCGCACCAGCCGAAGCCAGGGCGTCCCGGGCCGAGATGGAACCATCGGTCTCGACGTCGAGAAGCAGACGGTCGAAGTCGGTTGACTGGTCCACGCGGGTCGACTCGACCTGGTAGGTGACCCGGCGAACCGGCGAGAAGATGGCATCGACAGGGATCACCCCGATGGGCTCGGTGCGCTGATCCTTGCGCTCGATGCCGACGTAACCCTTGCCACGCTCGACCGTGATGTCCACGGCGAGACGACCGTCAGCGTTGAGGGTGGCGATTTCGAGCTCGGGGTTCAACACCTCGACCTCGGGGTTCACCTCGATGTCACCGGCGGTCACAACCCCGGGGCCCTTGGCGTCGAGCCGCAACGTGACGGGCTCGTCGGAGTGGGACCGAAGCACCAGATCCTTGAGGTTCAAGATGACGTCGGTGACGTCCTCCACGACACCCTTGATGGTGTCGAACTCGTGGAGTGAGTCGTCAAAGCGCACCTGGGTGACGGCCGCCCCGGGAATCGAGGACAACAGGGTGCGGCGGAGCGAGTTGCCGAGGGTGTGGCCGAAGCCGGGCTCCAGTGGGGCAATAACGAATACGCCGCGGTTGCCGTCGGCGTCACCCAGCGCCTCGACCTTGGGTCGCTGCATCACGAGCATGTGGGTTCTCCCTCGAGGTGGTACTTACGTGGTGGTGGAACGGTTGGGTGGTCGGTGACCACTACTTGCTGTAGAGCTCGACAATCAGTTGCTCGCGCACCGGGACGTCGATCTGGTCGCGGGTGGGGAGTTGGTCAACGGTGACCTCCCAGCCCTCGCCACCCATCGACAGCCACGCCGGAGCGTTGCGGTCGAGGACGTCACGGTTCTGGACGAACACGATCATGTCGCGGGCCTTGGTGCCGACGGTCACGACGTCACCCTTGCGCACCCGGTAGCTGGGGATGGTGACCCGCTTGCCGTTCACGCTGAGGTGGCCGTGGCTGACGAACTGGCGCGCCTGGGGCCGGGTGGCGGCCCAGCCGGCGCGGTACACGACGTTGTCGAGACGCAACTCGAGATACCGAAGCATGTTCTCGCCGGTCACACCCGGACGGCGGTTCGCCTCCTCGTAGAGGTTGCGGAACTGACGCTCGGACAAGCCGTAGGTGAAACGGGCCTTCTGCTTCTCCTGCAACTGGAGGAGGTACTCGCTCGGGTTGCCGCGGCGACGACCACGACCGTGCTCACCCGGCGGGTAGGGGCGCTTCTCAAGGGCGATGGTCTCGCCACGGGTGCCCCAGATGTTCGTGCCCAGACGACGCGACACACGCGCCTTGGGACCGGTGTACCGAGCCATGTCAGACCCTCCGCCGCTTCGGGGGACGACAGCCGTTGTGCGGCACTGGCGTGACGTCCTTGATGCCAGTCACCTCGATGCCAGCGTTCTGGATGGAACGGATGGCGGTCTCCCGGCCGGACCCGGGGCCCTTGACCAGGATGTCAACCTTGCGAACCCCGTGCTCCATGGCACGCTTGGCGGCCGTCTCGGCGGCGAGTTGGGCTGCGAACGGGGTGCTCTTGCGGGAACCCTTGAACCCAACGTTGCCTGACGACGCCCACGCCAGGACGTTCCCGCCCTGATCGGTGAAGGTGACGATGGTGTTGTTGAACGAACTCTTGATGTGCGCAACGCCATAGGTGACGTTCTTGCGCTCCTTCTTGCGGGTCTTGCGGCCCGCTCCCGGCTTGGCCATTACTTCTTCTTTCCGGCCACGGTCTTACGCGGCCCCTTCCGGGTTCGGGCGTTGGTCTGCGTGCGCTGACCGTGAACGGGGAGCCCTCGACGATGACGGAGACCTTGGTAGCAACCAATCTCCATCTTCCGCTTGATGTCCTGTGACACCTCGCGACGCAGGTCACCCTCGACCTTGGCGTTCGCGTCGATCCACTGGCGGATACGACCAACCTCTTCCTCGGTGAGGTCCCGGACCCGGGTCTCGGGGTTCACCTCAACGTCGGCGCAGATCCGCCGGGAGGTGGAACGGCCGATGCCGTAGATGTAGGTCAGCGAGATCCAAAGCTGCTTCTCGCGGGGAATGTCGACACCACTGATGCGCGCCATGGGTCAGCCCTGCCGCTGCTTGTGTCGGGGGTTCGTGCAGATGACCATCACACGCCCATGGCGGCGGATCACCTTGCACTTCTCACAGATCGTCTTGACGCTGGGGCGAACTTTCACCTGTCACCTGTTTCTTTCAGGATCACCGGGGCGATGTCCCCGGCGGGTCCGGGATCGTTGCCCCGGACATCTCATTGCCAGTCGGCCAGCCGTGAGGCTCCCGACCCGTTCACCAACCGGAAATACCCGGTTTTGGCGCGGTGGACGAGTATAGGAGGGCTCCCGCAGGATCTCCAACTCGGTCCAGACCCCCGCAATACCAACCGCCAGACGCCGTCATCGAGAGCCAAGTCGGGCGTCAATGGCGGCGGTGAGCCGGTTCGAAACCTCGGAGGGCTCCCCCACCCCGTCAATGGTGACCAGACGATCCTGCTGGGCGAACCATGCAATGGTCGGCACGGTCTGGGCTGCGTAGGCGGCGAGTCGCTCCCCGATGATCTCGGGGGTGTCATCGGCGCGACCCCGAGCCAGCATTCGATCTCTGACCACGTCCTCGGCGACGTCGAGGTTCACGGCAAGATCGACCTCGACCAGGGCGCACAACGCCTCTGCCTGGGGCACGGTGCGAGGGAAACCGTCGAGGAGGAAACCCAGCTCGGCGACGTCGGGCAGATCGAGTCGCTCCTGCACCACACCGACCATCACGTCGTCAGGGAGGAGTTGCCCGGCATCCATGTAGGACTTTGCCCGGATTCCAAGGTCTGTCCCCGACGCTGCTGCGGCCCGCAACATGTCACCGGTGGAGATGTGCACGGCACCGTAGTGACGGGTGAGGAACTCGCACTGGGTCCCCTTGCCCGCACCCTGCCGGCCGAAAATGACCAGCCGCGCCGCCACTACTTCAGGAACCCCTCGTAGTTGCGCATCATCAACTGGCTGTCGATCTGCTTCATGGTCTCAAGAGCCACGCCCACCGCGATCAGCACGGTGGTGCCGCCGAACGCGTTTTGGCTGCCCGGAACGAACACCCCGAGCAGGATGGTCGGCACGAGTGCCACCGCAGCAATGAACAACGCGCCCGGAAGGGTGATGCGACTCAGCACCTTGGCCAGGTAGCGCTCAGTGGCCGGGCCGGGCCGGTACCCGGGGATGAAGCCACCCTGCTTGCGGAGGGTGTCGGCCTGCTTCGCCGGATCGAACGTGATGGCCGTGTAGAAGTAGGCGAACCCGACGATCATGAGACCGAACACCACGATGTACACCGGCGACAACGGATTCGCCAGGTTCTCGTCAATCCAGGACTGCACGCTCTTGGCCCAGTCCTGATCCGACGGCAGCAACACGACCAGCAGCTGGGGCAGGTAGAGCACCGACGAAGCGAAGATGATCGGGATCACACCGGACTGGTTGACCTTGAGGGGAATGTAGGTCGACTGACCGCCGTACATCTTGCGGCCCACCACACGTTTGGCGAACTGCACGGGAATGCGGCGCTGACCTTGTTCGACGAAGACAATGGCCACCAACAACGCCACGAACGCCGCAATGGTGAAAGCCAGCGCACCAAATCCCCGCTCGGCGTACACACGGCCGAACAGTGCCGGAAGGCTCGAGACCACCGAGGCGAAGATCAGCAGCGACATGCCGTTGCCGATGCCCCGTTGGCTGATCAACTCGCCCATCCACATGAGCACCGCCGTGCCCGTGGTCAGGGTCAGCACGATCAGCAGCACCTTGCCGACGCCGAACCCCGGAATGAGGTCGACGTCGCCGAGCGGGTTGGCCACTGCGAACCCACCACCACCGGAGTGGAACACAAAGGCGAGGCCCGTGCCCTGGAGCACGGCGATGGCAATGGCGAGGTAACGGGTCCACTGGGTGATCTTGCGCTGACCGACCGCACCCTGGTTCTGCCACTCCTCGAGCTTCGGGATGACCACGCCGAGGATCTGCATGATGATCGAGGCCGTGATGTACGGCATGATGCCGAGCGCGAACACGGCGAACTGGGTCAGCGCCCCACCGGAAAACAAGGTGAGGAAGGCGAACACGCCACCGGTGTCCTCCGCCTGCTTTTGGAACTCCTGCACGGCGGCGTAATCGATCCCCGGCACGGGGACGTACGCGCCGAAGCGGTAGAGCGCCAGCATGGCGATGACGAACAGGACCTTGTTGCGAAGGTCCGGGATCCGGAAGATGTTGGCGATGTTCTGGAGCACGTCGGCCTCCCGCCGTCAGATCAGCGGTTTGTGTGCTGGTTGCCCTTGGCCGGTGGACGACGATCGCCCCACGGCAGGCCAATGGTCTCAACCGAACCGCCGGCGGCCTTGATGGCCTCGGCGGCAGCTGACGAGAAGCCGTGCGCCCGCACCGTCACCGGGCGGCTCAGCGTGCCCCGGCCCAACACCTTGACCAGCGCACCCTTGCCGACGAGGCCCCGCTCGAGCAGTGCCTCGGGGTCGACCACGTCGAGGCCCGACTGGTCGATGGTGTCGAGGTTCACGGCCTGGTACTCGACGCGGAACGGGTTGGTGAAACCGCGCTTCTTGGGGACCCGCTGGAACAGCGGGAGCTGGCCGCCTTCAAAGGCGACGGGCACGGTGTTGCGTGCCTTTTGGCCCTTGGTGCCTCGGCCGGCGGTCTTGCCGCCCTTGCCGCCGATACCTCGGCCGACACGCTTACGACGGATGTTCGAGCCGCTGGGCGGCTTGAGGTCGTGCACCTTCACGATGCGTCCTCCCTCGTGCTCTTAGACGGACGGTTGCGCACCGGTGCTTCACCCTCAACTTCCTCGATCTCAACGAGGTGGGGAACCCGGGCCAGCATGCCACGGATCTCGGGACGGTCGGGCAGGACATGGGTACGACCCACCCGTCCGAGGCCGAGGGCACGCAAGGTGCCGCGGTGCTTGGGCTTAGTCCCGATGGAGGACTTCACCTGGGTGACCTTGAGTGCAGTCATCACGCCACCCCGTCAGCAGCAGAGGCACCGGGGCGCTGGCTCTCCTGCCAGGCACGCCACAACGCCGGCGGCATGATCTCAGTCGGGCTGAGTCCACGAAGTCGCGCCACCTCGTCGGGTCGACGAAGGGCAGCGAGACCGGCGATGGTTGCCCGAGCAACGTTGATGTGGTTGGCCGAACCGAGCGACTTGCACAGCACGTCGCTGATGCCCGCCTCCTCGAGGATCGCTCGGGCGGCACCACCGGCGATCACGCCGGTACCGGGCGCTGCCGGCTTGAGCATGACCCGCCCCGCACCCATGCGGCCAATCACCGGGTGCACGATGGTGCTCCCCGCCAGCGGCACGGCGAACAGGTTCTTCTTGGCTTCCTCGGTGCCCTTCTGAATGGCCAGGGGCACCTCTTTGGCCTTCCCGTAGCCGAGTCCGACGTGGCCGTTGCCGTCGCCCACCACCACAAGAGCAGTGAATGAGAACCGCCGACCGCCCTTGACGACCTTGGCGACCCGGTTGATGTTGATGACCCGCGACTCACGCAGGGCGATCTCGTCGACGTTAAGCATCAGAACTCCAGTCCTGCTTCACGGGCAGCGTCGGCGAGCGCCGCCACCCGGCCGTGGTAACGGAAGCCACCACGATCGAACACCACGGTCTTCACACCGGCTGCCTGGGCCCGATCAGCCACCAGCCAACCCACCGCCCGAGCCGCCTCGACGTTCCCCGTCGCCTTGTCACGCAGTGAAGCCTCAACCGTGCCGGCCGACGCCAGCGTGCGGCCCGTGACATCGTCGATGATCTGGGCGGAGATGTGACGGTTTGAACGGAACACCGCGAGACGCGGACGCTCGGACGTGCCGCGCACGCGCTTGCGCACGCGCACATGCCGGCGGATCCGGCTGGTTCGGCGTTCGCTTGCCTTGGAACTCATGGCTGCCTTCCCTGCTGCCTCGGTTACTTGCCGGCCTTGCCGGCCTTGCGAATGACTCGTTCGTCTCGATAGCGGATGCCCTTGCCCTTGTAGGGCTCCGGCGGACGCCACTTGCGGATGTCGGCGGCAACCTGGCCGACGACCTCCTTGTCGATCCCGCTCACCACGATGTTCGTGGGTGATGGGCACTCAAAGGTCACACCTTCGGGGGCCTCCACGACCACGGGGTGGCTGAACCCGAGCGCCAGCTCGAGGGTGCGTGGCCCCTTGGCGTTGGCCCGATAACCCACGCCGACAATGTCGAGGTTCTTGGCGAAACCTTCGCTGACGCCCGTGACCATGTTGGCCACCAGCGACCGGGTGAGACCATGGAGGGCCCGGCTGCGGCGTTCGTCGTTGGGACGCTCCACGATGAGCTGACCGTCTTCCTGACGGATGGTGATGGGAGCGGGGAGCTCACGCTCGAGGGTGCCCTTGGTGCCCTTGACCGTGATGCGCTCACCGCTGATGGTGACGTCAACACCGGACGGCACCGCAATGGGGGACTTGCCGATTCGGGACATGGTTCAGACCCCCTCGCTCACCAGACGTAGCAGAGGACTTCACCGCCGACACGGCGCTTGCGCGCCTCGCGGTCGGTGAGGAGCCCCTGGCTCGTGGACAGGACAGCGACACCCAGGCCGCCTTGGACGCGTGGCACAGACTCGGCACCGGAGTACACCCGAAGGCCCGGCTTGGAGATGCGACGGATACCCGAGATCACCCGCTGGCGATCGTTGGAGTAGCGCATGTGCAGCGTGAGCTGACGGCCGGGACGGCCGTCCTGCTCGGCAACCTCGAAGTCATCGATATAGCCCTCGCGCTTGAGCACGGCGGCCAGAGCTTCCTTCTGCTTGGACGAAGGCATCCGCACCTCGTCGTGCATCACGACGTTGGCGTTGCGGATGCGAGTCAGCATGTCGGCGATTGGGTCGGTCATGGTCATCGTCGATCTACCTCACCAGCTCGCCTTTTTGAGCCCCGGCACCTCGCCGGCGTGCCCCATCTCACGGAGACACACCCGGCACAGCAGGAACTTGCGGTACACCGAACGCGGACGGCCACAACGCTGACAGCGCGTGTACGACCGCACCTTGAACTTCGGCTTGCGGTTGCTCTTCTCGATCAGTGCCTTCTTGGCCATTCCCTATCGTCCTTCACGCTTGAACGGGAAGCCCAGGGCTGTGAGCAGTGCGCGGCCCTGGTCGTCGGTAACGGCGGTGGTCACAATCGTGACGTCCATACCGCGGGTGGTATCGATCCTGTCGTAGTCAATCTCGGGGAAGATCAGCTGCTCGGTCACGCCGAACGTGTAGTTGCCGTGACCGTCGAACGACCGGGGGTTGAGGCCTCGGAAGTCCCGGATACGCGGGATCGAGAGGCTGATCAGCCGGTCGAGGAACTCCCACATCCGGTTGCCCCGCAGGGTCACCTTGACGCCGATGGCGTTGCCCTCACGGAGCTTGAACCCGGCGATGGACTTCTTGGCCTTGGTCACCACCGGTCGCTGCCCGCTGATCACCTCGAGGTCGGCGAGCGCCCCCTCGATGAGCGACTGCTGGGCCACGGCGGCGCCAACGCCGGCGTTGAGGACAATCTTCTCAAGCCGGGGCACCTGCATGATGTTGGGAAGCTCAAGGTCCGTCTTGAGTTGGGCGCGCACCTCAGCGAGGTAGCGCTCCTTGAGACGGGGAGGGGCGGTCGTCGCCGTACTCACAGGTCACCTCCACACTTGCGGCACACACGAACCTTGGTGCCGTCGTCGTCGAACCGGTACCCGACACGCGACGCCTTGCCGCACGAGGGGCAGATCACTGCCACGTTCTCCACGCGCAACGGCATCTCCTTGTCGATGATGCCGCCCTGCTGCGTTGACCCGGTGGGCTTTTGGTGACGCTTCGCCACGTTGTAGCCCTCCACGATGACCCGACCCTCTGCGGGGTAGGCGAACGTGACCGTGCCTTCCTTGCCGCGGTCCTTGCCCTGCAGGATCCGGACGCGGTCGCCCTTGCGCACCTTCATGCCCGCCATCTCAGAGCACCTCCGGAGCCAGGGAGACGATACGCATGAACTTCTTGTCACGCAGTTCACGGCCGACCGGGCCGAAGATGCGGGTACCGCGAGGCGACAGGTCGTCCTTGATGAGCACGGCAGCGTTCTCATCGAATCGGATGTAGGAACCGTCCGGACGACGCTTCTCCTTTTTGGTGCGCACCACCACGCAGCGAACGACGTCGCCCTTCTTGACGGCGGCCCCGGGGATGGCGTCTTTGACGGTGGCGATGAACACATCACCGATGGAGGCGTAGCGCCGGCGCGTGCCACCGAGAACACGGATGCACAGAACCTGCTTGGCCCCACTGTTGTCCGCCACCTTGAGGCGGCTCTCCTGCTGAATCATCGGGCACGCTCCAGGACGTCCACGAGCCGCCAACGCTTGTTCTTTGACAGCGGGCGGGTCTCAACAACACGCACCCGGTCACCCACGTTGAGGTCGTTGGCCTCGTCATGGACGAACAGCTTGGTGGTGCGCTGCACGGTCTTGTTGTAACGAGGGTGCCGCTTGCGGTCCACGACGGCGACAACGGCCGTCTTGTCCATCCCAGCGGACACCACGAGGCCCTCGCGGACCTTGCGCTCGTTCGGTCGTTCAGTCTCTTCAGCCATCAGTTGCCCTCCTCGGCAGAGACGAGCGCCTCAGCAGCGGCGATCTCACGTGCACGGATCTCGGTGAACAGCCGCGCCACCTGACGCTTGGCCTGCGAGATCCGAGTGGGGTTGTCGAGCTGGCCGGTCACGTTCTGGAACCGCAGGTTGAACAGTTCCTGCTTGGCATCGGCGAGCTGGGTGTACAGCTCGGCGTCACCGAGGTCGCGGTAGTCAGTTCGCTTCGCCATCAGAACCCCTCCTCGCGAGCCACGATCCGGGCCTTGATCGGGAGCTTTTGGATCGCCCGGTTGAGGGCTGCCTTGGCCAGGACAGGATCGGGGTACGCCATCTCGAACAGGATGCGGCCCGGCTTGACGACAGCTACCCAGCGCTCAGGGTTTCCCTTGCCAGAGCCCATCCGGGTCTCAGCAGGCTTCTGGGTCACCGGCTTGTCCGGGAAGATGTTGATCCAGACCTTGCCACCACGCTTGACGTGACGGGTCATGGCCACACGGGCGGCCTCGATCTGACGGGCGGTGATCCAGCCCGGCTCAAGGGCCTGGATACCCCAGTCACCAAAGGTGACCTCGGTCCCTCCCTTGGCCTGACCGGTCATACGGCCCCGGTGCTGCTTGCGGTGCTTGACCTTGCGCGGCATCAACATGTCAGTCATCCCCCGAACGGAAGTGGGGCGTTTCGTTGTGATCGCGGGTCGAGCGCTCGATCTCCTCTTCCTCGGCGAGAAGTCGCTCGAGTTCGGGGTCAGCTTCCTTGACCAGTGGTGTGGCTGCCTCTGCAGCGATCTCGTCGTCGGACACAGGGGCCACGACGCCGCCTTCCTCCGCAGCCGGACGACGACCCGAGGACGACACGACCGGTCGAGGCGCACGGGCTGCCTGGCCGGAGGTCTCCCCCACTGCCATGGCGGCCTCGGCACTGATCTTCTCGGACAGCACACTCTTGTAAGGGAGGATCTCGCCCTTGTAGATCCACACCTTCACGCCGATGCGACCAGCGGTCGTGCGAGCCTCGCGGAACCCGTAGTCAATGTCGGCTCGCAGCGTGTGCAGCGGCACCCGACCTTCCCGGTACCACTCGGTCCGTGCCATTTCCGAACCGCCAAGACGACCCGAGCACTGCACCCGGATACCAAGGGCTCCGGCCTTCTGGGCATTCTGGACGGCACGCTTCATGGCCCGACGGAACGCCACGCGGCCAGCGAGCTGATCGGCAATACCTTGGGCGATCAGCGCAGCATCAAGCTCAGGCTGCTTGATCTCCTGGATGTTGAGCTGCACCTTGTTGTTGCCGGTGATGGCAGTGAGCCCAGCGCGCAACTTGTCGGCCTCAGCACCACGACGACCGATCACGATGCCCGGACGTGCCGTGTGGACGTCAATGCGGAGTCGGTCACGGGTGCGCTCGACCTCGATGCGGCTGATGGCGGCGTTGGGGAGCTGTTCCATGATGTAGTCGCGGATCTTCCAATCCTCGATTACGAACTTCCCGTAGTCCTTGCGATCCGCGAACCAACGGGACTTCCAGTCTGTGGTGATCCCGAGGCGGAAACCGTAGGGGTTGACCTTCTGTCCCATCAGGCGTCGTCCTTGCTCTCGTCATCTGCGGCGTCAGCCTCATCGGCATCGTCGGCCTCTGCAGCCACCTCAACTTCGTCGACCTCGACCTCGACCTCGACCTCGTCGACCTCGACCTCAACGGTCTCGGCCTCGACGGCCTCGACGGTCTCGTGATCCTCGTCATGGTCATGATCGTGATCGTGATCGTGGTCGTGCTCAGCGGCTCGCTCCGCCTTGGCAGCACGGCTTCGAGCGACACGATCACGGCGAGCCGCCGCAGCAGCCTGGGCGCTCCCGACGCGGCCACCGGCGGCTGCACGGGCCTGGAGACGCTCAAGTTCGGCGTCCTCCATCCGGGCCACGATCACCGTGATGTGGCAGGTGCGCTTGCGGATACGGCTGGCGCGACCGCGGGCACGGGGGCGGAAACGCTTCAGTGTCGGACCCTCGTCGGCGTAGCAGGCGACGACAGCGAGCTCGTCGGCGACCTGGCCGTCGTTGTGCTCAGCGTTGGCGACTGCCGACTCCAAAACCTTGCGAATGGTGGCGGCGACGTCGCGCTCCACCGAGTCAAGAATCTCGAGAGCGGTCGACACCGGCTGGTTGCGGATGAGGTCGAGCACGACGCGGGCCTTGTAGGCCGACACTCGTGCGTAACGGTGCTGGGCCCGGGTACCGGGCCGCTCGTTGGTCTTGGCAGCGGTCATCGGCGTCCCTTGCGCTCCTGGCCGGCGTGGAACTTGAAGGTGCGTGTGGGGGCGAACTCACCCAGCTTGTGACCCACCATCGATTCGGTGACGTACACGGGCACATGCTTGCGCCCGTCGTGCACCGCGATGGTGTGACCCACCATGTCGGGGATGATGGTGGAACGACGCGACCAGGTCTTGATCACTCGCTTGTCTCCGGACTCGTTCTGGGCGTCCACCTTGCGGAGCAGGTGGTCGTCGACGAACGGTCCCTTCTTGAGGCTGCGGGGCATTCGGACTCCTGTTTCCTACCGCCGCGACCGGCGACGCCGGACGATCAGCTTCTGGGACGGCTTCTTCTTGTTACGGGTACGGCCTTCGGGCTTGCCCCATGGCGACACCGGGTGGCGTCCACCGGAGGTCTTGCCCTCACCACCACCGTGGGGGTGGTCAACCGGGTTCATCACGACACCACGGGACTGGGGACGAACACCCTTCCAGCGGTTACGACCGGCCTTGCCGACCTTGATGAGCTCAGCCTGGGCGTTCCCGACGGTGCCGACGGTTGCCCGGCAGTCAATGAGCACACGGCGCATCTCGGTGCTGGGGAGGCGCAACGTGGCGTAGTCGCCTTCCTTGGCCACCAACTGCACCGACGAACCGGCGCTGCGAGCCATCTTGCCGCCACCACCGGGCCGGAGTTCCACGTTGTGCACCGTGGTACCCACCGGGATGTAACGGAGGGGAAGTGCACAACCGGGGCGAATGTCAGCATCACGACCGGAACGCACGCGGTCGCCGACACTGAGACCTTCGGGGGCGAGGATGTACGCCTTCTCCCCGTCGAGGTAGTGCAGCAGCGCAATGCGGGCGTTGCGGTTCGGGTCGTACTCGATGGCCGCGACCTTGGCCTCGAAACCGTCCTTCACGCGACGGAAGTCAACGACGCGGTAGCGACGCTTGTGCCCGCCGCCACGATGACGCGAGGTCTTGCGACCATGGGCGTTACGACCACCCGTTGAGGTTCGCGGGGCGAGAAGGCTCTTCTCCGGCGTGGTCTTGGTGATCTCGGAGAAATCCGAGACGGTCTGGAACCGACGACCAGGGCTTGTGGGCTTGCGCTTACGGACTGCCATCGAATCAGGCCTCGA
This sequence comes from Bifidobacterium breve, assembly GCA_945860545.1. GTDB lineage: Bacteria > Actinomycetota > Acidimicrobiia > Acidimicrobiales > Acidimicrobilacustridaceae > M30B73. The sequence continues at coordinate 3,623 of CAMAQM010000002.1, read as the reverse complement.
ACAGATCAATGCTCTCGCCCGGTGCGAGAGTCACGTAGGCCCGCTTGACGTCGGGCCGCTTGCCGAATGTTGGGAGGCGCCGGTTGCGCTTCCGCTTCCCCTTGCGGTTCAGCGTGTTCACCTTGGCCACCTTGACGTTGAAGAGCGCCTCGACCGCACTGCGGATCTCGGGCTTGGTGGCGTCGGGGTGGACACGGAAGGTGTAGACCGCTGCGTCCTGGAGGGCGTAGGTCTTCTCACTCACCTCAGGGGCGATCACAACGTCTTGGGGGTACTTCACTGGTCATCCTCCACCGACTCGTCAGTGGCTGCGGGAGCAGCGGTCGCTGCGGGGGATTCGGCACCGGGAAGGGCGTCAGCGGTGAAGACCACCCAGTCACTCACCAGCACGTCATAGGCGTTCAACTGGCCATTCTCAATGAGGTGAACCTCGGGGATGTTGCGGAAGCTGAGCGCAGCATTCACATCCTCGCGGCGCAGGACCATGAGCACTCGACCTTCGATCCCCATGGCGGCGAGTGCGGCAATGGCGTCCTTGGTGCGGGGAGCGTCAAAGCCCCACGAATCCACGACAGCGACACGACCCTCGGCCGCCCGGTCAGACAGGGCGGAGCGGAGGGCGAGGCGCACCATCTTCTTGGGGGTGCGCTGCGCGTAGGAACGCGGCTTGGGCCCGAGCGCCACACCGCCACCACGCCACTGGGGCGAACGGATCGAACCCTGACGGGCACGACCGGTCCCCTTCTGGCGCCAAGGCTTGGCACCACCGCCGGCGGTCTCGGCACGGGTCTTCGTCGACTGCGTCCCGGCACGTCGGGCGGCGAGCTGGGCGGTCACGACCTGATGCATCACCGCCACATTCGGCTCGATGCCGAACCATTCACCGTCGAGATCAACCTTGCCGGAAGTCTTTCCAGCGGGTGTGAGCACGTCAACGCTGGGCATCACTCAGCCTCCCCCGAGATCACCGGAACCGGCTTCTTCACGGCGTTACGAACCACGACCCGGCCACCACGAGGGCCGGGGACCGAACCACGCACCAACAGCAGGCCAGCCTCGGTGTCCACCTCGACGACTTTGAGGTTGAGGGTCGTGACCTTGGCGCCACCCATGCGACCAGCCATGCGCTGGCCACGGAACACCCGGGCCGGAGTGGCGCAGGCGCCAACCGAACCAGGCTTGCGGTGCACATTGTGCGTACCGTGCGAGGCCTTCTGGCCGGAGAAGTTGTGACGCTTCATCGTGCCGGCGAATCCCTTGCCACGGCTGACCGAGGTGACGTCGATGAGCTGCCCCTCGGCGAAGACCTCCGGGCCGATGACCTGACCGACCTCGTAGCCGGAGGTGTCCTCAAGGCGCAGCTCAACGAGCTTCACCCCGGGGTCAACCCCTGCCGCCTCGTAATGACCAGCCGTCGGCCGGTTCACCTTGCGGGCATCACGGGTGCCGTAGGTCACCTGCAGGGCGGAGTAGCCATCCCGCTCAGCAGTCTTGATCTGCACCACGCGCACCGATGGGACGCGCAGCACGGTGAGCGGGACGACCTTGTCGTCCTGCCACATCTGGGTCATCCCGACCTTCTCGGCCACGAGAGCTGTGTTCGCCATTTCTCAGCGTTCTTCCTGTGAAGCTTGTGAATGGCCCTTCAGCCATTCACGCCGACGCTCCGGGCGGACAGGCCGACCGGAGCGCTGGATTCGGTTTCGCCACGAGGTACCCGAGGGCCTTCATGGACGTCGGTTGGGGGTCGGGAGGCTCCCGACACACGGAAGGGAGACACTAGCGTCCGTGCTCGGAGGCGTCCAACTCGCATCGCCACACCCGCCCTACACTCCCGGCAATGGGCGGGGGTGACCGCAGCGACACAAGCCGACGGAACTGGTGGATGGCGGGAACCAGCCGGATTGAGGCCTTCAGCGACGGCGTCTACGCCATCGCCATCACCCTGTTGGTACTGAACCTCGGCATCCCCGACGGACTCTCCGATGGCCAGGTGTGGGAGGCAATCGCAGCAGAGGGACCGAAGTTCCTCGCCGCGGCCATCAGTTTCGCCGTCATTGGGCTGTTTTGGAAGACCCACCACCAGGTCTTCCGCCATCTTGACCGCACCACGACGGGTCTGGTGTGGCTCAACCTCGGCCACCTCGCCACCATCGTCTTCCTCCCGTTCCCCACCGAGGTCTTCGCCGAGTACAGCGACACTTTCGCCGGGGTGGCGCTCTATGCACTCACGGTGGCCGCCGCCAGTTTCACCACCGCCGCCCTGGCGTGGCTCGCCTGGCGCGCCGATCTCACCACCCAGGGAGTAAACCGTGAGAGCCTGCGAGGGGCCTTCACCGGCCTCCTCACCACTGGCATCGTGTTCGTGGCGTCCGTCGGGGTGGCGGCGGTGAACGCCAACGTGGCCCCGTACCTCTGGCCACTGGCCGCCTTGGCGGACCGGCCGGTGACCTGGGTGATCAACCGCAGATCTGGCTGAGCAAACCGGGAGGAGGCATCCGACCCGGACGCATCGAATAGGCGAACCTCGACCCGGAGCTTCAGCTCCGTGGTTCAGCCAGTGAAGGCGGGTCGGGCCGGCACCGACTCGCTAGGTGCGGTTGTCGTTGAAGTAGAGGTCGTAGAGGTGATCACACATGAGCCGTCGAGCTGATCCTCGACCTGATCACCGGTGACGTTGTCTGATGCGGAGCCCGAGAGCAGCCCCGTGGAATCGCCAGGCAGACGGACCGCTGCCGTTGCTGGCGCACCCGGACCGACCGGCACCGGTGCAAAGGTCAACTCACCGGTCTCACCCGATGGACCACCGGAGAGGATGTAGCTACCGACAATCGGGCCGATCTGGTCGTTGGCACGGTAGGTGTAGGTGACCACCCACTCCCCCGTTGACGAATCACAATCGATGTCAGACGAGAGCTCAGCCAGATATCCGGCGAACGCCGGTGTCGCGGCCACCGCCCCGGAGAGGAGCAGGGAGACCCCGGCAGCGAGAGCGCCTCGGAGGGGACGCTACCAGCCACCTCTGTGAATCGGCAGGGCCCTACGCCTGCTGGAGCTTGATCTCCACGTCGACGCCTGCCGGCAGGTCGAGACGCTGAAGGGAGTCGACCGTCTTGGGGGACGGCTCAAGGATGTCGATCAACCGCTTGTGGATCCGCATCTCGAAGTGCTCACGGGAGTCCTTGTCCTTGTGGGGCGAACGGACCACGGTGTAGCGGTGCTTTTCGGTAGGGAGGGGAACCGGACCACGGATGGTGGCGTTGGTGCGCACCACGGTCTCGACGATCTTCTTGGTCGACTGGTCGATCAACTCATGGTCGTAGGCCTTGAGCCTGATCCGGATTTTCTGCTTGTCTGCCATGCTCGTCGCTTCCTGGTGCGGATTGGTTCCTTGGGTCCTCACCCTGCGGATACCACTCGGTTGTCAAGGAACCTGTCGTCCCGGCACCGGCGAACCGGTGCCGGGTATCGACGTCAGTTGATGATCTTGGTGACTCGGCCGGCACCCACCGTCCGACCACCCTCACGAATAGCGAAACGCAAACCCTCGTCCATAGCGATCGGAGCAATCAACTCCACCCGCATCGACGTGTTGTCACCCGGCATACACATCTCAGTGCCCT
>CAMAQM010000001.1 GCA_945860545.1 Bifidobacterium breve | reverse complement strand
TCCATCCCACACCAGGATCAGACCCCGGTCGTAGCCACTCTCGTCCGGGATTTCTCCAACGGCGACACATGTGTCAGGAGCCGGACAGACCACTCCGGAGAGTCGGGATCCGAACTCGCCGTCACTGGGAATTGTCCCCACCGACCACGAGGTGCCGTCCCAGACAAGCAGAATCGGCGATGTGGGGATCGACTCGGCGAAGCCCACCCCGAAACAGGAGGTCGGCGACGCACACGACACCGACCGCAAGAAGTTCGAGACGCCCGGAACGGGGATGGGTACTGGCACCGAGCTCCACGTCGCACCATTCCACAGCGCCGCCATGGGCTGGTTCGGCACAGAACTGGGCGCGTGGTAGCCCATGGCGGTACACCACGAGTCGGAAACGCACGACACGGAGAAGAAGGCGTTGTATGCCGACGGGCTCTCATTCGGCGTCGGTTGGATGGCCCACGTGTTCCCGTCCCATGTCAGAGCCAGGGTCCGGAAGTTGCCTCCGTAGACCTGACCGACCGTCACACAGGCGGTCTCTGACACACAGGACACTGAGCGCAGAAGCGTCGTGCCGCTGGCCGCTGGACTCGCGGCGCGGGTCCACGCATTGCCATCAAAGACAAGGATGACCGTCTGGCTGGAGCCATAGTCTTCAACCCAACCGACGGCGACACAGAAGGTCTCCGACACACAGGACACCGACTCCAAGAGTGTGGGCACTCCCGCATTGATCACCGGCACCGGCACCGACGTCCATTCGTTGCCGTCCCACGACACGATCAGCGGCTGGACCCGGTCTTCCCGGACCGATCCGACGGCGACACAGAAGGTCTCGTCGACACACGACACCGAAAGAAGCTCCTGGCTGGCAGTGGGGCTCGGGGTGGGGACGACCACCGCCGATTCAACCGTGGCCGACGCAGGGGGGGCCGCCACACCGAGGCCGCCGATGGCCAACAGGCACGCAAGGGCAACCGCAAGGCTCTTTCTCATCGACCCTCCCCGGGTTCGGGCAACCACTGTCGGCGATTGGGCACCAACGGCGATGAATGGGACACGCTACACCGCTCGCCCGCTTTGCCTCTTGGCTCACAGCACCCGAATGCCCGATCGCCCCACCCCAGCCCTGTGGTCCAAACACCTCATGAACCGACGACGGCCATTCCACGGCCGCAAGCAACCAACGCAATGGCAATCCGCTCAGAACGGCCGATCGGAACGGCGTGGTCAGGCGACCCAGTCGGAGGGTGGATCCGGGTGGCAACTGATGATGAGCGCTCGCAGACCGCGTCCACCACATGCACCCGACGCACGTCACCAGGCTGGCTGGCTCAGTGGGACGGTGTGTTCCACTGCGACTGACCGGACCGCGACTGCGCCGCCAACCCCCGAAACGCCCTGTACATTTGTCATGTAGCAGCCCGACCGGGCGGCCCACCCCAAGGAGTGACCATGCCCGCAGCCCGCATCCTCACCGCATCCCGCATCCTCACCATGGACGAGTCAACACCGATCGCCACCGCAGTGGCCGTGGGCGCCGACGGCAGGATCGCGGCGGTGGGCGACCTTGCCGCCTGCCAGACCGCTGTCCCCGGCGCCGAGGTGGTGGACGTCGGGTCCGACGTGTTGCTGCCCGGGTTCGTTGAGTCCCACTCGCACCCGGTGCTCTCTGGCATCACCACCCAGCCGCCCGCGTACTGGGTTGCCCCCTACGTCGGGTACCCGACGTGGTCGAGCGTCACCGAATTGTTCACCAAGGTCCACGCCGAACTGCCCGAGGGGCAACCGGCGATGTTCAACGGGTTCGACCGACTCCTCCACGGGGTCGACGCCCCCACCGCCACCGTGCTCGACAAGTTCTTCCCCGGTCGGGTGGTGGTGGTGGCCGACAATTCCGGTCACGCCGTGTACTTCAACTCGGCGACCATCTCGTTCCTTGGTTGGGACGCCGAACCGCCGGCCGATCCCGTCGGGGGGTCGTTCGGGCGCAACCCCGACGGCACCTCCAACGGTCAGGCGTTCGAGGTGCCCGCCATGATGGCGGTGGCCAACAAGGTGATGGCCCAGGCCGTGCCACACCCGTTGGCCTCCGCCGCCCAGTGGTACGCGCTCATGGCCCGCAACGGCATCACCTCCACCTCGGAGATGACGTACGACTCCACCCAGAAGGCCGCCTTCGAGGCGTTGGCGTCACTCCCGAACTGTCCGCTGCGCATCTCGCTCTACCACATGTCCACCACCGACGACTGTGACAAACCGTGGGAGTCGAAGGTGCCCGCCGAGATGCTCGACAAGCGGGGCATCAAGTTGTGGGCGGACGGCTCACCGTGGGTCGGCAACATCGCGCTCACCTTCCCGTACCTCGACACCCCCGCCACGCGCGCTGCGGGCATTCCGGCGGGACTCCACGGGGTGGAGCAGATGAACTACACCCGCGACCAGCTCGACGCCATCATCGACGAGCACGCCTCCGAGGGGGTCCAGTTCGCGGTCCACGTCAACGGCGACGCCGCCCTCGACGTCGTCCTCGACGCCTATGAGGCAGGCCTCACCAAGCACCACCTCCTCGGCACCGACCACCGGTGGCGCATCGAACACGTCGGGGCCGGGCGCACCGACCAGTTCGAACGGGCGGCGAAGCTCGGGGTGTACGCCTCCATGGGACCGTTCCAGTTGCAGTACTGGGGGGACCTCCTCGACGGCCAGATGTTCGACCACGAACACGGGTCGCAGTGGTGCCGGGTCAAGGACGCCACCGACGCCGGAATGCGGCCCTCGTACCACAACGACGGTGCGGTCAGCCCGCCCTCACCGCTCGACAACATCAAGACCGTCGTGACCCGCACCACCCAGTCGGACACACCCAGAGGCACCGACCAGTGCGTCACCGTTGATCAGGCGCTGCGGGCCCAGACCATCGACGCCGCGTTCATCCTGCGGCGCGACCACGAGGTGGGCTCGATCGAGGTCGGCAAGTTCGCCGACTTCGTGCAGCTGAACGTCGATCCCCACGACGTGGACCCGATGCAGATCAGGACCGCCGTCAGCGTGGTCGCCACCTGGCTCTCGGGCGAGAAACTCGACGTGGTGGCGTTCGAGACCGCTGCGGGGGTGGCCGACCCCGAACCGCACCGTCACCTCGCCACCAAACACCGCACGTGTTGCTGAGCGTCACGCGCGCCTGACGCAGACCCGAACCCGGCGGGCACCGGGGCGCAGACCGCCTCGCGTATTCGGTTCGGGTTCAGCCTGGGGCGTGTTCGAGGGCGGCGCCGTCCACGTGAGCGGGCTTGGCGTCACCCTCACCGTTGCGCAGCAACCACCACGCCAACGCCGAGGTGCCGACGAGAACGACGGCCACGACGAGGAACGTCGTCTGGAACGCCCCGCCGTAGGAGGTCGCCGCATCGGTGAGCGCCTGTTGGCCCAACGCCGTGTCAGGTCGGGTACCCGACGATGCGTAGACGGTCACGGCGTCCATGCCGGTCGACAACTGGTTGGCGGGCACCCCGGCAGCCTCGAGACGGTCGGTGGTGCCACCCACGGTGAGACGGTCGAGGGCCACCGTCGAGATCGAGAACCCCAGGGTGTAGGCGAACTGCCCGAACGTGGTCCGCGAACTCGACACCGGTCCGAGGAACTCGGGCGGGGCTTCGCGCAACACCAGGTTTCCGAACGCGACGGCGGCGATGACCACACCGGCACCCCCGAGAATCATCCCGGGAAGAAACCCGACGAGGCTGGTGGACTCGTGCGCCAGAGCCAACAGCACGAAGGAGACCGCCGTCATCAGACCGCCCACCACGCCGGCGACCCGGTTCGAGATGCCCTTGCTGATGACCCGGCCAGCCAACAGACCACTGACGATGCCGGCGAACAGCAGCGGCAACTGCCACAGGGCGACTTTGGACGTCGTCAGACCGTTGACGTACTGCCACAGGTTCGTCAGCTGCAGGAACGACACCGAGTTGCCGAAGTTGTAGATGAACCCGAAACACAGGGCGGCGAGGAACACGGGTGAGCGAAGGATCTCAACGGGGAAGAAGTGGCCGCTGTAGCGGCGTTCCCACACGACGAACGCAACGAGCAGCACGATCCCGACAACGATGGGAACGAACGTGCCCGGTGACGTCAGGCTCTTGGCCAACTGACTGATGCCGTAGAGCAACCCGACGATTCCGGCGGCGAGGAAGAGCTGGCCGAGCACGTCGAACGATCCGTCGCCCACCGTCGGGATCTTCGGCAGCAGCACCGGGGTCAACACGAGACCCACGATGCACGCCGCCGGGATCAACAGGTACGCCGTACGCCAGTCACTCGAGGCGAGCGTGCCACCGACGAAGGTGAAGATGAGGGTGAACACCATGGTCGTCGCCATGAACACCCCCATCGCCGACGCCATGCGTTCGGGCTTCACCACGGACTTGATGTACCCGAACGCCGAGCCGTACACGGCGCCGAGACCGATGCCCACGACGACCATCCCGGCCATGTAGACCGCAGCGTTTGGTGACACCATGACGATGAGATTCCCGATCGCACCGAGTACCAACGCCACCATCAGGACCAGCCGTCGGCCGAACCGGTCGGCGAGCATGCCGGTGGTGATCACGGTGGCGGCGATCGCCAGGGTCTGCATGCTGGCCGCCAAGGCCTGCACGCTGCCGGTCATGTCGAGGGAGCGGCTCGCTCCCACCAGCGCGGTGCTGGCGATGTTGGGCGCGGCACCCTGCACCGCTCCGAAGAACCCGAGCAGCACGATGGCCAACGGGGAGACCTTCCGGAGGGTGTCGACGGTTGACGGGCCGGCGGGCGGATCGCCAGCAGGACGGTCGGGGGTGTCATTGGCCATGAGGTGCTCCTTGGACGGCGTGGATGGAATGCAGAGAGTGAGGTCGGCGACTCAGACGGAGAACGACGTGAAGGTGCCGCCGGTGGGGAAAGCCACGAGCCGCGACGTACTGAAGTCCGTTGCACCGAGATCGACCGAGTACCACAACGGGTCGTGCAGCGTGTTGAAGAGGTACCCGTGACCGGTGAGGTTCGACACGGTCGACCACATGGTGAGCTCGGGGGTCAATCCTCCACCGGGCGCGTCCTCCATGATGGTGCCCGGGACGATGTCGAAGTTGTGCAGGATGCGCACACAGTCCATCAGCAGGGCATGTTCGTCCTTTGGCTGTTGGGCGAACCGCACGTCGGCGAGCACCCGGACGAACCGTGACGGCGAGTTCCCGTCAGCGGGCAGGCCGGCGAACCCCGATCCCTGACCGAGCGGGGCGAACGTCGTCCCCCCGATGGTGATGGCCTCGGGCAACGTCGGGGTCTGGGTCAGGTAGTTGCTGATGTTGGTCAGGTGCCAGTCGATGAACGGTGCGTTGGTGGCCACCTGCACCGGGTTGTCGGTGATGACCATGCCGTCGGGTTGGAACTCGACGACGGCGCAGGCGTCCTTGTCGTGAAGGATGACGTGCAGCGGCAGAGGGATGGGAACCTCGGGCGGGGTGAAGTCCACGACGTTGCACGTGGCCATTGCTGCCTTGGCCTCGGCGATCGAGGTGCACGTGCCCAACAGGAACGCCAACACCTCGAGGATCCCGATGTCAGACCCGTCGTTGCGGGGTGCGGCGTAGGTGGCGTGACCGGGCATGTACAACAGGTGTCCCGACAGACCAGCGGTGTTCGTGCCGTCGGCGATCCAGTGCGGCTTGAACGCCCCGATGCCGATGACGCCGTGGGTGCCGGTCCACGACTTGCCGTCGGGGGAGGCTTCGCTCTTGCCGGTGAAGTCTGAGGCGACGATGCCGAGTTCCCAGGGCAGGACGTCGGGGAACTCCATGGTGCGACCAACGGCCACTGACCCGTCGCCGGCTGGCTGATGTTTGAAGTTGGTGCACATGACGAGATCCTCCTAGATGACGTACCGGACGACAGTGTCGCACCGAACGGGTTGGTAACCGGTGTGTCCGCTCACGCACTCACTGTGAAATTGCTAGATTATTCCGTAACTCTTCCACAGCCAGACCCTGGCTGCCGCAACGACAACAAGGAACCCCACGTGCCAACCCCATCGAACTCCCGACCACCCAAGATCCTCAACCTCCCCATCGGGCTGAAGGCCACCGGCGAGCGCAAGGAATTCGACAGCCTCGGCACCGTCATGGTGCCCGCCAACCGCTACTGGGGGGCACAGACCCAGCGGAGCCTGATCCACTTCGACATCGGCAACGACCGGATGCCCCACGAGGTGTACCACGCCTACGGCTACGTCAAGAAGGCCGCCGCCATCGTCAACACCCGGCACGGCCGACTGCCCCAGTGGAAGGGCAAGCTGATCGAGAAGGTCTGTGACGAGGTGATCACCGGGCAGCTCGACGAGGACTTCCCGCTCTACGTCTGGCAGACCGGCTCGGGCACCCAGTCGAACATGAACGTCAACGAGGTGGTGTCGAACCGCTGCATCCAGCTCGTCGGCGGCAAGCTCGGTTCACAGGAGCCGGTGCACCCCAACGACCACGTGAACATGGGTCAGTCGTCCAACGACACGTTCCCCACCGCCATGCACATCGCGGCGTACACGATGGCCACCACCAAAACCATCCCGGCCCTCAAGCGCCTCCAGAAGGCCCTTGAGAAGAAGTCCCGCCAGTGGAGCTCGGTGGTCAAGATCGGCCGCACGCACCTCGAGGACGCCACGCCGCTGACCGTCGGCCAGGAATGGTCCGGCTACGCCGCCGCGCTCGCCGATGCCATCGTCGACGTTGAGCACGCCACTGCCGGTCTGCTGCGACTCGCCATGGGTGGCACCGCGGTGGGCACGGGCCTCAACTCACCGGCCGGGTTCGGGGACGAGGTGGCCGCCGTCATCGCCAAGCTCACCGGCTACCCGTTCAAGACTGCCGACAACAAGTTCGCCGCCCAAGGCACCCTTGACCGCATGGTCCGTGCCCACGCCGGGTTGAAGTCGGCGTCGGTGACCCTGTTCAAGATCGCCAACGACATGCGGTGGTTGGGCTCAGGTCCGCGCACCGGGCTGATGGAACTGATCCTGCCGTCCAACGAGCCCGGCTCGTCGATCATGCCGGGCAAGGTCAACCCCACCCAGGCCGAAGCGATGCTCATGGTCTGCATCCAGATCATGAGCTCGGACGTCGCCGTGCAGATGGGCGGCGCCGAAGGCAACTTCGAACTGAACGCCTTCCGGCCCGTCCTCATCAACAACTACCTGCACTCGGCGCTGATCATGGCCGACATGTGCGACCACTTCCGGGAGTTCATGATCGAGGGCGCCGAGCTGAACCGCCCGAAGATCAAGGAGAACATCGACAAGTCGGTGATGATGGTGACCGCCCTGTCCCCCATCATCGGCTACGACCAGGCGTCGGTGATCTCCCACTACGCCATCGACCACGACCTCACGCTGCGTGAGGCGGCGTTGCGCAACGGCGTGTCCGAGGAGCTCTACGACCGGGTGGTGGTGCCCATCAACATGACCCACCCCGACGGCGCTGCTCCGAAGACCAAGAAGAAGGCCTCCGCGAAGAAGGCGTCGACGAAGAAGGCGACCGCCAAGAAGGCGTCGGCGAAGAAGGCCTCGAAGCGATGACCACCACGCCAAGCGGCAAGTCCGCACTGATGGCCGAGGTCGGCGATCGGACGTTCTCGGCCTCATGGACCAGTAACGAACACCGGCTGCGCCGACTCCTCGCCGAGTTCATCGGCACGTTCGGGCTGATGTTCGTGCTGTCGGCGGGTGCGGCCATCCTCGTCAAGTACGGCGGGGGTGACCCCCCGTCGTACGTGGTGGCGCTGGTCCTGTCGGCGTTCGCCGCCCTGTGGCTGATGGTCGCCATCTTCTTCCTCGGTGACATCTCGTCGCACTTCAACCCGGCCATGACGCTTGCGTTCACGCTGCGCGGGGACATGGGATGGGTCATGGCGGGCGTGTACTGGATCGTGCAGTTCGCTGCCGCCATCGCCGGGGCGCTGTTGGCCAAGTGGTTCTTCGGGCCGCTCGGAAACCTCGCCGCCACCCGGCCACCCGAGGGTCTCGCCCTCGAGTCGGTGGCGTTCGAAGCGCTGCTCACCTTTGGGCTGGTGCTCATGGTGCTCGGCATGGCCAACGGACCCAAACTCAGTGGCGCCTACGTGCCCTTCGCCGTGGCCGGCTACATCATGGCGCTGGGGTCACTCGGTGGCCCGTTCGAAGGAGCGGCCATGAACCCGGCCCGCGCCCTGGGGCCCGACGTCGCCCTCGGTGAACTCGGCACCTGGTGGGTGTACCTGGTGGGACCGTGCGCCGGGGCGATCATCGCCGTCGGGGTGGCGTGGGTGCTGCGTGGGCCGGCCAAGGCCCAGGAAGCCCGGGCTGCCATGGGTGACCCCACCGCTGCGGAGTAACCGCTGCGGAGTAACCGCACCGAGGAGACGCCGACGGTCCGTCAACAATGAAGTGTCAGCGCACGGCGAGGAACGGATCGTCCACGATGCGACTCTCGGACCCGTTCGGACCGTGGGGGACGTCACCGGCAATGGTGACCCGGCGCATGAGACGCTCGGCATTGCCGTAGTCGTCGGTGGCGTAATGCATGGTGGCCTTGTTGTCCCAGATGACGACGTCGCCGGCCTGCCACCGGTGACGCACCACCACCTCGGGCTGGGTGGCGTGGTCGAACAACAACGCCAACAACCGGTCGCTCTCCACCCGGGACAACCCGACGAGGTGACTGGTGAACCCCGGGTTCACAAACAGCGCCCGACGCTTGGTGGCGGGATGGACCCGCACCACCGGGTGGATGACGGGCGGCACCCCCGCAGCGCGCTCGAGGAGTTCGCGGGCGTCGTCGCGGTGCAGACCGGTGTCGGCCGGCTCGCCGAAGTAGGCGAGCGGGGTGATCCGGTGCACCGCCTCGAGTCCGTCCACGAGGTCACGCAACGGTTCGGACAGTCGGGTGTACGCACCCCGCAGGTCCGCCCACAGCGTGTCCCCACCAGCGACCGGGGTGACGTCGCTGACGAGCACCGACGCCGACGGCGGGGTTCGGGTGAACGTCACGTCGGTGTGCCACGCCGCGTTGCGTCCGCCTTTGGCACCGTCGAGTTCGAGGATCTCCGGGTACCCGTCCATGCCGGGCACCACCGGGTGTGCGGGGGTCGGCGAGCCCAGGGCGCGCGCCACGGCGACCTGTTCGGCGGGGGTGAGGAACTGGTCACGGAACACCAACAAAAGGTGCTCATCGAGCTGGCCGGCGAGCCAGTCGGCGTCGAGGTCACCGGCGAGGCGCGCTCCGGTGAACTCCATGCCGAACGTCCCGGTGAGCGGGGTCGCAGTGAACGTGTCGGTGAGCGTGGTCATCGATCACTCCCATCGATCGGGGTGCGGTCGTGACGGCCGGTCACGTGGCGCACTCCGATTCGGACACCGACACCGTGAACGGCCCGGTCTCGTCGTAGTCCACGTAGAACGTTCCGTCCTCGTCGGGGGTGGGGATGGTGTCGAGTTCGGCGAGGCCTTCGGCCACGGCCGCTGCGCCACCGACCCGGTCCAGCCACACCGGGAACGTCTCGGCGGCCGAGCGTTCCTCGGCGAACCGCCTCACCACCCGAGCCACCGCCTCGGGGGCGGTGCGGGCCGGCACCCGCAGGGCCTTGGCACCGAACCGGATCTGTTCGTCGGCGACGTGACCGCCGAGGAGCAGTTGGTACCCGGGCACCGCCTGGCCGTGGGCCCGGCGTTCCACACCGAACAGGCCAATGTCGGCGGCGTGGTGCTGGCCGCAACTGTTGGTGCAACCCGAGATGTTGATCCGCACCCCACCGACCTCGGCGAGACCTTGCTCCTCGAGTTCCTCCCCGATGGCCTTGGCGAGGCCGCGGGACTGGGTGATGGCGATGTTGCAGGTGTCCGCCCCCGGGCACGCCACCACGTCACGGGCGAGTTCCGCACCCGGCCGGGCCATCCCGATGGCCTCGAGGCGGGCGTACAGCGGCGCGAGGTCGTCGTCGGTGAGGTTGCGGAACACCACGTTCTGACGGTTCGACAGACGCACGTCGGCGGCGAACTCGCGCTGGATGGACGCCAACGCCCGGAACTGGCTGGCGGTGATGTCCCCGAGGGCGGCGTAGGCCACGGCGCTCACCGTGCCGTTCGCCGCCCCGCGGATCACGCTCGTCTGTTCCCACCGGGTGAACGGGTCGGCCGACAGGATGTCGACGCGCACGCCCTGGCCCACCGCCGTCACGCTCTGGCCGTCGGGAACCCGCCCGGCGGGGGCGTCGCCATGTTCGGCCACCTCGGGGGGGATCCCACCGGGCCACGACGACGAGGCGGGCAGCGTGTGACGCACCTTGATCACACGGCGGCGCACCTCGTCGATGCCGAGGGTGTCCACCAGCCACTTCATGCGGGCCCGCAACTTGTTGTCCCGGTTGCCGGCCTGTTCGAACACCCGCAGGCACGCCTCGACGGTGGGCAACAAGTCCTCACGACTCGTGAAGTCCTCAAGGGCGAGGGCGGGGTGCGGGTTCGCTCCGAGACCACCGGCGATGTACACCCGGAAACCCGTTTCGGTGGTGCCGTCGGGGGCGGTGCGGGTGGTGGCGACCACCCCGACGTCGTTGAACATCGCCTGCCCGCAGTCGGTGGCGCACCCCGAGAAGTTCACCTTGAACTTGCGGGGCAGTCGCTGGCCGAGCGGGTTGCGCACGAAGTGACGGAACGTGGCTTCGGCCCACGGGGTGACGTCGAGGTGCTCGTGGGGGCACGCCCCAGCGAGGTGGCACGCCATGACGTTGCGCACCGTGTCCCCGCACGCCTCGCGCGTGGTGAGGCCGACGTCGGCGAGTCGTCGCAGCAGTTCGGGGATGCGGCGCAGTTCGACGAAGTGGAACTGGATGTTCTGGCGGGTGGTGATGTGGCCCCAGCCGCGGGAGAACTCGTTGGCGAGGTCCGACATCAGGTCGAGCTGTTCGGGGGTGATGGTTCCCGCCGGCACCTTGATGCGCACCATCTGGTTGGTGCCGCCCTGACGCTGGCCGTAGATGCCGTTGTTGAGGCGCATCACCCGGAACACGTCCTCGTCGATGTCGCCGGCGAGGTACTGGCCGATGGCCTCCTCGAAGCGTTCGATGTCGCGTTGTTCCTCGGCGTCGAGGTCACGGGGTTGGGGGGCGGGAGCAATGCCGGTCATGGGAGTCCTCGGTGGTTCAGGTTCCTGGGTCCTCGCCCACTTCGCGCAGCGCGTCGTGCAGGGCACGGCGCAGCCGTCGGACGTGGACGGGGTCGAGATGGGCGATGAGGCCGGTACCGGGGGCACCGAAGGGTTCGACGGTGAGCACCACGCGGGGTTCGGCGTCGTCGTAGTCGTCGCTGATGGCCACCGCCCACGAGACCGCCTCGGCGTCCTCGGCGCCGGGCGGCAGGTCATCGGGCCCGAGTGGCTGGTCGTCGATGGAGCGTCGCATCAGCGCACCTGGCCGGTGGCGGGTACCGCCGTCGGGGCGAGATCGAGGGCGGCGACCGCGCCGATGACGATGGTGGCCGGGGAACGCACCTCGGTCACGCCGAGCGCGCCGAGGGTGGTCCGCACCGTGGTCTGGTCCGAGCGGGTGCCCCATCGCACGGCGGCGACCGGCGTGTCGGGCGACAACCCGCCAGCGATGAGGCGTTCGGCGATCACGGCACGTTCGGTGACGCCCATGAGCACCACGATGGTGCCGCCCACCGCAGCGAGCGCCTCCCACGCCACCCCGCTCGAACCGCCGGTGGCCCGGTGTCCGGTGACCACGGTGAACGCGGCGGAGGCGTGGCGGTGGGTGACGGGAACGCCTGCGGCGGCGGGGGCCGCCACCGCCGAGGTGATGCCCGGCACCACGGTGAAGGGCACCCCGGCCTGGGCCAACGCCTCAGCCTCTTCACCGCCGCGGCCGAACACGAACGGGTCGCCGCCCTTGAGCCGCACCACCTCGAGACCCTGGTCGCCGAGGTGCACCAACAGTGCGTTGATGAGTTCCTGGGGGGTGGTGGCCCCGGGCCGCTTGCCGACGTCGATGCGTTCGGCGCCGGCGGGAGCGAGGTCCAACACGTCGGGGTGGACGAGACGGTCGTGCACGACGACGTCGGCCGTGGCGAGCAGGCGGGCGGCGCGCACGGTGAGCAGTTCGGGGTCACCGGGGCCGGCGCCGACGAGGTGGACGGTCATGACGCCACCGGGGCGGCCAGGGTGACGGTGTCGGTGCTGCGGTGCGCCGCCACGATCTCGTCGATGATCGGGTTCCAGTCGAGATCCTCGGTGCTCTCACCGCGGGCGTGCACCGCGGCGCGACGCTCGGCGAGTTCGGCGGCGATGTCGGCGAACTCTGGACCGATGGCCTCGGTCAGCCGGATGCGCAACCACGTCGACAGCGCCGGGCTCACCCCACCGGTCGAGGCGGTGACCATGACCGGTCCGCGCCGCACCACGGCGGCAAGGGTGAACGCGCACCGTTCGGGGTCGTCGGCGGAATTCGCCCAGATGCCGGTCGCTTCGGCGTCGTCGTAGACGGCCTGGTCGACGGCGCGGTCCCCCGTGGCGGTGATGACGAGCCAGTGGCCGTCAAGGTCGCCGTGGGCGTAGGGGCGACGGCGAACCTCGGTGGCGAGGGCGGCGAGTTCGTCGGTGACCTCAGGGGCGACGGCGGTGATCACCGCGCCGCACGCTGCCAGTCCGGCGGCCTTGCGGGTGGCGATGCGGCCGCCACCGACGATCAAACAGCGCCGACCCTCGAGGTTCAGGTTGATGGGGAACTGCACGTTCGACTCCGCCGATGGACGACAAAACACGACTAAACAGGTCAGATTTTAGGGTTATGGAGTGCCCGACCGCAATAGGGGCCGCCACGGCCCATCAACGACGCCGATCCAACACGTCGTCTCAGCCAATTTCGGTGACGACCAGCGCGCCGGCGGTGACGTTGGTGGCCTCGTCCACGAGGATCAGGCGACCGGCGACCCGACTGTGCACGTAAGGCGCGGCGACCACCGGCTCGCTGAAGGACACCCGCACCGAGGCGAGATCGTTGAGGCCCACCTCTTGGGCCACGCGTCGCTCGAGGGTGTCGACGTCGTGGACGTAGCGCACCTCGTCAAGGGTCGCCCGACCGGTGCGGGTGCCATGTTTGAACCAAAGACGGGTCCCCGGTCGCAGCGGCGCGTCCATCATCCAGCACAACTCGCCGGTCACCTGTTCGCTCACCGCCGCGTCACCGGTGGTGATGACGTCGCCACGGGCCACGTCGACAGCATCGGCGAGCACGACCGTGATGGCCTCGCCAGGCCGGGCCACGTCAATGTCCCGACCGAGTCGCTGCAACCCCGCAACCGTCGACGTCTGACCCGACGGAGCGATCCACACCGGGTCGCCCACCGCCAACGTGCCGTCGGCCAGCCGGCCGGCGTATCCACGGAAGTCGCTCGCCGGTGCACGCAGCACCCGCTGCACGTCGAGTCGAGCCGCGCCCGTGTGCACCGCCGCCCGGGCGTCGACCTTCTCGAGCCAGTCGAGCAACGCCACCCCGGTGAACCAGGGCGACGACGACGAGCGTTCCACCACGTTGTCGCCGTTGAGAGCACTGATCGGGAACGGCACCACCGGCACCGGAGTGGGGAGCGCCGCCACGTAGTCGGTGACCTCTTTCGTGATCCGGTCGAAGACCCCCTCGTCCCAGTCGACGAGGTCCATCTTGTTGATGGCAAGGGCGATGGCGCGCACCCCCAACAGGGCGGCAATGAAGGCGTGGCGTCGGGTCTGGGCCACCATGCCGGCGCGGGCGTCGACAAGGACGACAGCCACCTCGGCCGTGGAGGCGCCGGTGACCATGTTGCGGGTGTACTGGGCGTGTCCGGGGGTGTCGGCCACCACGAAGTTCCGTCGGGGGGTGGCGAAGTACCGGTGCGCCACGTCGATGGTGATGCCCTGTTCCCGCTCAGCCCGCAACCCGTCGGTGACGAGCGCAAGGTTCACGCCGTCCTCTCCGAGACGGCGACTGGCGCGCTCCACGGCGGCGAGCTGGTCCTCGAACACGGTCTTGGTGTCGTGGAGCAACCGACCGATCAGGGTGCTCTTGCCGTCGTCGACCGACCCGGCTGTGGCGATGTGCAACGGGGGAAGGACGGTGGGGTTCGACATCAGAAATACCCCTCCCGTTTGCGCTCCTCCATGGCCGACTCGCTGAAGGCGTCATCGGCCCGGGTGGCACCACGTTCGGTGATCCGGCTGGCCGCCACCTCGGCGATCACCTCGTCGACGGTGGTGGCCGACGACCGCACCGCTCCGGTACAACTGGCATCACCCACGGTTCGGTACCGCACCAGTTCCTCGGTGGCGACCTCCCCGTCGCCCACGGTGACCGGGCCTCCCACCGCCAACAGCATCCCGCCGCGTTCGACCACCGCGCGACGGTGGGCGAAGTAGATCGACGGGAGCGGCACGTCCTCGGCGGCGATGTACCTCCACACGTCGAGTTCGGTCCAGTTGCTGAGCGGAAACGCCCGCAGGTGCTCACCGGGGCGGATACGGGCGTTGAGCAGGTCCCACGGTTCGGGACGCTGGTTGCGCGGGTCCCAACGGCCCTGGGTGTCGCGGAAGCTGAGGATGCGTTCCTTGGCCCTCGCCTTGTCCTCGTCGCGCCGTCCGCCTCCGAAGGCGGCGTCGAACCCGTGGTGTGCCAAGGCGTCGAGCAGCGTGACGCTCTGGAGGCGGTTGCGTGACGCCCCCGGCCCGGTCTCCTCGGTGACCCGTCCTGTGTCGATCGAGGCCTGGACACTGGCCACGACCAGCTCGATGCCCCACCGGTCCACGAGCGCGTCCCGGTAGGCGATCACCTCGGGGAAGTTGTGACCGGTGTCGACGTGCATGACCGGGAACGGCAGGCGAGCCGGGGCGAAGGCGGCCACGGCGAGGTGGGCAAGCACGGCGGAGTCCTTGCCACCGGAGAACAACAACACCGGACGTTCACACTCGGTGGCCACCTCGCGGATGATGGTCACCGCCTCGTCGACGAGGTCGTCGAGCTGGGCGGCGGCGGCACCGAGCACCGACGGACCGACCACGGTGGTGTCAGTGGCGCTCACAGGTGCAGTCCGCATTCGGTCTTGTCCGACCCCGACCAGCGTCCAGCCCGACGATCTTCACCCGGGGCGGTGGGTCGCGTGCACGGCCAACACCCGATGGAGCCGTAGCCACGCTCGGTGAGCGGGTTGGCCGGAAGGTCGTGCTCGGCGATCCACGTCTCGACCGCCTCGTCGTCCCAGGTGGCCAGTGGATTGACCTTCACGAGGTTGCGCCCGACGTCGAAGCTGGCCACGGGGGTGTCCGCCCGACTCGGGCCGTCGACTCGCCGAATCCCCGTCACCCAGGCGTCGTGACCAGCGAGCGCCCGGTTCAACGGTTCCACCTTGCGCACCGCGCAGCATCCTTCGACGTCGTATTGCCAGCGGTTGTCCGCAACCACGTCGGGGGCCGGTTCGACCACCCGGATGTTCAGGTCGAAGCGCTCACGAAGTTCGTTGGCGAACCACAGCGTCTCGGCGAACAGGTACTGGGTGTCCAACAGCACGATCTCCGCTGCGGGCTCGGCGAGGTGGACGAGGTGGGCGAGCACGGCGTCTTCAAAGCTGACGGTGACCACGACCCGACCAGTACCGAACGTGCGATACGCCCAGCCAAGTACGTCAACGGGGTGGCGATCCTCGAGATCGGCGGGGATCGGTATCGGGTTGTCGTCGCCAGGCACACCGCAGTTGTAGCAATTCCTTACTAATTCCATCAACTTTTGCGGAATTCGCCGACAGTCCCATTGATCGCCCGTCGCCACGGCGTGCATGAGGCTGCCCCACCCATGCCATCCTTGCGAGGTGAGCCCGGCCGCACCCCCCACCCAACCTCCGGCGTCGACCATGCTGGGGCGCGCCGTCCGGCTCCGTTGCCCGGTGTGCGGCACCGGCGGGCTGTTCTTCCAACCCGGCCACCGGTTCCGCCTCGGTCTGCCGGAACGCTGCAGCGGCTGCGAACTGCGCTTCGACCGGGAGGCCGGTCACTGGGCCGGATCGTTCGGCCTCAACACCATCGTGTCGTTCACCGCACTGTTCGCCGTGCTCATCGTCGGACTGTTCGTGACCTGGCCCGACCCCCCGGCGGTCACCCTCATCGTCGCCGCGCTCACCGTGGCGCTCGTCGTGCCTCTCGTGTTCGCCCCGTGGTCCGCAACGCTGTGGCTGGTCATCGACCTGCGCATGCGCCCCCTCGAACCCGGCGAGGCAGCCACACCCTCGGCGCCCTCACCACCACCTGACGCTCGCGACCACTAACCGCCTCGGCGACCCGTCACCAGACCGTGCGGGTGCAACCACCCACGGTCAAGCCGCGTCACACTGACGTCAACGAGTCCGGCCCGACGAAACCGGTCGGCGAGGACCTCGAGTGACTCGAGACCGTGGTGACGGCCGGCGGTGATACCGAGCACGCCGGTGGACAGGCGCTCCTGCGCCGAGGCGAGACGCGCCTTCCAAACCGGGGTCACCCCGAGTTCCTTGACCACCAACACGCCGCCCGGCCCGAGGCGCCCACACGCCGCCGCCACCAGCTCCTCACGTCCGGCGTCGTCGAGCAGGTACAACACGTCGACGATCACCACGGCGTCGAACGGACCCTCCGGCAGCTCCCCGGGTTCGACGAGGTCGAACACCGTGGTGTCCCCGGGTCGCAACGAGGCCCGGGCGGCATCGATCTTGCGTGGGTCGATGTCCACCCCGTGGACGCGGCGGTCGGCTGCAGCGTCGGCGAGGTAGTTCGCCACCAGCCCGTGACCGCACCCGATCTCGAGCACCGCCCCCGAGGGGGGCACGACAGCGTCGACATCGGGGATCGGGCAGGTCCGCCACCGCACCCCCACATGGGTGCGCACCCCCAACGACGCCGCACGGTAACGGCCCAGGGTGACCCCAGACGACGGTGAGGCGCTCACGCCGACCCCAGGTCGGCGAACGTGCCGAGTCGGAACCCGAGCCGATCCACCGCGTCACGCACCATCGGGCTGCACAACGCGGCGTACTCCTCCTCCCAGCGGTACCCCCACTGGTAGTGCGCCCGGTCACCGTTCGTGAGGACCCCCGGGTGGGTGGCCAGCTCGGCGCTCGCCCCCGCAGCGAACCCCGCCCCGGCGCGCAGGCGTCCGAGCGCCGCCACCATGCCGTCGGTGTCGAGGGTGCCGGCCTCGTCGAGGCCGGTGGACGCCGTTGGGCGCCGCCACCCCTTGGCGTCACAGATCGCTTCAAGGTCACGGGCCAGACGCCGCACCACCACCCCCACAGGACCCCGCTGACCCGAACGGGTCACCCGGATGCGCTGCACCCCTGCGGCGTCACCGATCCCCATCACCACGTCACGCACCATGGGCCAAAGGTGCAGGTTCTGGTGGGTGTCGATGTGGTCGACGTCCACCCCGGCGCCACGCACCGCCTCGAGTTGGGCGGAGAACTCGCGGGCGAGGTCGTCGGGGTCGATGCGACCCATCGCGGCACGCGGCAGGAACTGCCGCCACGACGCCCAAAGCCGTCCCGACCGGTCGACGAGGGACGGGATCTCCGCAGCCGACAACAACGGCGGGTCCTCACCCACGGCGGCGAAATGCACCCCCACCCCAACGGAGGCGACGTCGGCGAGTCGGCGCACCGACGACGCAAACCCGGGTCCAAGGGCGATGACCGAAGTGGAGGTCACGATGCCCCCCTCGGCGGCGTCGAGGATGGCGGCGCTGACCCCGTCGGTGAGGCCGTAGTCGTCAGCGTTGACGATCAACAGCGGTCGGTCACTCGGAGAGGCGCTCACCAAGACAGGGACCTCACGTCTGGGGGGCCACCCGGCCGAGGTCGCGGCGCAGGTCCCGCAACTCGCGCAGAATCCCAAAGATCGTCGACCACGAAGACAACGTCGACACCCCGCGGGTACGCGGGAAGTAGTCCACACCGAACTGCACCACGTTGAACCCTCGTCGCTGGGCGGACACCAACAACTCGACGTCGATGAACGACCCCTCACTGCGCAGGTCGACGGCGTCGAGGACACGGCGACGAATCAATTTGCCGGCAAAGTTGACGTCACGGACCCGCAGACCGAACAGCAGTCGGACCAGATGGTTGTAGAGGTAGGAGTACACGTAACGCCGAGGCCCTTCCCCGGTCCGGTCCAGTCGGTACAGCGACACCACGTCGGCGTCGTAAACACGAGCCACCCGCACCGCCTTGTCGAGCTCGACGAGATCGAAGGGCAAGTCGGCGTCGGTGTAGAGCACCAGGTCACCCGACGATGCCGCCAGACCGCTGCGGATGGCCCCACCCAACCCTCGGTTCACCGGGTGGTGCACCACGTTGATGCGCTCGTCGGCGGCGGCGAGACCGTCGGCGATGGACCCGGTGGCGTCGGTGGAGGCGTCGTCGACGATCACCACCTCGAGGGTGCCGATGGCCCCGTCGGCCTCGAGACGCTCACCGGCCTCGACGGCGGCGGCCACGGTGCGGGCGAGACCGGCTTCCTCGTTCCACGCCGGGAAGAAGATCGTGAGGCTGGGGGGTGTCGTCACCGGTACTCCAGGTTCGGGTCCCCGAAGTCGGGGGACGTCAGGAAACGTAGTAGCCCCGGGCGAACAACGAGGTGAACACCACCAGCAACACCGCGGAGCACCCGAGCGCCACCCGACCCACCGCCGGGCGCTTCTCGGCGGCCGCCCCGACGAGGGCGAACACCGGGAACGCCGCCAACAGGTAACGGCCAGACCCCTGGAAGTCCTGGCTGCCCAGCAACGCCGGGGCCACCACCGCTGCGGTGTACAACCCGTAGGCGACACCGAACCGCCGGATGATCCACGGCACCGCCACCAACGCCGCCACCACGAGCGCCCCCTGCAACACGATCCCGAGGGTGTACAGCAGTTCGCTTCCGTACTCCGGCCCACACGTCGGTGCCGACCCACCAAGGAAGCCGCGCGTGTGACAGGGCACGGCACGCACCCGGTCAAACAGGTCGAACTTGAACCAGGTGGCCGGGCCGCTCTCCTGGCCCCACGCCTTTTGGATCTTGGAAAACACCAGCGGGTCACCGAAGTTCACCCACAGGTACGTCATCCACGCCGCGAGACCACCGGCGCTGAGCAGCACTCCGGCGTCCGCCGGCCGCAACCGACGCCACCCGCCGCGACGCACCACGGCCAACACCACGAGACCCACCACAAGGGCGAACCCGACAGGTCGGGTGGCGGTGGCCACCGCACCGGCAAGACCGGCCAGCACCGGATGGCCACGTTCGAGCAGCACGAACGCCCCGACGGCCGCCACGAGGAACAACGCGTCGGCGTACACCGCACCGAACAGGAAAAAGGCGAAGGGGTAGACGACGAGCGCCGCCACCGAGAAGCGCACCGCCGGGGACGACAACCGGTCCGCACACCACCGGGCGAACAACGCCACCGCCCCGAGCCCCGACGCCACGGTGACGAGCACACCGGCCACGAACGGGTGGCCGCCGAGGGCGAAACCCACCCACCGCATCAACAGTGGGTAGGCGGGGAAGAACGCCACGGGGGCCTGACGGTCGACACTGACGAAGCTGTACCCCTCATCGGCGATGAGGTGGTACCACCCGGCGTCGAACTTGACCCACATGCCGATGAGTGCGTCGCCGACGAAGAAGAAATCTGACTGCCGCACCAGTGGGTCGGGGGGCAGGAACCGGTGGCTGAGAAACGCCACCACCCACAACACGACTCCGAGCGCGGCAAACGCCCCGAGGGCGAACCGCACCGGATCGACGGTGCGGGGTGCGGCCACCTCGGCGTCGGACACCTCGGTCAACCGTCGTGTTCCTCGACGTGATCGTGATCGTCGCCACCGGCGTCCGAAGCACGATGGGCAACCCACGCAGCGAGCGCGGTGGTGAGCGGCACACTGGCCACAAGGCCGATGCTTCCGACCAGCGTGCGGACGATCTCGGTGGCGACGAGTTCACCGTTGGCCACCACCAGCCACGACTGGTTCGACAGACTGAAAAACAACAGCAGTGGCATCGACGCCCCGGCATAGGCGAGCACCAACGTGTTCACCGTCGACGCCACGTGGTCACGACCGATGCGGATCCCCGAGCGGTACAACGCCATTGGGGAGGTGCGCCCACCCGTGGCCCGCAACTCCCACACCGCCGACGCCTGGGTGACGGTCATGTCGTCAATGGCCCCGAGCGCACCGATCACGATGCCGGCGAGTACCAGACCCGCAAGGCCGAGGCGCACCGGGCCCAACTGCAGGTACACCGCCTCCTCCGACGCCAACCCGGTGATCGCCGCCGCCCCCACGAACACCAGTGCCAACAGCGCCGTGACGGCCAGCGCCCCGAGGGTGCCCAACAACGCCACAGTGCTCATGGAGTTGAACCCGTGAGCCAGATACACCCCGGCGAAGGCGATGACCGTGGCCGACACCAACGCCACCGACAACGGGTCCGACCCCTCAATGAGCGCCGGCACCGTGAACACCAACAGCACCCCGAGACTCATCCCGAGCCCGACCAACGCCGCGAGTCCACGCCAGCGCCCCAACAGCACCACCACCACGGCGAACAGCACCACGAGCGCCACCATCGGGGTACTGCGCTCACGGTCACTGAAGCGATACTGGAACCCCGCCGGGGACGCCTCGTCGTACTCGAGCACGATGACGTCACCCACCGACAGGTCCGCCGAAGCGGCGTCGTACACGTCGAGGGGCACCAGCAACCCGGCGTCGTCGCCTTCGAGCACCTCGACGTCGAGTTCGGCGCACAACAGTTGCGGCGCCCCCTCGGCCTGCTCGCCGGGGCACGGCACCTCCTCGGCGGCCACGATGCGGCCGTCGACAAACGTGGAACTGACGTTGGCGATCGACGACTGCACATCACCCGACGGCCACAGCACCACCATGCCGATCACCGCCACCAGACCGATCACGGCGGCCACCGCGGTCAGCCACCGGCTCACCTGCGATGGCACCACCAGTTGAGACGACCCCCCGTGGCTGTGCCCGGCGCCCACGCTCAGTCCCCCCCAGCGTCCCCGGAACCCGCCAATCGGTGCCGGGCCACCTCGAAACACGCCACCGCCGCAGCGGTCGCCACGTTCAGCGACGCCAGGTTGCCGACCTGGGGGATGGAAGCCAACTGGTCACAGCGTTGACGCACCAGCCGGGACAGGCCCGCCCCCTCCGCACCGAGGACCAACACCACCGGGTCGGCGGCGATCGACAGATCCCACACCCGCTGGTCGGCCGTGGCGTCAAGACCGACGCTCCACACCCCGAGTTTCGACAGTTCACCAAGCGCGGCCGGCAACCCACCGACAAGCGCCATGGGGAGGTGCTCGACGGCACCGGCGGCGGCTTTGGCCACCGTGGGAGTGATGTGCACGGCCCGGTGACGGGGAAGCACCACCCCGGTCGCCCCGGCACACTCGGCGGCACGGAGCAACGCTCCGAGGTTGCCGGGGTCGGTCACCCCATCCACGGCCACAAGGAACGGCACGCGGCCGTTGGCGTCCACGGAAGCGAGTTGGTCGAGGTCAACCGGTTCGAGCGCGTCGGCGAGAGCGAGAACGCCTTGGGGTGCCTCGCTGCGGGCCATCGACGCCAGTCGTCCCCGACTCACCGCCCGCACCGGCACCCGCAGGTCGCGGGCCAACTCGGCGATGTCGTCGTTGGCCAGCGCGGCCTCCGCCACGTCGTCGCGACCCTCGTCGGTCGCCCGTCGTTCGGCCACCAACACCTCGCGCACCCGACGACGACCGGCGAGCAACAACTCTCGCACCGCCTGACGCCCCTCAACCTGCTCCCCACCGAGATCACGCGGCGCAGAACGTCGACGCTCAGGTGTGGGGGTGCCGGCGCGACCGCCACTGCGGCGACCCGTCGGGTTGGGGTTGCCTCGTGCAGCGGTGGGGCGCCCGCCACGACCCTTGGCCGCAGCCGGCTTGCCGCCCGAACCGCGACCCGGTGTGGCCCGGCCCGGTGTGGCACGACCTGACTTGGCCGGGGCCGACTTGGCCGGGCCCGGCCGGCGCGGCGTCCCACGACCCTTCGCTGGGCGGCCCGTCATCGCGTCACCAACGCCACTGCCATCACCACGACTCCCTCGTTTCGACCAATGGCACCGAGCTTCTCGGCCCGGTTGCCCTTCACTCCCACCGGTGCACCAACGACCGCGGACAACCGCTCCACCATCGCAGCACGCTGCGGGGCGATGCGAGGACGTTCACACACCACCGAGCAGTCCACGTTCACGACCCGCCAACCGGCATCGGCGAGCATCCTCACCACCTCGGCCAACAACGCCATCGAGTCCGCTCCCGCCCACGCCGGGTCAGTGTCGGGAAAATGCTCCCCAATGTCGCCGAGACCCGCGGCACCCAACAAGGCGTCGGCACAGGCGTGAGCCACGGCGTCAGCGTCACTGTGACCAACGAGGCCGGGTTCGCCGTCGAACACCACACCGCCGAGCACCAACACCCGCCCGGGGTCGGTGGAGAACCGATGCACGTCGAACCCGTGGCCGACACGCAGATCCATCGGGTCGCTCATGGTCGAACCCCCGCTCGAAGCACCTCGCCGACAACGTCGAGATCTCCGGCCACGGTGACCTTGCGGTTGGCCGACTCGCCGGGAACCACCACCACGACACCGCCGCCGGCCTCGACCAACCCGGCGTCATCGGTGGCCTCCGGTGCGCCACGATGCGCGGCGCGAAGCACCCCGCAGCGGAACGCCTGGGGAGTCTGGACCCACACCAGTCCGTCGCGGTCCACCGTCTCCACCACCCGGCCGTCGACGTCGACCCGCTTGAGCGTGTCAGCCACCGCGACCGCCGGCACCGCAGCGTCCGCCCCCGCCACCACGGCGTCGATGACGGCGTCGAACAGTGCCGTTGAGGCAAGAGGACGGGCGGCGTCGTGGACCACCACCACGTCGCTGTCATCGGCGAGACCGTCGAGTGCGGCGAGCCCGCTTCGCACCGACCCCGAACGGGTGTCGGCGCCCTCGACGATCCGCAGACCCGCAGAGTGAGACGACATCTCGGCGTGACCGGGGGGGACCACGAGAACGGTGGCGGAGGCCACCGGCGCCGCCGCGGCCACCGACCAGTCGACGACCCGCCGACCAGCGACCTCGAGGAACTGTTTGGGAACGTCAGAACCGAAACGTGACCCTTGGCCGGCGGCGACCACCACGGCCCAGACCGCCGGACGTGACCGGTCGCTCAGCTGAGTTCCTGGTCCAGCCGGGCCTCGGCCTCCTCCTCGCTCACATTGATGGCGAAGGTGAGTTCCGAGACGAGAATCTGGCGGGCCTTGATCAACATGCGCTTCTCACCGGCGGACAGACCTTTGTCCTTGTCACGGATGGTGAGGTTCCGCACCACCTCGGCGACCTGGTAGATGTCACCAGACTTAAGCTTCTCGACGTGGTTCTTGAACCGTCGGGACCAGTTGGTGGGCATGCGCGCCTCCTTCTTGCGAAGAACGGCGAACACCTCCTCGACCTCTTCGTCGTTGATGACCTCGCGCAACCCCACCTCGTCGGTGTTGTCGGAGGGCACCATGAGGGTCAGGTCGCTGTAGGCGAGCTGAAGGATCAGGTACTCGCGCTTCTCACCGGTCGGTGAGGTGAGCATCTTGCGCTGCTCGATGACTGCGGCACCGTGATGGGGGTAGACGACGTTGTCGCCGACGTCGAAAGGCATGACTCTCCTGGGACGGCTTGGAGGAACTGGTGGGAACGGATAGACCCGGCGACGGACGCCACGGGTGGACCCACAGGATACCAGCGACGCGTCCTCGTCCCGACGGCGGGTTCCCACGGCCCCGATTCGGGCGTGTCCTCCACCGATCCGCCGGTACCATGACCTTGTGATCGACGCCGAAACCCTTCGCCAAGTCGAGCTCCTCGGGAGCCTCCCTGCCGACCAGCTCGACGCGGTGGCCGCACAGGCCCGGCCGGTGAAGCTCACTCGCGGTGACCTGTTGTTCAACCACAACGACGAACCTGACGCCCTGTTCGTCGTGCTCAACGGTCGGGTCGCCATTCTCAACACCGCCGCCGACGGACGCGAGTCCATGGTGGCGCTCATGGAGGGCGGCGACCTGTTCGGGGAGTTGCCGTTGTTCGACGGACGACCCCGTTCCGCTGCGGCCCGGGCCCTCGAACCGTCCGAGGTGGTGCACATCCCCTACACCGCCCTGCGGGAGATCTACGACGCACACCCCGAGTTGTTGTGGCAGGTGGTGGGCCTGTTGGCCCAGCGGTTGCGCGCCACCGACGAGGCACTCGCCGACTCGGTGTTCCTCGACGTGACCGGTCGCACCGCCAAACGTCTCCTCGAACTGTCGTCGGGGGAGGACGAGTTCGTCCTCCCCATCACCCAGGAGGAACTCGCCGGCATGATCGGTGCGTCGCGCGAACGCGTCAACAAGGCCATCTCGTCGTTCGTGCGGCTCGGCTGGATCGAACAGTCGGACCGTCGCTATCGCATCACCGACCGCGACCAGATGGAGCGGCGTTCCCGCTAGGGGCCGACCTCAAACCCCGAGGAAACCGAGGACTCTCCGCCAGGCATCGGATGCGTCGTCGGCTCGGTGGGCCGGACGCTCGGGGTCGTGAACGAACCCGTGCTCGGCGTCGGAGTACACCACCACTTCGGCACCGGTCGCCTTGAGGGCCGCCACGTCGTCAACGGGGGTCCACGGGTCCGCACCCCCAATGATGGCGAGCACCGGGCAGTGGGCACCGGCGAGCAAGTCGAGAGGCTGGGCTTGGGTCGGACTCTCCCAGTTCTCGGGCACCCGGATCATCCCGTAGAACGACACCGCCTTGTCGAACCGGCCCGAGGCGGCCGCCTTGAGGGCGTACATGCCGCCCATGCAGAACCCGAGCACCGCCACCGACGCAGCACCGGTGCGATCGGCGGCCGCTGCGGCGTCGGCGATCACCGCCGCGTCGTCGAGACTGCCCACCGAGTCGAGCCGGGCGGCGAGAGGCAGGTCCTCACGACCGGGCCACGGTTCGGGGACGCACACCGTCCAACCCAGCGCGTCGGCGAGACGTTGGGCGTGGCCGTCGAAGAGCGGCCGCAGCCCCATGATGTCGGGGAGCAGCACCAACCCGCCCGAGGGGACCCCGGCAGGGTCGGCACCCTCGGGGACGGCCAGTTCGGCTGGTGTGCCCGAAGGCAGGGTGACGCGCACCGCCTCGTTCTACTCGCCACCCTCACGCTGGTGACGGCAATGTGACAGGCCCCTGACGTGACATCGGTCGCATGACCGACCCACCGATCAGGTGTAGCGGTCGAGAATCGACGATGAGGTGAGCTTGGACAGCCCGTCCTTGATGGCCCGGGCACGGGTCGCCCCCACCCCTTCCACCTCGTCGAGATCGGCCACGTTGGCCCGCAGGATGCGAGGCAACGACCCAAACGACTCGACGATGTTGCTCACGATGCTGTCGGGCAACCGGGGAATCCGGGCCAACAGGCGGTAACCCTTCGGTTCGAGTGCCGCCTCGAGATCCGCTGCACTCACCTCAAGGTGCAACACGTCGGCCACCAACTTGAGGTCGAGCAGATCCTCGGTCTCGAGTTCCCGCAGACCCGTCATGGCCGCTTCGAGATCCCAGCCGCCGTCGCCGTGGAAGTAGTCGCGCACCACGAGACGACGCTCGTCCTCCACCCCGACGATGATCTCCTCGAGCTGGAGTGCCACGAGTCGACCGTCGGTGCCGAGCTCGACGAGGTCGAATTCGATCTCTGCGGCGATGCGCAGGACGATCTCGGTGATCTGCAACATGGTCACCACGTCACGCACCGTCACCACGTCCTCGAGTTCCGCCGTGGACAGATCCGCACTGGTCGAATCAAGACGGGTCTTGTACCGCTCAAGGGTCTGCAACGCCGTGTTCGCCCGACTCAACAGGCGCGGGATGGGCTCAAGGGGCTTCTTGGAGTCACCGACGTACACCGTGAGTACCGCCATGTCCTCCGACACGGCCACCACCGGCACCCCCAGCGAACGGGCCACCCGTTCGGCGGTCCGGTGACGCGTCCCGGTCTCTGACGTCGGCACGTTCGGATTCGGCACCAGGTGCACGTTGGCCCTGGCGATCCGACTGGCGTCGGACGCCAGGATGATGGCGCCATCCATCTTGGCGAGTTCGGACAGTCGCTGGGGCGAGTAGGCGGCGTCCAACAGGAACCCGCCTGAACAGATGTTGAGGACCTCAGGTCCGTCACCGATGACGATCAATGCCCCCATCGACGCCTGAGGGATCCGGTCGAGGCCTTCGCGCAGCGGCCGACCCGGTGCCACGATGCGAAGAGCATCAAGCAATTCAGGGCTACGGCTGCGCTCCATCGGAGAAGTCTACCCGTGCACACCCCGGTGCCTCCGGGGAGAATTCACGTGCGCTTCCCCTCGCCGATTCCCGTGGATTTAGCGGGGAAGGGTGGCCTCGATGGCCTCGGCAAGCGTCGTCACCGACCGAGCAGGTGCGGCGGGACCAAGCACTGTGGTGAACCCGAGACGCTCCGCCTCGGTCACCCGCTCCTCACCGCGGCCCACGCGGCGAACCTCGCCGGTGAGACCAACCTCGCCGAACACGGCGAGGTCATCGGGCACCGGTCGATCCAACAACGCCGACGCAACCGCCAACGCCACCGCCAGATCGGCTCCTGGTTCACCAAGGCGAACCCCGCCGACAGCCAGCGTGTGCACGTCGACCTTGCCGAGTCCCGGCAACCCGACCCGGCGGTCGAGCACGGCCAGCAACAGCGCCAACCGTCCACCATCGATTCCCTGGGCGGTGCGACGCGGCTGGGGCAGATTCGAATCACCCACGAGAGCCTGCACCTCGACCAACACCGGGCGACGACCCTCGAGCACCGCCGCCACAACCGACCCGGGCACCCCGGTGCGGCGGTCGAGGAGGAACCGGCCCGACGGGTCGGCCACAGCCTGCAGACCGTCCTCGCCCATCTCGAACACCCCGACCTCCGAGGTGGAGCCGAACCGGTGCTTGGTTGCCCGCAACAGACGCAGACCTCCATGCCGGTCACCTTCGAAGGCCAACACCGTGTCCACGACGTGTTCGAGCACCCTCGGCCCAGCCAGCGCACCGTCCTTGGTGACGTGCCCGACCAGCACCGTCGCCGCGCCACGCGAACGGGCCTCGGTGACGAGACGGAACGCGCACTCGCGCACCTGGGCCACCGACCCCGGTGCTGAAGACAACTCGGGCACCACCAGTGCCTGCACCGAGTCGACGAGCACGACGGCGGGATCGACCTCGTCGAGCAGTTCAGCAATGCGCGGCACCGAGGTTTCCGCCACCACCCACAAGTCGTCGACCACCGCCCCGAGACGTTCGGCACGGGCACGGATCTGCGCGGTGGACTCCTCGGCGGTGACGTACAGCACCCGTCGACCGGTGGCGGCCACCCCAGCGGCAACCTGCAACAGCAGCGTCGACTTCCCGATCCCCGGTTCGCCACCCAACAACGTCACCGCCCCGGGCACCAACCCCCCGCCGAGCACTCGATCCACCTCGGGGACCCCGACCGGCACGGCGTGCACGGCGTTGACGTCAACATCGGCGATGGGCAGGGCGGGCTCGCTCGTGGACGACGCCCACGGCCCCGACAGCACCGGAGCCGGCGCCGGGGTCTCGATCTCCTCCACGAGCGTGTTCCACGCCTCGCACGACGGGCAGCGCCCCTGCCAGCGCGGGGTCGTGGCTCCGCACTCCTGGCATCGGTGGACGGTGCGGACGCGGGCCATGGCCGCACACTACGGCGTGGATGCGACGCTGGGGCGGCCACGGTGATCAAGGTCGCCACCGCGCGCCTAAACGGTGACCGGGGAGTGATTTCACCTACCACTAGGGTTCCGCAATGACGAGGCGCCGCCCACGTCGGCGCAGCGACCACAACCCCCAAGGCGGAGCCATGACACAGACCAAACGATTCACCGGAGTTGCCGCCCTCGCACTGGCGTTGACACTCACGTTTGGTGCCACCGCCTGTGGTGACGCGTCAACCACATCAGAGGCGACCGGCGATCGCGAAGCCCGCAGCGCGGACTGCCCGGCCCGTTTCGGTTGTGCCAAGACTCCGGTGAGCTTTCAGGTGCGCAACGACAGCGACACCACCATCGAGTTCTACGCGTCTGAATTTTTCAACGTGCGCGACGCCGACCGACTGTCGCTCACCATGACCGTGCCAGCTCGGTCCACCTCGGAGACCAAAGCCGTCTACCTCGGGGACGACGGCCTTGAGAGCCAGAGCGGGTACGTACGCGGCGGCTACCGCGGCAGTTGGGCGTGGGAGATCCGCACCGCCAGCTCAAGAACCTTCGCCCGGGTGAACCTCGGCGCCAACGAGGAATTCGATTTCAACGTCTTTGACATCTTTGAGGGGTGGAGCGAGATCGGCCAACCGACACCGGATTGGCGCAGCACCTACGACCCCGTCGTGCTCCTCGACGCTTCAGAGCAAGGCAAACCCTCGTGGCAGGCAGTCGGCAGTTGGCAGGAATCCTGGGACGAGGGACGCCCGACGATGAGTTGGACGTTCAGCGCACCTGCTCCTTGAACCACCCGCCGTCCCTGCAGCCCCGATTCAGGAACCGACCCGACGGCGTCGAACGGCGATGGCGTGGGCGGCACCCACGACCACCACCGCAACCGCCACGACACCGGCGGCGAGCAGCGCTCGGCGCTCCACCCGGGGCCGCTCCACCGACAACACCGTCGGCGGTGGGGCGGGCGCTCCGAGTACGGGCTCGACGCGCACCTCGGTGCCGTCGAGTCGCCACGTGACGGTGACGTCAACCATGTCCGCCACCGGTCGCCCCTCGGCCTCCTCGACGGCGGTGGGCAGCCCGCCGAGGGGCACCCCGTCGGCGGCCGCGTCGAGTGCAGGGTCGGTGTAGGGAGCGAGGCCGGCAGAGAGGTCGACCACGCCGGTGAGGGTGGTGAGGTAGGTCAACGCCTCATCGGTCACCGTCAGCGACGTTCCGGTCAACGGCCCGGCGGGTCCGGCCACCTCGTCGACGGCGGCGGCGAACCCGGCAGGGTCGTCGAAGGTCTTCGTGGCGACGATCCGGGTCATGCCGTCGGGGGTGACCGACGCCGGGTCCACCACCCATCCCGCCGCTGCGAGGTCGTCCGTGGCGAGGGCCGTGGCGGGATCACCGAGGCGGGCGAGTGCCGCCTCATCGAACCCGACAGCGACCTGGACCGAACCCGACCCCGCCGACGTAGCGTCGACCGTGACGTCCACATCCATCTCGCAGGCGGTGCCCGCCACCAACAGCACGAGGGCCACGAGGGCGGCACGCGCCATGGTCGTCACCGATGCGCCCGTCACCGGGCTGGGATCACTCGGCGCCGGCAGCAGCCGGTTCGCTGACCGGTGGCGGCTCGAAGCCCTCCACGGCCGTGAACGTGATGACCCGCTCACCCGTCTCGGGATCCGGCTCGGCGTCGACGTGGATCGTCTGGCCGGCGCGGAACTCCTTCCACAGGAGTCGTTCGGACATCGGGTCCTCGACGAGGCGCTGGATGGCTCGACGCAACGGTCGGGCGCCCAGCGTCGGGTCGTAACCCCGATCGGCGAGCAGCACCTTGGCCGCCTGGGACAACTCGAGACCCACGCCCTGGCTGCGGAGCTGGTTGGTGACCCGCACGATCATGAGGTCGACGATGCGGATGACCTCGTCCTTGGACAGCTCGTGGAACACGATGGTTTCGTCGATGCGGTTGAGGAACTCGGGTCGGAAGTGGGCCTTGAGGGCCTCATTGACCTTTTCCTTCATCTTCTCGTACGACACGGCTTCGTCCGCCTTGGAGAACCCGATGTTGGCCTTGCGCAGGTCCTGGGTACCGAGGTTCGACGTCATGATCAGCACGGTGTTGCGGAAGTCCACCGAACGACCCTGGCTGTCGGTGAGGCGACCCTCCTCGAGGATCTGCAGCAACGTGTTGAACACGTCGGGGTGGGCCTTTTCGATTTCGTCGAACAACACGACGCTGAACGGCTTGCGGCGCACCGCTTCGGTCAGCTGGCCACCTTCCTCGTACCCGACGTAGCCCGGGGGCGAACCGACGAGACGACTCACGGTGTGCTTTTCCATGTACTCGCTCATGTCGAGCTGGATGAGCGCCTGCTCGTCACCGAAGAGGAACTCGGCGAGCGTCTTGGCCAACTCGGTCTTGCCCACACCGGACGGGCCCAAGAAGATGAACGATCCCGATGGACGCTTGGGGTCCTTGAGGCCCGCACGGGTTCGGCGAATGGCCTGGGACACCGCCTTGATGGCGTTCTCCTGACCGATGACCCGATGGTGCAGTTCCTCTTCCATGCGCAGGAGCTTGGCGGTCTCCTCTTCGGTGAGCTTGTACACCGGGATGCCGGTCCAGATGGAGAGCACCTCGGCGATGGCTTCCTCGTCGACCTCGTCGAACAGGTCCACACCGGACTGCTTGATCTCGGTCTCCATCTCCTCCTTGCGGGAGAGCAGTTCCTTCTCGCGGTCACGCAGACGGCCCGCTTCTTCGAAGTCCTGGGCCTCGACGGCGTCCTTTTTGGCCTGCTGGGCCTGGGCGATCTCGTTCTCGAGTTCCTTGTAGTCCGGCGGCGTCTCCATGCGCTTGATGCGCAGACGGCTGCCGGCCTCATCGATGAGGTCGATGGCCTTGTCAGGGAGGTGACGATCAGAGATGTAGCGATCAGCGAGGTTGGCTGCGGCCACCAACGCCTGGTCGGTGATGGTGACCCGGTGGTGCTGCTCGTAACGGTCGCGCAGGCCCTTGAGGATCTCGATGGTGTGGGTGACCGACGGCTCCTCGACCTTCACCGGCTGGAAGCGGCGCTCAAGGGCGGCGTCCTTTTCGAGGTGCTTGCGGTACTCGTCGAGGGTGGTGGCCCCGATGGTCTGCAGTTCGCCACGAGCCAGCATGGGCTTGAGGATGCTGGCGGCGTCGATGGCGCCCTCGGCGGCTCCGGCACCCACGAGGGTGTGGATCTCGTCGATGAACAAGATGATGTCGCCGCGGGTCTTGATCTCCTTGAGCACCTTCTTGAGGCGCTCCTCAAAGTCACCGCGGTAACGGCTGCCGGCCACGAGCGCACCGAGATCGAGGGTGTAGAGCTGCTTGCCCTCGAGCGTCTCGGGCACGTTGCCCGCAGCGATCGACTGGGCGAGACCTTCCACGATGGCGGTCTTGCCGACACCGGGCTCACCAATGAGCACCGGGTTGTTCTTGGTACGGCGAGAGAGCACCTGCATGACGCGCTCGGTCTCACGGTCCCGGCCGATGACCGGGTCGAGCTTTTTGTCTCGGGCCAACTGGGTGAGGTTCCGACCGAACTGGTCGAGCACCAGTGAACCCGACTGGCTCTGCTCGCCGGACCCGCCGCCGGTGGTGGCACCGGCCTTCTCTGCGGCGGGGCCCGAGTAGCCGCTCAACAACTGGATGACCTGTTGGCGAACACGGGACAGGTCCGCACCGAGCTTGACGAGCACCTGGGCGGCGACACCCTCACCCTCGCGGATGAGACCGAGGAGGATGTGTTCGGTGCCGATGTAGTTGTGACCCAACTGCAACGCCTCACGCAACGACAGTTCGAGCACCTTTTTGGCGCGCGGGGTGAAGGGGATGTGGCCACTGGGGGACGAACCGCCCTGGCCGATGATCTCCTCGACCTGGCTGCGGACCGCCTCAAGGGAGATACCGAGCGACTCGAGCGCCTTGGCGGCGACACCCTCACCCTCGTGGATCAGGCCAAGCAGAATGTGCTCGGTCCCGATGTAGTTGTGGTTGAGCAGGCGGGCTTCTTCCTGAGCCAGGACGACGACCCGACGGGCCCGGTCTGTGAATCGCTCGAACACGTTGCTCCCTGTCCTCCCGTTGCGGGGCCTCCACCGACGGAAACCCCTAAGTGGGTAGTAGGAGGAGTGTACCGGCCTCCCGTGACTTCGCACGGCGCCCGGCGGACCCGAAAATCCGGGTCGGTGAACACCCCGTGACGACCCGCCGCCCGGTTTCCCGTCCCCGAGAGGGTTCCCCTACGCTCGCCATGTGCCTTCCACCAGTCCCCTCGCCTCCATGCCGGTCGTGCAGACCGATCTGGCGCGTGTCGAGGAGGCCTTGCGGACCGCCGTGCAGGCCGACGACCCGTTCCTGACCGAGGTCGTCAGTCACCTCCTCGCCGCCGGAGGCAAACGGGGGCGCCCCCTGTTCGCCCTCGCCGCGGGGGCGTGCGCCACCCCGGTGATCACCGCCGCACCCGAAGGGGTCGTCATGGGCGGCGTCGCCGTTGAACTGGTCCACCTCGGATCGCTCTACCACGACGACGTGATGGACGAGGCCACGACCCGCCGAACGGTGGAGAGCGTGAACGCCCGCTGGGGGAACCTGACCGCCATCCTCGCCGGGGACTTCCTGTTGGCACGGGCGTCGGAGATCGCCGCCGAACTCGGCACCGAGGTCGCCGCACTTCTCGCCCGAACCATCGCCCGCCTGTGTGAAGGCCAGGTCCTTGAACTGCAGAGCACGTTCAACGCGCTGCGCACCGAGGAGGCGTACCTCCGGTCCATCGACGGCAAGACCGCCGCGCTGTTCGGCACCGCCAGCCGCATCGGCGCCATCGTCGCCGGGTTGGACCGCACCCAGATCGACGCCCTCACCTCGTTCGGCCGGGACTACGGGATGGCGTTCCAGATCGTCGACGACGTGTTGGACCTGTCCGCCACCGACGAACAGCTCGGCAAACCCGCCGGCCACGACCTCGTCGAAGGCGTGTACACCCTGCCGGTGCTTCGCACGCTCGCAGCGGGGGGTTCCGACGCCGACGAACTTCGCGAGATCGTGGGACGCATTCCGTCCGCCGACGAGGTGGACCGGGCCCGCGACATCGTCCGGTCGTCGGGCATGGTGGCCTCGGCGCTCGACACCGCAGCGGAGTTCGTAGACGCGGCGTGTGCGGCACTCGACACGGTTGGGGAGTCAGAGGCCACCGAGGCGCTCGCCACCCAGGCCCGCATGCTCGTCGACAGCGGACGCGCCGCCGCTGCCTCCGTGGCGTCCTGACCGCCACTGATCACTGGCGAGAACGCTCAGCGGGGAACGGGAACCCCGACCACCTCGTCGAGGAACTCGAGCACGACCTGGTTGAAGGTGCCGGCCTGTTCAACCATCAACCCGTGGGCGGCGCCACCGAGGATCGTCAACTCGGCGCGGGGCACCAACTCGGCGATCTCCTCGGAGTCCCCGAGCGGAGTCAACATGTCCTGACTCCCGACCACCACCTTGGTGGGCACGTGCACCCCACCGAGCTCGAGCCGCAACGCGTCGTCAAGAGACAGAATCGCCCCGATCTGGGCGGCGAACTGTTCCGGCCCGACGCGCAACGCCAGCGGTCCCAACATGCCGATGGCGGGCTGGAACCGTCGGAGCAGCCGTGGGCCGACCAACCAGCGGGCCGCCACCGAGGTGAGGGCGCCCATGCCGTCGGTGAGCGCCACCGACCGCCACTCCTCAAGGAGTTCACGTCGCCACCGGTGATGCCGGCACGCCGTGCAGGCCAACACCAGTGACCGCACCCGGGCGGTGTGACGCACCGCCATGACCTGGGCCAGCACCCCACCCATCGACGCCCCCATCACGTGCGCCGAGTCCACCCCGGCGTGGTCGAGCACCGCCACGGCATCCGCCGCCATGACCTCGAGGTCGTAGGGGCCCTCGGGCCGGTCGGAAGCCCCCACGCCACGGTTGTCCACCAGGATCAGCCGGTATCGGGCACCGAGCGCACGCTGCTGGGCGATCCACCCGCGACTGTCGGCGCCAAGACCCTGCAACGCCAACAGGGGCTCACCGTCACGCCGGCCCACCATTCGGTAGTGGATGGTGGTGCCGTCGGCAGCGGAAACGAAGGGCACCGACGGAGTGTAGGGCGGTCGGTCGGGCCCGTCGGGTCAGCTCAGCGGAGCGAACCGAACGACGACGCAACACCGCTCGCCACCTCGGCCATCGTGCGCGGCGCGAACCGGGTGCGGGTGGGGACGGGCACCCCGACCGCCACCCGGGCCAGCGGCGACCACAGTCGCGGAGGGTGGACCACAACGGGCACCACCGGCACACCGACGTCGATGGCGGCCTCCACCACGTCGTCGGGAAGCCACTCGTCCACCCCGACGTCGCTGCGATCCGCACCGGCAACGCCTGCCACGCCGCCACCCGAGGGCGACCCCGCCGCCGTCGCGGTGTCCTCCCCGACCCAGCCGACCCCGGCGAGTTGCGCCTCACCGAACTCATGGGTGTTGTCGAGACGGACCGCCACCAGGTTGCCGGCACGCAACAGACCACGCACGTCAGCGGGGTCACCGCCCACACCTCCGAAGCGGCGCAACACCCCCACCAACGGTTCGACGTCGGGAACCCCGGTGAATCGCACGGCACGCCCGGTCCCGGCCCCAAGACCCCCGAGGAGTTGCACCAGACCGGTGCGTCGACCGCGCCACAGACAAAGCGCCGGACCGTCTGGCACCCGACCGCCGCCCGACACCCGCACGCCGAGCGTCGGCACCATTCGACTCACCACCGACATCAGATCGGCGTCGAACCCCCACGGGTCCACCTCGAACGACCCGTCGACCCGGCGACCGAGCACCGCACCGAGGGAACGGTCGGTGCGGATCAGATCAGCTGGTGACAGCGCACCGGAGGGGTGCCCACCGGGGGAACGCGCACCGAACGGCGTCGGGTCACCACTCACGTCGGCGCCTCCACCTTGCGGATGGTGGTGACCTCCGGCCAGTCGTAGAGGTGGCTCACCACCTCGGGGGTGTCCATCAGTGGTGCCACACCGAGCACCGAGGCGAGCCGTGACCCGTCGGCGCTGCGACCCCTCACCAACAACTCGGCGACGTGGTCGGGCACCGGTGCACCCGCCATCTCGGCGGCCATGCGGGCAGCCCGCCACCCTGGACCCACCACCGGAACCGGAACCCGGCGACCGCGCCGAGCGGTCTGGGACACGGTGACCGCACCTGGCGCCACCACGTTGAGGGTGGCGTCCACACCCAACGCAGCCGCTGCGGCCACCGCGGCGGCTGCGTCGGCCTGATGCACCACCGAGAACGGCGGATCTCCGAGGGCTGAGAACGGCACCGCCGGCAGCCGCAACAGCCGACCCAATGGACTCGGGAAGTGCGGCCCCACCACCGGTGCCATGCGCAACACCGCCAGCGGCACATCGAGACGCCGACAGGTGTCCGTGGCCAACTGTTCGGTGTGTCGCAACGCGTGGCCGAACGCCGACCCGGGATCAAGGGGTGCCGACTCGTCGGGGGCCACCGCTGCGCCGCGACGGCGGCCGTACACCTCGATACCGGAACGCACCACCACCGAACGCACCGAGTCGA
Source organism: Bifidobacterium breve (assembly GCA_945860545.1). Taxonomy (GTDB): domain Bacteria; phylum Actinomycetota; class Acidimicrobiia; order Acidimicrobiales; family Acidimicrobilacustridaceae; genus M30B73. The sequence continues at coordinate 109,508 of CAMAQM010000001.1, read as the reverse complement.
GGCCGTCGAGCGCCTCGAACAAACCGACCGCACCCGAGGCGGTCAACGCTCCGGCCAGTCGAGGCCCGGACCGGGCGTCGGGTTCGAACACCCCGAGGTGCACCACAACCGTGGGGGCGAAATCCCGGACGATCTCGACGGTGCGGTGCCGAAGGCGGGGATCGACACGATGGAAGTCGGCCCGGCGCAGGCGGCGCCGAGGCGGGTCGAGATCGATGCCACACACCTCGGCGACACGTTCATCAGCCTCGAGCAACTGGGCGACCCGGGTACCGAGTTCGCCTCCCATGCCGGTGATGAGGATCCGCATGGCTGCTCCGGGCGGTCGTTACGAGTTCTTCTCGAACACCAAACGTAGCCCGTGCAGCGTCAACCACGGTTCGGTGTGTTCAATGCGACGCGACAACGGCGCAATGTGTTCGGCGAGACCGCCGGTGGCCACCACCACACACGGACCCAACTCGTCCACGATCCGGTCACACAACCCGTCGACCTGGGCGGCGAAACCGTAGGTTGCACCCGACTGGATGGACTCGACGGTGCTGCGACCGAGCACGTTGCGGGGCTCGCGCAACTCCACGGCGCGCAACGCCGCCGCCTTCCCCACCAGCGCATCCATCGAAATCTCGACGCCGGGGGCGATCGCACCGCCGAGGTACTCCCCGTCCGCGCTCACGGCGTCACACGTCGTCGCCGTCCCGAAATCCACGATGATCGTCGGGCCCCCGTAGAGGTCGTGGGCGGCCACGGCGTTGGCGATGCGGTCTGCACCGAGCTCCTTGGGGTTCTCGATCAGGATGGCGATTCCGGTGCGCACCCCCGGTTCGATCACCACCGCCCCGAACCCGAAGTGACGGTCGGCGAGGTCACGCAACGTGGCCGTCACCCGCGGCACCCCAGACGACACCGCCATACCGTCAATGTCATCAAGGGAGTACCCGCCGAACCCCAACAACCCCTGCAACAACACCGCCGTCTCGTCCGAGGTGCGCTTCGCCTCCGTCGCCAGACGCCAGTGGTCCAACAACCCGTCGTCAGCGCGACGGTCGGGATGGGGGTCGTCGTCGGTTGCGTACAACCCGATCACCGTCTGGGTGTTGCCGGCGTCAATGGTGAGAAGCACAGTCCCTCCCTCGTGACCGCAGGCCTCAGCCCGCCAGGTCCAGTCCGATGTCGAGCACACCCGCCGAGTTGGTGAGCCCACCGATCGAGATGCAGTCCACCCCCGCAGCGGCGTACGACGCCACCGTGTCGAGCGTGATCCCGCCCGACGCCTCAACGAGTGGGGCCGTTCGGTGACCACCGACGAGTTCACCCACCAGCGCAACGGCGTCGCCGACCTCCCCGGGCGTCATGTTGTCCAACAACAACGCGTCGGCACCGGCACCGACCGCCTCGCGCACCTGGTCGATCCGGTCGCACTCGACGTGCACGATCCGTCCCGGCCACGACTGGCGGGCGGTCGCCACCAGATCGGTGATCGACCCACCGGCGAGGTGGTTGTCCTTGACCATGATCCACTCCGACAAGTTGCCCCGGTGGTTCGCCCCACCACCGGCGCGCACCGCCGCCTTTTCGAGCGCACGCAACCCCGGGGTGGTCTTGCGCGTGTCCCAGATGCGTGCCGGGCCACCGGCGGCGGCGGCGTCGACGAACCGGCGGGTCACAGAAGCGATGCCTGAGAGGTGACCGAGAAAGTTCAACGCCGTGCGCTCCGCCGTGAGGATCGAGCCCAGGCGCCCCGACACCGTCGCAACCACCGTGCCGGGCGCGAGGCGATCCCCGTCGGCACACGACCAGTCCATCTCCACCGACACGTCCACCAGTTCGAACGTGCGACGGGCACAGTCCACACCGGCGAGCACGCCCGCCTCACGGGCCACGAACACCGCCGTGGCCACCCGGGCAGGGTCGATGAGCGAGGCGCTCAGATCCCCAAGTGGGGTGAGGTCCTCGTCGAGGGCGCGTCGAACGGCGGCGTCCACGGCGAGCGGCGGCGCACAGAAGCGGTTCACGGCGTCAGCCTGCCCCACCGACGGTGGCGACGTCGAACGGCTCGGCGCCACCATCGACACGGCGACACACGACCCGTCGGGCCTGTTCGCCGTCGAGGTCGGGGGCGTCGATGCGGGTGTGGGCGCCGCGACTCTCGGTGCGGCGTCGGGCTGCGGCGACGAGCGCCGACCCGACGGCGGCGAGGTTGGCCACCTCGAGCGCGGCCACCGACCCGTCACCGGGGGTCGCCGCCACCTCGTCGAGCACACCAGCCACCACAGCGAGCGACCCTTCGTCGCGCACCACCCCTGCCCCCTCGGTCATGGCCCGCTGCAACGATGCGCGCATCGACGGGTCACACCCCGCCACGCCGGTGCCGACCACCTCGACGGGCAACGACCCGAAGTCGCCGCCGGACCCGAGCACGCCGGCCATCGCCCCGGTGGGGGACGGACCGTTGCGACCGGCGGCGACCGCAGCGGCGGCACGTGTGCCGAACACGAGTCCTTCGAGCAGCGAGTTCGACGCCAGACGGTTCGCGCCGTGCACCCCACTGCACGCCACCTCACCCGCCGCCCACAACCCCGCCATGGTCGTGGCGCCGTCCAGATCGGTGATGACCCCACCACACAGGTAGTGGGCGGCGGGCGCCACCGGCAGCCAGTCGACCGTCGGGTCGAGACCGGCGTTGGCCAACATGGCCGCGATGGTCGGGTAGCGACCGGCGAGGTCGTCGACGTCGGTGCAGTCCAACCACAGGTGGGCGACCCCGAGCTCGAGCATGCGTTGGGTCATGGCCCGGCTCACCACGTCACGGGCCGACAACTCGTCGACGAACCGTTCACCGGCGGAGTCGCGCAACACGGCGCCGTCTCCCCGCAACGCCTCGGTGATGAGCGGACGGGGATGACGGTCCACGGCGAGGGCGGTGGGGTGGAACTGCACGAACTCGAGGTCGGCGCACGCCACCCCGGCGCGCAACGCCATGGCGATGCCGTCACCGGTGGCCTCGAGCGGATTGGTGGTCACCGAGTACAACTGGCCGGCACCACCGGTGGCCAACAGGACGTTGCGGGCCGCCAACGTGCCCACCGAACCGTCGGCGTGTCGCACCCGCACCCCGCAACACCGGCCACCGTCAACGACGAGGTCCACGGCGAACACGTGCTCGTGCACGGCGGCGGCGGTGGCCCGCACGGTGTCCACCAGCACCCGCTCGATCTCCGCTCCGGTGGCCGCCCCACCGGCGTGCACCACACGCGACGCCGAGTGGCCACCTTCACGACCCAGCGACAAGGCGCCCTCGGCGTCCCGGTCGAAACGGGCACCCCACGCGATGAGCTCGCCTACCCGGGCGGGACCTTCGGCCACCATGGTGCGCACCGCGTCCACGTCGCACAACCCGGCACCGACCGACAACGTGTCGGCGACGTGCAACTCGGTGGAGTCCGACACCTCGTCGACGACCGCGGCGACCCCACCCTGGGCCCAGCGGGTGGCGGCGTCGGACAGGCTGCCCTTGGTCACCACCCCGACGTCGAGACCGTGCTCACGTGCGGCTCGCACCGCGGCGGACAGCCCGGCGATGCCGCTGCCGAGTACCAACAGGTCCACAACGGGGTCAGTCACCGCAGCACACTCGCAACAGTGGCTCCCACCGGGGAGCCGGGCCGATCAGCCCAGACCGTCGAGTTCGGCATCGAGGCCCGCCATGTGACGGCCCACCTCGGCCTCGATCTCCACGTAGCGCAACGGACCGTCGCCGTCACGGCGGGCGAGGGTGCGGGCGGTGGCTTCGTCGACCGGCCGGTTGGCGGTGTCGACGTGCACGACGGTGGGTTCGTACCCGTCGAGTTCCTCATCCTCGAACTCGGCGTAGGTGATGACGATGACCCGGTCGCCGGGTTGGACCAGGCGGGCGGCGGCACCGTTGAGACACAGGTCGCCGGGGCCTCCGGGGATGGCGTACGTCTCAAAGCGGGCGCCGTTGTCGATGTCGACGATCTGCACCTGCTCCCATTCGAGGATGTCGGCGGCAGCCATGAGTTCCCGGTCGATGGTGACCGAGCCCACGTAGTGCAAGTTGGCGTCGGTCACGACGGCCCGGTGAACCTTCGACTTCATCATCCGTCGGCGCATGCGGTCACGCATCTCCTTGGCTTGGTGCCTTGTGGGTCACCATCCGGCAATGGGGCCACGCTAGCAGTGCGCCGGGCCGTTTCCGCAAGCAGGCCGGGACGGGCACTAACGGGCGGGGACGACGACGCCGGCGTTGTCGAGGAGTCGGGGCGCCCCCACCTTGGCGGCGACGATGAGCCGGATCTCGGTGCCGGGTATGAGGGCCTCGAGCGGGGCGAGGGTGGCGGCGTCCACAACCTCGGCGTAGTCGACCATGGCAGATGGTTCCGTGGCGAACACCTCGTCCATCACGGCCCGCACCGACCCGGCGTCGGCGGCGCCTGCGACCACGGCGGCGACCCCGGCGTCGAGGGCGCGGTGCAACACGAGCGCCACCTGGCGTTCGGTCGCGTCGAGGTAGACGTTGCGGCTCGACATGGCCAACCCGTCGGGTTCGCGCACGGTGGCACAGCCCACCACCTCAACGGGCATCGACAGGTCCGAGGCCATGCGCCGCACCACGGCGAGCTGCTGGAAGTCCTTCTCACCGAAGAACGCCCGACACGGCCCGACGATGGAGAACAGCTTGGCCACCACCGTGGCCACCCCGGCGAAATGGGTGGGTCGCACGGCGCCCTCCATCCGCATCGACACCTCCGCCACCGACACGGTGGTCAACACCGGTTGGGGGTACATCTCGTCCACCGACGGGACCAGCACGTGGGTGGCCCCCATCCGTTCACACAACGCCAGGTCCGATTCGAGATCCCGGGGGTAGGAGGCGAGGTCCTCGTTGGCGGCGAACTGCAACGGGTTGACGAAAATGCTCACCGCCACCGCACCACAGTCCGCAGCCGCCCGACCGATCAGCGAGCCGTGGCCGTCGTGGAGGTACCCCATGGTGGGCACGAACCCCACGGCCACTCCCGCGGCGCGGCGCTCGTCGAGCGACGCCCGGAAACCGTCGATGCGTTGGTGGACCTCCACGGGCGAACATTGCCACGGTTGGCCGCCACGGCGCACAACGGCTCACCCAGAGGCGACCCGGTGGCGCACCACGGCGAGGTCCTCGAGGTCGGCGAGCACCATGAGCCGATCACCGGGCTGCACCGTGGTCTCCCCCCGCGGCACGATCACGTCACCGTCACGGTCGATGAGCACGATGAGCACGTCAGGGGGCAACCCGAGTTCGAACACCCGCCGGCCGGCGATCCGCGATGCGGCCGGGACGTTGATCTCGTGCAGCGCGGCCGAGGCGTCGGCGTGGGCCACCGACTCGATCGGGTACGCCGGAGCGGCAGGTAGTGGCCCGGTCACGCCGAGCCAGCGGGCCACGGTGGGGATGGTGGTGCCCTGCACCAGCACCGACACGAGCACCACGAAGAACACGACGTTGAACAACGTGTCCGCCCCCTCGATGCCGGCTTCGAGCGGGAACGTGGCGAGCACGATGGGTACCGCGCCACGCAACCCGACCCATCCCACCATGGTGGTGTCACGCACCGGGGTTCGCAGCGGCAGCAGACACAGCGCAGCGGCGAGCGGCCGGGCCACGAAGATGAGTACCCCCGCCACGGCGAGCGCGGGCAGGACGACCTCAACCATGTCCGACGGGGTGACGAGCAGTCCGAGGACGAGGAACATGGCGATCTGGGCCAGCCACGCCAGGGCGTCGTGGAACCGGCCAAGGCTACGACGGTGCACGACGTGGCTGTTGCCGATCACCACACCGGCCACGTACACGGCGAGGAACCCGCTGCCTCCCGCCAGCGACGCCACGCCATACACCAGCGCAGCGAGCGACACCGTGACCACCGGGTACAACCCGTCGAATTCGAGGCGCAGCCGGTTGAGACCCTCCACGGCCAACCGTGCGACGACGAACCCGACGAGGCCACCGACGACGAGTTGGACCACGAACAGCGGGGCCAACGCCCAGCCCGACACGTCGCCGAGGGCGAACTCGAGCATCGCCACGGTCAAAAACGCCGCCATCGGGTCGTTCGAACCGGACTCCACCTCGAGCAGTTCACGCATCCGGTTACGCAGGCCGACGGCCTGGGACCGCAGGATGGAAAACACGGCGGCGGCGTCGGTGGACGACACGATCGCGCCCAACAGCAACCCGACCTCCCAAGGCAACCCCAACACCAGTGTCGCCACCGCACCGGTCACCACCGCGGTGACGAGCACCCCGACCGTGCCGAGCAGCACCGAGGGGACCAGCACCGGTCGTGCGTCGCGCCACTGGGTGTCAAGGCCACCGGAGAACAAGATGAACACCAGCGCCACCACCCCAAGGTCACGGGCGCGCTCGGCGTCGTCGAAGGCAATGCCACCCGGCCCGTCCACCCCGGCCAGCATGCCGAGCACCAAAAACAGCAGCAGTGACGGCACGCCGAGTCGCAGCGCCGCCTTGGACGACACCACCGCCAACAACAACAGCGCCGCCCCGAGGGTGAGGGCGGTGGACAGTTCAACCATCGGTTCGCGGCGGTACGACGGCGGCGAGACGCTGGGCGGCACGGACCAGTGCGTCGTACGCCTCGAGTTCGTCGGGGTCGAGCGCCGCACGGTGACGGTCCAGCGTGGCCTGGTCGCCCCGGGCCGCCGGACCGGTCAGCGCGCCAGCCGGTCCGAGTTCGACCACGTTGTCAAGTGAGCCACGGACCAGATCCAGATACAGCTCGAGTGGCAGCCCGGCGGTGGCGGCGACACGCTCAACCTGCCCGAGCAGCGCCACGAAGTGGTTCGAGGCGATGCACGCCGCAGCGTGGTAGGTGGCCCGCTGCCCGTCGGCGACGGTGACGTGGCGACCGTCGAGCGCCGTCACGACGTCGAGCGTGACCGGGTCCCCCGCCACGGCGAACCACGCACCCCGGAGCCGTCGGGCACCCACCTCGGCATCGGGTAACGACACCAGCGGGTGCACACACCCTCGTCGTTGGTGCCCGGCGACCACCTCCAGACCCAGACTTCCCGACAGGTGGATCACCGCAGCGTCGGTGGCGCCCACCAACGACGCCGACACGTCGGCGATGACGTCATCAGGGGTGGCGATGATGACCACGTCAGCTCCCTGCACCCCTGCGCGCAGGTCGTCGGTTCGACCCAGACGTGCCGTGACCACCCAGTCGGCCTGTGCGAGGGCGTGTGCCATCGCCCCACCGGCCCGACCTGGACCGACGACCGCCACCTTGGGTCCACCAACTCGACCAGTCACCCGCACAGTCTCGCAGGTCACACCCCCAACCGTGCCGGGGTTCGGTTCAGCTGTCCTCGTCGTCGAGGCGGCCGACCTGTCGCACGTCGCCTTCGACCTGTCGCTCCCAGCCCGCCGGGGCGACATCGGGGGCGACATCGACGAGGGGAGCCATCACGAACCGGCGCGACCACATGCGCGGGTGAGGCACCTCGAGGTCCGGTTCGTCCACCGTGACCCCGTCGATCCACAGGATGTCGACGTCGAGAGTGCGTGGACCCCACCGCTCGGTGCGCACACGTTCCGCTGCGGCTTCGAGCCGCTGGCACACCCCCAACAGTTCACGCGCCGACAGGTCGGAATCGATCTCGACGACAAGGTTGAGGAACGCACCCTGGCCTGACGGACCCCCGACGGGTGCCGTCTCATACAACGGTGACACGGCCACCACACCGCTCAGCGAGTCGACGGCCTCAGCAAGGAGTCGTCTACGGTCCCCGAGGTTGGAACCGAGACCCAACAGCACCCTCATCGGGTCCGGGTGATGCGCACACCCGTCGTGTCGACCGCCTGGGGAACCGGGGGCCGGAGTTTGCGCACCGCAACGGTGACCCGTTCCACCCGGGGGTCGTCGAGACAACCTTCGGCGATGCGGGCGGCGAGAAACTCGAGCAGCGCCGGGTGACCACCCTCGACGATCTGTTGCACCCGATCGATGACCGCCGCGTAGTTCACGGTGTCGTCAAGGTCGTCGCTCACCCCGGATGCGGACTGGTCGCAGACGAGGTCGACGTCGATCTCGAGCGGCTGGGCCCGGACCTGCTCCTCAGGCAACACACCGACGATGCCGGACAGCCGCAGCCCGCGAATTTCAACGAGGTCGCCGGACACCGCGAAATCAGCCACGTCCGGCCCGTCTCACGCCCGGCTGACGAGTCGGTCCGCCACCGCCACGATCTCGCGCCCGTGCGGGCCGAGTTGGCGCTGCACCATGCGTTCGAGGATGGTCACCGAGTCCGGGGCGTTGTCGACGAGTCCCGACCACAACAGGTAGGCCCCAATCAGGCCACACACGTTGTCCCCGAGTTCCTCTTGGTGGATCAGCAACTTGCCGCCACCGGAGATCATTGCGGTGATCTGGGGGAAGTTCCGGCGCTGGAACCCCGAGACGTCCTCGTCGCGGTGGAACGGCCAGTGCTGCCAGGAGACCCCGAGTTCGTCGTAGTTGTGAAGGTTGTGTGGCGCCCCGATAAGCGAGATCACCGAGGTGAACCCCTGCTCACGGATCCAGACGATCTCCTCCTGCCGACGGACCCGTCGGTGATTCACCCCGTACCCGCCGGGCCGCTCGCACACGGCGAGTTGCCCGTCGATGATCCAGTGAAAATTGCGAGGAACGATCCCCTGCTGCCACTTGCCTTTGACTGCCACGGCGGACATCGTGCCATTTTTGACACGAGGCCGGGGACGAAACGCGGGGAAAACCGCTCACCGTTGGGGAAAATAACCACCAAACATCAGTTATCCACAGGCTCGGACGCTCCCGGTGAGGCTGACCGGGGTCCCTAGAGGGCTCAGTCGAGCCCACCGAAGGCCACCCGGAACGCACGAACGGTGGCGTCCACGTCATGGACCCGCACCATCGGGACCCCCTGGGCGGCCGACCACACGGCGGTGGCCACCGAGCCCTCGAGACGGTCGTCGACGGGCACAGGATCCCCAACACCGTCAGCGTCGGCCAACAACAGCCCCAACGTGCTCTTGCGACTGGTCCCCACCACCACCGGCCACCCGGTGTCCACCAACACGTCGAGGTGGGCGAGCACCCTCAGGTTGTGTTCGGGGGTCTTGGCGAACCCGAACCCCGGATCGATCCACACCTCGGCGACTCCCCCGGCGCGTGCCACGGTGGCCCGCTCCACGAGGAACGCCGTCACCTCGGCGACGACGTCCCGGTACGTCGGGTTGGCCTGCATGGTTCGGGGGTCGTCACACCCGTGCATGGCCACCCACCCCACACCACATTCCGCCGCCACCGGCCACAGCGTGGCCGACACGTCGTTGATGAGCGTGGCGCCAACCCGCACCGCAGCGGAAGCCACCGCCTCAGACCGGGTGTCAACGGAGATGCGAACCGAGCCACCGAGTGCGTCAGCGAGAGCTTCGACCACCGGGACCACCCGGCGCAGTTCCTCGTCGGTGCCGACGGGGTCGGCGCCCGGCCGGGTCGACTCGCCGCCGACGTCGATCACCTCGGCGCCTTCGGCAACCATCGCCAGCCCCCTGGCGACCGCCCGTTCCACACCGTCGTGCTGGCCTCCGTCGGAGAACGAATCCGGGGTCACGTTGAGGACCCCCATCACGACGGGGGACGGGCGGGGTGTGGAACTCAACGAGACCGGCACACCACTCAGTCGCGGCCCATGGCGAGCCGCATCGCCTCACTGCGGGTGGCAGCGTTGTCGCGGAACAGGCCCCGCACCGACGACGTCACCGTCGACGAACCGGGCTTGCGCACCCCGCGCATGGTCATGCACAGATGCTCGGCCTCGATGATCACGAGGACCCCCTTGGGCTGCAGCTGCGCCTCCAGCGCGTCGGCGACCTGGGTGGTGAGGCGTTCTTGGACCTGGGGACGACGGGCGTACCCGTCGACGAGACGGGCGAGTTTGGACAGCCCGGTGATGCGACCGTCGGCGTTGGGGATGTAGGCCACGTGCGCCCGACCGAGGAACGGAACGAGGTGGTGTTCGCACATGGACGCGAACGGGATGTCGCGCACCATCACCATCTCGTCGTGATCGGCCTCGAACACGGTGGCGAGGTGGTCAGCGGGGTTCTCGGACAACCCGGCGAACACTTCGGCGTACATGCGCGCCACCCTCCCGGGGGTGGCGAGCAGGCCGTCACGCGTCGGGTCCTCACCAATGGCGGCGAGGATCTCCCGAACGGCAGCCTCGAGGCGCTCGAGGTCGACTGGCGGTGCCGGGTCGCCCACCGACGAACCATTGACTGCGGAAGGAGTGGTCTCGGTCATGGGATGCCTCCGGTCCGCCGAGCGCGGACCCCCTGAGGATAGGGGGTGAGGCCCTCCCGGGACACAGCCGGACCGTTGAGCACACTGACGACCGCTAGGGTGCGCCTTCGTGAGTGACACCCCCATCTGGAACCGCCACACCGACCCCGCACTCGGTGAGGTGCTCGTCACCACCGACCAGCTCCGCTCCCGCATCACCGAACTCGGAGCGGAAATCACCGCCGACTACGTCGGTGAAGCCCCACTGCTCGTCGGGGTGCTCAAAGGGGCGTTCATGTTCATGGCCGACCTCGCCCGCAGCATCGACCTGCCCGTCGAATTCGACTTCATGGCCGTCTCGTCCTACGGCAGCGCCACCAAGACGAGCGGGGTGGTCCGCATCGTCAAGGACCTCGACGCCGACCTCACCGGCCGTCAGGTCATCCTCGTTGAGGACATCATCGACTCGGGCCTGACGTTGAGTTACCTGCGCAAGAACCTGGCGTCACGCAACCCGGCGTCGTTGGAGGTGTGCGCACTTCTGGCCCGCAACGGGACGGCGGAACGCACCAACATCCGTTACGTCGGGTTCACCATCCCCGACGACTTCGTGTTGGGCTACGGCCTCGACGTCGCCGAGCGGTACCGCAACCTCGACGACATCCGGCTGCACCGCGACGACTCGGCCTAGTCGACGCCTCCGGCCGGCGGTTCGACGGAGAGCCGGCCGGCGCTGCGCACCACCCGCCATCCCCCAACCACCTCGGTGGCCCGATGCCGCCCGTCGACCACGGCGCGCACCCGATCCATCGACGCCGCGTCAGGCGGCTGACCGTCGGGGGAGCACTGACGCAACCAGCGGCGCAACGCCACCGACGCCACCGCCCACGGTGCGGATCGCACCGCAGCGAGGTCGGTGGGATCAGCAACGAGACGGTCGGCTTCCGCCTCAAGGTGGTCGACCACCAGGCGGGCCTGTGCGGCGGTCCGCACCAGTTGGGGCACCGGGTCACGCTCGGCGACCTCGCCGAGAAGTGGGAGGACCTCGTGACGGACACGGTTCCGTCGGTAGGCGGGGTCCCGGTTGGAAGGGTCGTGCAGGGGGGAGAACTCCCACAGCCGACACAACTCCTCGGTCTCGCTGCGGCGCAGCCCCAGGATCGGGTGACGGGGTCCGGGTCGCATCCCGGCGAGCCCCGACACCCCCGCACCACGCAACAGGTTCAACAGCACCGTCTCGGCCTGGTCGTCAGCGGTGTGCCCGGTGGCGGCGTCCGAACCGAGCACCGCCCAACGAGCCTCCCGGGCACGGGCTTCAAGGTTCGGGCCCGGGGCCAGCGTCACCCGTTCGGCACGGAACCCGGCCCCGAGGCGCCGCGCCGCGGCGGCGACAACGGCCGACTCGGTCTCCGAGCCGGGTCGCAACTGGTGGTCGACGTGGACAGCGGTGGTGTCACACCCCGCCGCGGTGGCCAAAATGAGCAACGCCAGCGAGTCCGCACCGCCCGAGACGGCACACACCAGTGGCGAACCGGCGGGGGGGAACACACACCGCTCGAGAAGCGACGCCGTCACGTCGTCACGGTGCACGTCAGCGACCCGGGTCAGGTGGGTGCACCGGCCCGCACCCGCGCCACCCAAATCTCGGGTTGGCGGATCTCGGCCAGCGACGGCAACAGCGCCGGGTCCGACCACACACGATCCATGAGGGCCGGATCGGCCGATTCCACTGCGGCGATGAACCGTTCGCCCTGTTCGTACTGGGCCAGTTTCGCCTCAAGACCGACGAGTTGCTGGAACACCCGGGCCAGACCGCTGACCTGTTGACGGCGCTGACGGAGCACCCGGGCGAAACGGGGCGCGGACGGGATCAGATGGGCGCCGGCCCGATCCATGGTGACGTCGCCGTGACCCTCGAGCAGGCTCATCAACCCCGACATCTGTTCCATCACCTCGCGCTGTTCGTCGGTGGCCACGAGGGCCATCACTCCACCGTCGGCGAGCGGGTTGCGGCCGTGACGCAGCGCGTCGGCGGCGCGGCCGATGGCGGCAGCGAAGCGGGCCGGGTCCGGTCCGACGGCGGCCACCACCTGTTCGACCATGCCGAGGAAGTGGGGTCGCATCCACGGCACGCCGGTGAACTGGGCGCGATGGGTGACCTCGTGGAGCGCCAGCCACAAGCGGAACTCCGAGGGTGGGAAGGCGAACCGTCGTTCGAGCGACAACACGTTGGGTCCGACGTAATACACGAGGTCCTGTTCCTCGGGGTCCTCGTCTTCGATGACCAACAGGTCGTACTGACCGAGCACGCGGGTACTGAGCCAGCCCAACATCAACCCGACTTCGGCTCCGGTGATGCGGCTCGTGACCGGGGCGAGCAGGTGCGCCCCCGCCGCGGTGTCGAAACGTTCGAGCACCGGACGCAACAGGCGACCGAACGACGCCACGTTGGCGGCGATCCAACCGGCGCGGTCGGTGACTCTCGCCCGGGCCGGGCCGGCACCGCTGCGCAGACCGGTGCAGTCCGCAACCAGGTCTTCGGCGAGCGCGGTGAACCGGTCGAAGTCAGGTCCGAGGGAATCGGCGTGGTACGACTCGGCGAACGGTTCGCGTCCCGCCACCCGCACCGCCACCCGTTCCGCCAGCGACCAGTCGACGGCGGACGGAGGCATCGTGGAACTTCGGCTCAGCTACTCGGGTAGCGGGGCTTGGACACCTTCACCACGTACCCGATGATGGTGGCGACAACCAGGGCGATGGCCGGCACAACCAAGGCCACGGCGATCCAGAACGTCCATACGACGGAAAGGGTCATGGGCCGATGATAGAGGGCGAAGCTGCTCCGGCGACACTCGCCGGCGGCAGGGGGTTCACCCGCCGCCAGGGTTCGACTGACGGTCCGCCTCGACCAACTGGTCGATCATGCCCAGCAACTGGCCACGGAACTCGGGGGCCGGTTCCACCCCTTGCACCACCTTGCGGATCCCAATTCGGAGTTCTTCTTCGAACTCGTACTTCTCCATGCACGGGGAACACTCGTTGAGATGGACCTCAATGGTGACGCGCCGTTCCACGGTCAACTCCCCATCGAGGTAGAGGTACAGCTCCCGCAGCGCGTCGACGCAGTAGCCGTCGAGATGTTCGTGTGCTTCGTCGTGGTCGGTCATGGCTGAACTCACTGTGCGTCGTCGTGTCGGTCGTGGTGGTGCGCTGTGAGGTGGATTCAGCTCGTCGGGGACAGACCCCGGGAACTGGCGTAGTCGTACAACCCCTTCTGGAGGGCTTTTCTTCCCCGATGAAGCCGACTCATCACCGTCCCGATCGGAACGTCGAGCATTTCGGCGATTTCCTTGTAGGAAAACCCTTCGACGTCGGCAAGGAGAACCGGCAGCCGGAAGTTCTCCGGCAGGTCGTCGAGGGCGGAGGTGACCTCCCCGTCGGTGAAGTAGTCCATGAGTTCGTCCTCGGCGCTACGGCCGGCGTTCACCGCCTCGAGGCCGCCGATGCGCCGCAGCAGGTACAGGTCCTCCTGCTCGTCGAGCTCGGTCTCGTCGGGTCGACGCTGACGGGCCCGGTACTGGTTGATGAACGTGTTGGTCAGGATCCGGTACAGCCACGCCCGAAGGTTCGAACCCTCCTTGAACCCCCCGAACCCCCGGTACGCCCGCAGGTACGTCTCCTGGACGAGATCTTCGGCGTCCGACGCGTTGCGGGTCATCCGCAACGCGGCCGAGTAGATCTGGTTCATGAACGGCATCGCCTCGTCGGCGAACAACGTCTGATCAGCCATTGGTGAAATGCTCCCGTCGGCACCCGACCCGTTGAGGGGACCACGAGGTCCTAACTCATCGGGTAGTTCGGTGCCTCGTTGGTGATGGTGACGTCGTGGGGATGGCTCTCCTGCACGCCCGATGCCGTGATGCGCACGAAACGCGCGTCACGGCGGAGCGAACCGAGATCAGGTGCACCGCAGTACCCCATGGCACTGCGCAGGCCGCCAACGACCTGGTGCAAAACTTGGGCGAGGGGACCCCGGTAGGGGACCCGGCCCTCGATGCCTTCGGGCACCACCTTTTCCGGGGTGGTGACCTCGGCTTGGAAGTAGCGGTCCTTGGAGTGCGACCGGGCGTCCATGGCACCCAGCGACCCCATGCCGCGGTATTCCTTGAAGTACTGGCCGCGCAGCGGCACCAACTCGCCGGGGCTCTCCTCGGTGCCGGCGAGCAACCCGCCGAGCATCACGACATCGGCGCCCGCAGCGATGGCCTTGGCCACGTCGCCGGAGTAGCGGATACCGCCGTCGGCAACGATGGTGACCCCGACCTCGGCGGCGGCGGCCGCACAGTCGTGAATGGCGCTCAACTGCGGCACACCGACCCCGGCCACCACCCGGGTGGTGCAGATCGACCCCGGGCCGATCCCAACCTTGACGATGGACGCCCCCGCCGCAGCGAGGTCCCGCACGGCGTCAGCGGTGGCGACGTTCCCACCCATGACGATCACCTCGGGGAACCGGGTGACCACCTGGCGCACGGTGTCCAACACGGCGGTGCTGTGACCGTGGGCGGTGTCGACCACCAACACGTCCACGCCGGCGGTGACGAGCGCCTCGGCCCGCTTGACGGCGTCGTCACCGACACCGATCGCTGCACCCACCTGGAGTCGACCTTGGGCGTCCTTGGTGGCGTGCGGATACTGCAGCCGCTTGCGAATGTCCTTGAGGGTGATGAGTCCGCTGAGTCGGCCATCGGCATCCACCACTGGCAACTTCTCGATGCGGTGCGCCCGCAACAACTCGCTGGCCTCGGTCAGGGTCGTGCCGAGCGGAGCGGTGACGAGGCCTTCGGTGGTCATGATCTCGGCCACCGGGCGGTCCATGCGATCCTCGAATCGCAAGTCACGGTTCGTGAGGATGCCGACCAGTCGGTGGTCGTCGTCGACAACCGGCAGACCCGAGATCCGATAACGGGCCAACAACTCCAGTGCATGAGACACCGGTTCACCACCGGTGAGCACCACCGGGTCGGTGATCATGCCCGCCTCGGAACGCTTCACCCGGTCCACCTCGGCGGCCTGAGCCTCCACGGGAAGGTTCCGGTGCAGGATGCCAAGACCACCGTTGCGGGCCATGGCGATCGCCATCGACGACTCGGTGACCGTGTCCATGGCCGCCGACACCACCGGGATGTGCAACTCGAGACCGTCGGCGAGTCGGGCGGAGGTCGCCACGTCCCCTGGGAGGACGTCGGACCGGCGGGGAACGAGCAGGACGTCGTCGAACGTGAGCGCCTGAGGGCCGAACTTGTCATCTGCGGAAGGCAGACCGGGGGCCTCAGGATCCATGCTCACCACCTGGTTTCACTCGTCGGAATGACAAGGCTACCCGAGGTCACCCCGGGCGGGAAAGGCATCACCTTCCCCAGTGACCGCACGGCGGGGTACACCACAGGTGGCACTAGGTTGCAGGCAATGACCGCCACGGGGGCCAGCAACGACACCAACGTCGCCGTCGTCGCACGTCGCAGCGTCGGGGTCCTGTCGGCCAGTCAGGTACTCAGCGGCATGGCCATCGCCGGGACCGTGCCGGCCGGTGCGCTGCTGGCGGACTCCATCGCCGGCAGCGACGCCGCCGCCGGCCTCGCCCAGACCGCAGCCGTGACCGGGGCAGCACTGTGGGCACTCCCCCTTGCCCGTTCCGCACTCAGTCGGGGGCGCCGCACATCGCTCGTGGCGGGGTTCGGCGTCGGTGCGCTCGGGGCACTCGTCGTCGCCGGAGGCGCAGTGAGCGAAGCGCTCTGGATGGTGCTGGTGGGCAGTCTGCTCCTCGGCGGCGCCCAGGCGGCCGGCTACCAGGCGCGCTACGCCGCCACCGACCTCGCCAGCGAACAACACAGGGCCCGGTCGCTGTCATGGGTGATCTGGGCGGCAACCATCGGGGCGGTCCTCGGACCGAACCTGCTCGACCCCTCAGGCAACCTCGCCGAACAATGGGGACTGCCACGACTCGCCGGGCCATACGTCCTCGCCCTCGTGACCCTCGCCGCCGCCGGCATCGTCCTGTTCGCACTGCTACGACCCGACCCGTACCTGCTCGCCGTGGCCAACCGGCAACGCCACAGCGCTCCGGACGCCGACACGTCACGACCCCGGCTCGCCGAAGGCATCAAGCACCTCCGTGCCGAGCCGTTGGCGGTGACAGGCATGGCGGCGATCGCCATTGGTCACGTCGTGATGGTGATGATCATGGTGATGACCCCGGTCCACATGGCGCACGTGGACGTCACCGTGTCGCTCATCGGCCTCGTCATCAGTGTGCACATCCTCGGCATGTACGCGTTCTCCCCTGTGGTGGGTTGGTTCGTGGACCGCCATGGATGCTTCCGGGTGATCTTCGCCGGGGTTGCCATCCTCATTGCGGCGTGCCTCGTCAGTGGCCTCACCCACGGAGGGAACGTTCCCGTGCTTGGTCTTGGACTGTTCCTCCTCGGACTCGGCTGGTCATGCACCCTCATCGCCGGGTCGACCCTGATCGTCGACGCCGTCGCGGCCAGGGAACGGCCAGCGGTGCAGGGTCTTTCCGACCTCACCATGAACGTCGCCGGAGCACTCGGTGGGGTCGTCGCCGGCCTCGTCGTGACGTTCGGGTCGTACACACTGCTGTGTCTCATCGCGCTCGTCCCCGTGGGGGGACTCGCGTGGTGGACCCGTCGCAGCGCACCGCCCGTCGCCGTCTGACACCCGAAACGTGACGTGGTTGCCCCGGTGGTGCGTGCCAGTCGGGACTCCTCCACCAAGGTGGGGCCCAGGGGTGATTCGAAGCCCGTTCGAGAACAGCCCGGACGGCGGTGGGCGACGAAAATGTGGAGCCCGAGAGGAGAATCGAACTCCTGACCTGCTCATTACGAGTGAGCTGCTCTGCCGACTGAGCTACCCGGGCGGGCCACGAGTGGTCAGGGACCACCCGTGAGGCGAACGCAGAGCCTACCCGGCGTCACCGGGCGCGGGGCAAGGGCGGCAAGGCGAGAAACAACCCGGTCAACTGCGTCTTCCACGACGGGTTGAACACCAGATGGGCACACACCTCGTCGATGGCTGACACGGCTTCGGACGCCGAAGGCACCGAAGTGACCCCGGCCGCAGCGGCGTCGCGGTAGGTGCGGGCCATCACCCCGAGACCCGCCACGTATTCACCGTCGGTGAAACGCTTCAGTTCCCGCTTGTGGCGGGTCGTCTGCTTCGACTTGGTTTCGGTCCGCACGCCGTAACGGTCGAACTCCTCGTCGGCGGCGGCGACCTCAACCTCGTGCTGCGCCTTCACGGGGGCGACGGCCTCCTCGACCATCGACATCAGATTCCTGACCACCGCGCTCGCCGCAGCCCCCGTGCCGTCGAGTGATTCGGGCACCGCTGCCCACGCGTCCATCCGCAGACCGAAACGCTCGTCGGTGACGAGCAAACGGGCCCGGGCGAGGTCCCCGACCGACCCTGCGGCAGCCCGGTCGAGCCGCTCGGTCGCCAGGGCGGCGAACGCAGGATCCTTGGTGAGTTCCGCCCGCACCTCAGAGGTGGTGAGCGGCTGCATGTCGACGCGCACACAGCGCGAAGCAATGGTGAGGAGGTGAGGACCCACGCTCTCGGTCAACAGCACGAATACCGTCGACGGGCTCGGCTCCTCCACCGCCTTGAGCAGCGCAGGAATCGAGTCGGGCCTCGCAAGGTCCATGGACACGCCGATCATGACCTTGACCGGTCCCTCCACCGGTGTCAGCACGGCCTTCCTCACCCACTCCCGGGCGTCCTCGATCAGGATGGCTTCGCCGGATCCGCCGAGGTAGACGACGTCGGCGTGACCGTCATTGAGGATGAGTCGGACCGCCCGCTCGCGTTCATCGGCGGGCAACCGCCTCGACACGATGTCAGCGGCGAACGCCCGAGCCAGATCCAACCTGCCGAGTGCCGAAGCCCCCACGAACAGGTAGGCGTGCACCGGGTCCGCAGCCTCCATCGACAGGAACGCCTTCGCGGCCCCGTGGCCCACGACGGCGGCGTACGGATCGGGTTCAGTCAGCGCCATCGTCATCGGCCATGCCAACCTCCGGCCCACCATCACCAGAGGATGCCTTCTTGGCCGGCGCCTTCCTGGCGGCCTTCTTCGCTGGTGCCTTCTTGGCCGCCTTCTTCGCCGGCTTCTTCCTGGCGGCCTTCTTCGACGCCTTCTTGGCCGCCTTCTTCTTGGTGGCCGGGCCTCGAGCCCGCCGATCCCCAAGCAGTTCCGCAGCTCGTTCGTCGGTCATCGATGCCGGGTCGTCACCGGTGCGCAACGAGGCGTTCGTCTCGCCGTCGGTCACATACGGACCCCAACGCCCTTCCTTGATCACCATCGGCCGGCCCGACACCGGGTCGTTGCCGAGTTCCCGCAACGGAGGCTTGGGTGCCGCCTGTCCTCGACGTCGCTTCGGTTGGGCGAACGCCGCCCGGACGCCGTCAAGGTCGATGGTGAGCAGGAGATCCTCATCGTCGATGCTGCGGGTGTCGGTTGAACCGTCGGGAAGAACCTTTTGGAGGTACGGCCCGTACCGCCCGTTGAGTGCCGTCACCACACCACCATCGTCGGGATCGACACCGACCTCACGCGGCAGGCTGAGAAGCGCCAACGCCTCGTCGAAGGTGACGGTGTCGAGTGCCATGCGGGCGAACAGCGACGAGGTGCGCGGCTTTTCCTTGGCGCCGTCCACGAGTTCCCCAAGCTGCACGTACGGCCCGAACCGTCCGGCACGGGCGTACACGTTCAGACCCGTTTGGGGGTCAACCCCAAGCACCCGGCCTTCACGCGGCGCCGACAACAACTCGAGCGCCTTGTCGAGTGTGAGTTCGTCAGGCGGCAGATCTTCGGGGACGGGAGCGGTGTCCTCGCCACGGCTCACGAACGGTCCGTACTTGCCGGACCGGGCCTCAACGGGCTGGCCGTCGGCGTCGACCCCGATGGGAAAGGCGTTGAGTTCGCGCACGTCGAGACCAGGCAGGTTCTCGACGAGGGCGTGCAGCCCGCTGCCGCCACCGGCCGGACCGCCGGGCGGGATCGGGCCGTCGGAGCCCCAGTAGAAACGACTGAGCCACGGGACCATCTCCTCTTCGCCGTTTGCGATGGCGTCGAGGTCCTCTTCCATTCGGGCGGTGAACGCGTAGTCCACCAGTGAGGTGAAGCGTTCCTCCATCAGTTTCACCACGGCGAACGCCGTCCACGTCGGCACCAGCGCCGTGCCCTTTTTCCACACGTAGCCACGGTCAAGAATCGTGTTCATGATCGAGGCGTACGTCGATGGTCTGCCCACCCCGAGTTCCTCGAGTCGTTTGATGAGCGTCGCCTCGGTGAACCGGGCAGGAGGCTGGGTGCTGTGCCCCTCGGCGGTGACCTCCCCCACGCCGAGGACGTCCCCCTCGGCCATCGCCGGCAACTGACGCTGCTGGTCGTCGTCGGTGTCCGACTCGGCGCTCTCCTCGACGTACGCCAGACGGAAACCGGGATGGGTGATCACGGTGCCGCTGGTACCGAGCTCGGCGTCGCGTCCCGACGAAAGCGCAGCCCCCATCCGAACGCTCACCGTCTCACCAGTGGCGTCGATCATCTGGGACGCAATGGTTCGCTGCCACACCAACCGGTACACCGAGGCCATGTCGGCGTTCACGAGTCGTTCCACCTCGTCGGGGTGACGGAACTGCTCCCCGGCGGGCCGGATCGCCTCATGGGCCTCCTGGGCGTTCTTGACCTTCTTGGCGTACATCCGAGGTTCCGACGGAAGGTTCTCCGCGCCGTAGCGGGACACGATCTCGTTGCGCGCCGCGGTGAGGGCGGTTGCCGACAACGTCGTCGAGTCGGTTCGCATGTAGGTGATGAAGCCCTGCTCGTACAGCGCCTGTGCGGCCCGCATGGTCCGCTGGGCGCTGTAGCGGAGTTTCGAACCGGCTTCCTGTTGCAACGTCGACGTGATGAACGGAGCAGCCGGGCGACGGCGGTACGGCTTGCGCTCCACGGAACGCACCGCCACCGCCGCAACCCGGAGTTCGTCGGCGACCGTGGCCGCTCCCGCCTCGTCGAGCACCACGGTGCCGGCCTTGGCCGCACCCGTCGCGTCGAAGTCCCGTCCGGTGGCGACCCGGGCCCCGTCGAGAGAAACCAGTGCCGCGGTGAACGGCCGCTGGTCACCGTCGGTGCGACTGAGTTCCGCCTCGATGCTCCAGTACCCGGCGGTGACGAACGCCATGCGTTCCCGCTCGCGGTCAACGACGATGCGGACCGCCACGCTCTGCACCCGACCGGCCGAGGCGCCATGGCTCACGACACGTCGCACCACCGAGGTGACGTCCCAGCCGTAGAGACGGTCGAGGATCCGGCGGGTCTCCTGGGCGTCGACGAGACGTCGGTCGATCTGACGGGGGTTGGCGATCGCCTCGGCGATGGCCGCCGGGGTGATTTCGTGGAACACCATGCGCTTGACGGGCATGTCGGGCGGCGGGTTGAGCACCTCGAGCAGGTGCCAGGCAATGGCCTCGCCCTCACGATCCTCATCGGTGGCGAGGAACAACTCGTCGGCGTCACGCATCAGACGTTTGAGTTCGGCCACCTTCTTTTTCTTCTCGGCGGCCACCACGTACACCGGTTTGAACCCGTCGAACACGTTGATGCCGTAACTGGCCCACGGTTCGTGCTTGTAGGACTCAGGAAGTTCTGACGACGTGGGGAGGTCACGGATGTGGCCGACCGAGGAATCCACGGTGAAACCATCGCCGAGAAATCCGGCGATGGTGCGGGCCTTGGCGGGCGACTCCACGATGACGAGCGACTTGGGCATCGGCGACAGGTTGGGAGGCCAGAGGCGTCCCTGTCAACACGCCACCGCACGGCGTCCCCCCCGCCGACCCCCGACTCTGCTGTCCTGACAGGCAATGCGGGGTACCGTGACCACCCCGGGAACGCGGCCCGTCACCACTACAGGAGCACGCCATGGATTTCGAGTTCAGCCCTCAGGCCAAAGA
This sequence comes from Bifidobacterium breve, assembly GCA_945860545.1. Taxonomy (GTDB): domain Bacteria; phylum Actinomycetota; class Acidimicrobiia; order Acidimicrobiales; family Acidimicrobilacustridaceae; genus M30B73. The sequence goes on along the minus strand of CAMAQM010000001.1, from coordinate 88,143 downwards.
GTTGCGGCAGCGTCTCGTGGCGTTCATGGAGGAACGGGTCATCCCCGCCGAGGCGACCTACCGGGACCAGATGGCGGCCTCGGGCGACCCCCACTTCCACCCGCCCATCATCGAGGACCTCAAGGTCGAGGCGCGCTCGCGGGGGTTGTGGAACCTGTTCCTGCCTCACGCCACCGAGTGGACCGACGGGCTGTCGAACCTCGACTACGCACCCCTCGCCGAGATCATGGGCCGCAGCCACCTCGCCTCGGAGGCGACCAACTGCGCCGCCCCCGACACCGGGAACATGGAGATCCTCACCATGTTCGGCACCCCCGAGCAGAAAGAACAGTGGCTGGTGCCCCTGCTCGCCGGCGAGATCCGGTCGTGTTTCGCCATGACCGAACCTGCCGTGGCGTCGTCGGACGCCACCAACATCGAGTGTTCGATCCGCCGCGACGGTGACGAGTACGTGATCAACGGACGCAAGTGGTGGACGTCGGGGGCCGCCTCACATCGCTGCAAGGTCGCCATCCTCATGGGCAAGACCGATCCCGAGGCGGCCACCCATCTCCAACAGTCCATGGTCCTCGTCCCCCTCGACACCCCCGGGGTGCACATCGAACGGGCGTTGCCGGTGTTCGGCTACCAGGACCGCGAAGGTCACTGCGAGATCAGTTTCACCGACGTGCGCGTACCGGTGACGAACCTGCTCGGTCAGGAAGGTGGCGGGTTCGCCATCGCCCAGGCCCGGCTCGGCCCGGGCCGCATCCACCACTGCATGCGCACCCTCGGGGCCGCCGAACGGGCGCTCGAACTGATGTGTCGACGAGTGGTGGACCGCACCGCGTTCGGCAAGCCACTCGCCTCCCAGGGGGTGATCCAGACCTGGATCGCCGACGGCCGCATGGAGATCGACCAGGCCCGGTTGCTGACGCTGTACGCGGCGTGGCTCATGGACAACGTGGGGAACAAGGCGGCCCGGACCGAGATCTCAGCGATCAAGGTGGTGGCACCGAACGTGGCACTGCGGGTCATCGACCACGCCATTCAGGCCCACGGCGGCGCCGGGGTGTCCGACGACACGCCGCTGGCCGCCATGTACGCCGGCATCCGCACGTTGCGCCTCGCCGACGGTCCCGACGAGGTGCACCGCATGGTCATCGCCCGACGGGAACTGCGCCGTTACGCCGAAGGTGACGCCGCCACGTGGACCTCATCGGGGGATCTCGGCGTCGCCCGTTAGGGAGCGGGGGTCTGCCCCCGCCGGTCAGCCCACGGGGTGAACACCACCAGCCGCACCGAGGTGCCACCGTCACCGGCGGTGATCTCCCACTGGTCGGCGAGGTGACGCATCAACGGCAGTCCCCGGCCGCGCTCCTGGTTGGGGTCGTCGAGGGACCCGGGTTCGGCAACGGTCTGGGTCGTGTGGGCGTCGATGCCGCCGGCACGGTCGCGCACCTCCACCTCGACACGCTCCACGTCGAGATTGCACCGCACCACGATGCGCTGGGACCCGAGGTCCGTGCCGTCCGACCGCACCTCGGCGTACGACTCGATGGCGTTCGTCGTTGCTTCCGACACCGCCAGACGCAACGCGTCGATGCGTTCGTCGCGCACCATCTGCACGGCGGCCGCCGACGCCACGACCTGGCGGACCAACGACAGGTACTCGGGCCGCGCCGGAACGTCGAGGACCACCTCACCCATCGGTCAACGCCCCGTCCAACTCGGCGTAACAGTCGAACACCTTGTCGAGACCGACGAGGGTGAACACCGCCCACACCCGTGGGTCGGGTCGGGCAACGGCGAACCGGCCGCCGGCGCCGACAACCCGCTTGGCCACCGCCACCACCCCGCCGAGACCGACCGAATCGACGAAATCCACCGCGGCGAGGTCCAACAAGACGTCGCCTCCCGACGCGGACAGGGCGGCGAGCACCTCCTGGCGCAGGCGCGGCACCGAGGCCAGGTCGAGTTCCCCGATGGGCGCAACGACGGTCCATGGGCCAAGTTCACCCACCTGAACGTCCATCAGCATCGTTCGCACCCCACACCCCAACGGTAGTGGAGCATCACGAAACCACGTCGGGTGCCGCCCGAAAGGAAACGCTCGACCCCACCGGTGCGTCATTGGCTGTCCGTACACTCACCCTCACCCATGACCGACCCCGCCCGACACCTTGCGTTGCCCACCGGGGCCGACCCGTCGTTGCGCGCCCTCGCCGACACGCTCGGTGACGACCCCAGGGTGGTCCACGTGGCCCACCGCACCGCCACCGCCGCTCGGCACGGGGTGGCTGAACCACCTCTCGCCGACAGCGTCCTTGACGCACTCGGGGTCGGCTCCCTGTGGTCCCATCAGGCCGAGGCGATCAACCGCATACGCGCCGGCGAGTCCGTGGTGATCACCACTGGCACGGCATCCGGAAAGTCGTTGTGTTACCAGGCACCCATTCTCGACACCCTCAGCGCCCAGGGGTCGAAGGCGACCGCGTTGTTGGTGTTCCCCACCAAGGCACTCGCACGCGACCAGCTCGCCACCATGGCCGCCGCCCGGCTCGACGGGGTGGTGGCCGCCGCCTACGACGGTGACTGCACCCCGGCGGAACGCCGGTGGGTCCGGGCGAACGCCAACGTGGTGCTCACCAACCCCGAGATGCTCCACGCCGGGATCCTCGCCCGCCACGACCAGTGGACCGGGTTCCTCGCCAACCTCACACACGTGGTCATCGACGAACTCCACGTATTGCGCGGCGTGTTCGGAAGTCACGTCGCCCACGTGCTGCGGCGGCTGCGGCGCCTGTGCCACCACTACGGGTCGTCACCAGTGTTCGTGTTCACGTCGGCCACCATTGGCGAACCGGCCCGCCTGGCGTCGGAGCTGTGCGGACTTCCCGTCACCGAGGTGGGTGACGACGGGTCGCCCCGGGGTGAACAGCTCTTCGTGTTGTGGAACCCGCTGGTTGACGACGTCCCCGACGAACCATCGGTGGAAACTGAAGTGGACGACGAGGACGAACCGTGGACGCCGACGGTGCGTCGCCGTTCGGCGTCGCGCGACAGCGCCATGGTCACCGCGCTGCTCGTCACCGAGGGCCGGCGCACCCTGGCGTTCTGTCGGGGTCGCCGGGGAACCGAACTTCTCGCCAACGACGTGCAGCGACAACTCCCCGAACCGCTCGCCTCACTCGTCGAGCCCTACCGGGGAGGCATGCTCTCCGCCGAGCGTCGCGAGGTGGAGCGCGCCATGTTCGCCGGCGAACTGCGCTGCGTGGTGGCCACCACCGCACTCGAACTCGGGGTCGACATCGGCGGTCTTGACGCTGTGGTGCTCAACGGATTCCCCGGCACGACGGCGTCGATGTGGCAGCAGGCCGGACGGGCCGGACGGGGAGGTGAGCCGTCGGTGGCCGTCCTCGTCGCCGGGGACGACCAACTCGACCAGTGGTTCATGGCCCACCCCACCGAAGTGTTCACCCGTCCCCCCGAACCGGCCGTCATCAACCCGTCGAACCCGTTCGTGCTCGTCGACCAGTTGGCCTGTGCGGCCCACGAACTTCCGCTCGGCACCAACGACCACAGGTGGTGGCCGGAACTGCTTGACGAGGCGGTGCGTCTCCTCGCCCTTGAGGACCTCGTCGCCATCCGACCCCGTCACCGCCTGGCCCCGGGCGGGCCGGTGGCGGTGTGGTCAGGCCGGGGGCACCCGGCCCACGGCGTGGGTCTCCGCTCCGGTGGCGGCCGGGAGGTGCGCATCACCACGGTGGACGGGACACTGGTGGGCACCGTCGACGCCCGCCGCGCCCCACGACAGGTCCACCCCGGCGCCGTCTACCTCCACCGCGGCAAACCGTGGAAAGTCCTGTCGCTCGACCTTGACGCCGCCGAAGCCATCGTCGAGCCGGCCACACCCGGCGAGCACACGCGGGCACGAACCGCCACCGACATCTCGGTGATCACCATCGACCGTCTCGGACGTCTCGGGGACGTGGACCTCCACGAAGGCGCGGTGACTGTCCGCAGCCAGGTGGTCGGCTACCAGCGCATCGAGACCCGCACGGGTCGGACCATCGCCACCGAGGAACTCGACCTGCCCGACACCGAGCTCGACACCCGGGCGTTCTGGTTCACGGTGCCCGCCGAGGTGTGTGAAACCGCCGGCATCGTGCCGGCGTCGCTGCCGGGCACCCTCCACGCCGCCGAACACGCCGCCATCGGCATGCTGCCGCTGTTCGCCATCTGCGACCGGTCCGACGTCGGGGGGGTGTCGACCGCCCTGCACCCCGACACCGGACTGCCCACCGTGTTCATCCACGACGCCCACCCCGGCGGGGCGGGCCTGTCGGAACTCGCCTTCGACCGCGCCGCCGAACTGGTGTCGGCGACCGCCGAAGTGATCGCCTCATGCCCGTGCGTCTCGGGATGTCCATCGTGTGTGCAGTCGCCGAAATGCGGCAACGGGAACGAACCGCTCGACAAGGACGGCGCCCGACGGCTGCTCGTCACCATCGCCGGCGACGACCACGCCGGGGTTTGAGCGACGACTCACGACGCGTCCACTCCACCGACATGTGGGCCTCGGCACTGACGGTCACGTCGGGGAGCAGCGACCCGACCACGGCCACGTCGGTGGGGACGCCGTAGGAAACCCCGGCGCGCACGAACCCTGACGGGTCGGGAACGCCGACGTCGACCTCGAGCCGCGAGGCGTCGAGACCGTGGCGTGCGGCGACCGTCGCGGCGTCGGGAGCGAGCGGCGACACCGACGCGGCACGCACCACTTCGCGCGCCACGTGCACCACGAGCACCCGGTGGTACACCACGTTGCCCACCTGCACGACCACCAACATGAGCACCACCACCACGGGCAACACGAGCGCCAGTTCCACCGTTGCCTGCCCGACGTCCCCGCCGAACCGACGGCGACCGCTCAACCCGACCGACCGATCACCTGGTCGATGACGAAGTCGAACAACCGACTGATCTGATCGGTGGTGGTGGCCCACCCGATGAGCAGCAACGCCACCGCCGCCGCACCGAGCAACACGAGCGCGTACTCCGCGGTGGCTTGACCGGCGTCGTCAGGGTGGGGACCGCACCCCTGTGGCCGCCGTCGGCCACTGGGGGTGCACACAGGGGTGGGGGGGTGGGTGTCGGACATGGCACTCCTCTCAGGTCAACAAGGTGATCGGCGGGGCCGATGAGTGAAGTGGATCGCCGATGGTCACCACCGCAGGTCACCGAGTGCCACGACCACCACGGGGATGACGGCGAGCACCACGGTGGCGGGCAGCGCACACACCACGAGCGGTGCGAGCATCTGCACGGGCAACCGACGAGCACGAACCTCGGCGTCGCGACGACGCTGGTCCCGGGCGTCGGCCGCCAACCGGGCCAGCGCATCGGTCAGCGGTGTGCCATACCGTTCGGCGTCGACGAGCGCGTCGGCGAGCGCCGTGAGCGGTGTGTGCTGGCGAAGTTCCTCGAGCGCGTCAACGAGCCGCATCCCCCGGTCGGTGCGCGCCACGACGACCCTGAGCTGTTGCGCCACCAGAACGGGTCCGTGCCCTGCGACGGCAACCACCGCCTGAGGCGTGGTCAGCCCGGCGTCGGCACCGAGACGGAACAGGTCCACGGCGTCAGGCAGGGCACGTCGGAGCGACTCGATCCGGCGACGCTCGGCCGACCGCTGGAGCGCGGACACCGCCACGGCCATGGCGACGGCCGACGCAATAGCCACCAACGGGCCAGCGAGCAGCCACGCGGCCACGGCCACCGCCACGACGACGGCGTCCCGTCGGGGATTCACGTCATTCCCGCCCGCGCCATGAGGACCCGCATCCAACGCACACACCCGACCTCGAGCCCGACCCCCACCGCCACGCACAACCACCCACCCGGGGTGGCGAACAAGAAGGCGGGGACGCGTGCATCGGCGACCGCCACCACCGCGGTGAACGCCACCGGTGCGCCCACCACCACCACGGCGCTCGCCCGGGCCTGCGAGGACTGGACCCGCACCTCCCCGAGCAACGCCAGGCGTTCCCGCAACGTTGCAGCAGCCCCGTCGACAGCCCGGGGAAGCGAGGCGCCGGTATGCAGACCAAAGGCCAGCACCGCCGCCGCCAGTCCCACTCCCGGGGTGGACGACCGTGTCCGCCACTGACGAAGCGCCGTGGCCAGTGGGACCCCGCAATCAACGTCCCCCACCACGGTCTCAAGATCGTGACGGTGCACACCACCCGACGGCGCCGCCGACCGCACGGCGGCATGCACCCCAAGGCCGCTGCGCATCGCCCGACCCACCGCGTCCAGCACGGCCACGAGATCCCCGAGTGAGGTGTCGTCCTCGTGCGCCTTCGGGTGGGTGACGCGGGTGCGCCACCAACGACTCACCGGCCAACCGGCCGCAGTCGAACGCACCGGTCGGTTCCGCACCACCGACACGACGGCCCCACCGAGAAGGACTCCACCAACTGCGGCCACCAACGCGCTCACGGCGTCGCAGCGGGGAGCGGCGTTGCGGCGGTGGGTCCACCCACGATCTCGTCGCCACGCACCCACGAACGTGTGGTGGGTCGGCCACCGACGGCAACGACCTGGTCGACGGCGACCACACGACGACCGCCGGTGGCGGTGCGTGTCACCTGCACCACCAGATCAAGGGCGGCCACGAGGTGCTCGCGAACGGCCTCGAGTGGGAGGGCACGACCCGCCCCCACCGCCAGCGCTTCAAGACGGCGTAACGCATCAGGTGGGGAGTTGGCATGCACTGAGCACAGCGACCCGGCGTGGCCGGTGTTCATGGCCACGAGCATGTCGAGCACCTCAGGTCCGCGCACCTCACCAACGATGATGCGGTCGGGTCGCATGCGCAGCGCCGTGCGGACCAGGTCCCCAATGCCGACCCCGGGGACGTCGTCGACGGCCGGGCGTGCCTCGAGACGCACCACATGTTCCCCCGGCAGACGCAACTCTGCCGTGTCCTCAATGGTCACGATCCGTTCGTTGGCGCGCAGAACCCCGGCGAGGGCGTTGAGCAGCGTCGTCTTTCCCGCACCGGTCCCCCCACTCACGATGATGTTGGCCCGGGCGCGAACCGCACGCGCCAGAAGTTCGGCGACCCGAGGGTCACAGAAGGCGTCGAGCGGAACGGCACGCACACCGAAACGTCGGATGGTGATGACCGGCCCGTCAACGGCGACGGGTGGGACCACGACGTGGAGCCGGGAGCCGTCGGCGAGTCGGGCGTCAGCCACCGGGTGACGGGGATCGACCCGCAACCCGAGCGGGGCGAGGACCCGCTCGGCGATGCCGAGCGCCTCATGGGCGGTGACCGACAACGCCGTGCGACGAACCCGGCCACCCACCTCGACCCACACCGAACCGTCGCCGTTGACCATGACCTCGTCGACCGCTGGGTCACCCAGCGGCACCTCGAGCACCCCGAGCCCGTAGGCGCGGGCCATCACTGCGTCGACCGCCTCGGCCACAACATCGAGAGGCATCAGCGGCCATCGCTGCCGCACGAGGTCGGTCACCGCCGAGCGATCCGCACGGGTCCGAGTCACAGCGTCACCGGCGAGCAGGTCGGCGTGCACCACCGCCGCCACCGCCGCAGCCGAGGGCTGACGGGGGCCCGAACCCCATGGGACGTCAGACAACGTTGGCCAGAGCACGATGCAGCCCGCGCGGTAGGCGCTGGGCAAGCACGCCCGCGTCGACGGCGCGTCCGACGGCAGGGTCGACGGTGACCTCGGCCACCACGGGTGCACCGAGTACTTCGGCGACGTCGCCCACGGCGAGGGCGCGCCACGGCTCGCTCACGACCACCACACCGGTCGGACGCAACCCGGTGGCGAGCGCCCGACGCAACGCCAGGTAGCAGGGGCGCACCACCAGCAGCGACGACGCTCCCGCTGTCACGGCCGCCTCCGCGCCCGGGGAGGGCCCGCCGAGAACACAACCGGCATCGACGACCACACCACGGAGGTCGCGGCCCAGCACGCCAGCGAGCGCCCGCGCCTGTTGCGCCGAGGTCTCCGCCGGGTGCCGTGCGCCCACGTCCCCTCCAGACCCGGTGGGCAGCAGACGCAGTCCCGTCACGACGTCCATCTCGAGTCGCCCGAGCGCGTCGGGCGGGGTGTCGGTCGCCGACACCAACCAGTCCCTGACCCCGTGGCCTTGTGGCTCGCGACAGCCGAGTAGTGCGGGCTGGTCACCGCACAGGTCGACGAGCAGGGCCCCCTGCGGGCGGCGGGCCAGCAGCACCGCCAGCGCTGCGGCGACCACCGAGGTCCCTGAACCCCCCTTGGCGCTCCAACATGTGATCACTGCCACCACTCCCCACACATCACCGTTGCCGGGACCACACGGGGAAGGAACCGCTCGTGACCTTAGGGCGGACGCACCGATGTTGGATCGGGCGCTCACTGACGGTGGTGGCCGGCCCACGGCTGCGCCCCGCGGTGGCATCGGACAGCCATCCACCTAGGCTCGGCTCGTGGAGACGGCTGCGTTTTTCGACCTCGACAAGACCGTCATTGCCAAGTCGACGATGGTGGCGTTCGGGCCGACGCTGATGCGTGCCGGTCTGGTGTCACGCCGCTTGATGGTGCGCGGGGCGTGGACCCAGTTCCTCTTCGAACGGTTCGGTGCGGATCAGGCAAAGATGGACAAGTACCGCCACGCCGCCCTGCGCATCACCCAGGGGTGGGACCAACGCCAGATCACCCAGCTGGTCGCCGAGGGTCTCATGGAGGTGATCGCTCCGATCGTCTACGACGAGGCGCTGGCCCTCATCCGTCACCACCAACAGGCGGGGCACCGGGTCTTCATCGTGTCGGCCTCGCCGCACGAGATCGTCGGCCCGCTCGCCGAGCACCTCGGCGTGGACGAGGCCATCGCCAGCCGGGCCCGCATCGACGAGGACGGGCGATACACCGGCGAACTCGACTTCTATTCCTACGGTCCGTTCAAGGCCGAGGCGATGGCCACTGTCGCCTCACGACACGGCATCGACCTGTCGAAGTCCTACGCCTATTCCGACTCGGCCACCGACCTCCCCATGCTCGAGGCGGTGGGTCACCCCACGGCAGTGAACCCCGATCGGGAACTCGAACGCGTGGCCATGGCACGCCAGTGGCCCGTGCTGCGCTTCGACCACCCGGTGCCGTTGCGCTCCCGGGTGCCGCTGCCGGAGCGACGAACGGGAGCGATGGCCGCCGGTGCGGCGGTCGTGATGGCGGCAGGAGCGAGCCTGTGGTGGAGGCAACGCCGGAGCGGACAGTCCGCGACGCGCCCCGCGGGATTCAGGAGTCCTGCAGCTTCTTGACGGCGAAGACGGCGAGCGCGGCAACCACGGCGAGAATGATCAGTTTCTTCATCATGGTTGGGAGTGTAAGCCCCACCGCCACCGATGCGCCCTCTCGGGCCGACAACGCGCCGCCTAGACGGCGAGAAGGTCGCGGGCGCCGGTGTCAGACGAGGGGTGCCGCAACTTCGACATCGCCCGCGCCTCGATCTGGCGGATGCGTTCGCGGGTGAGGTTGAAGTGCTCGCCAACCTCTTCGAGGGTGCGGGGTTCGCCACGATCGAGACCGAACCGGAGCTTGAGGATCTCGCGTTCCCGCTCGTCGAGCGGTCCGAGGAGCCGGTTGATCTCGTCGGGCAACAGCGCCGTGGCGGCGACTTCAAATGGTGACTCGGCCGAACGGTCCTCGACCACGTCGCCGAGTTCGGCATCGCCGTCCTCACGCAACGGCTCGGACAGCGACAACGGCTCGGCGGCGAAACGAAGCGCCTCGGTGACCTTGTCCTCGGGCATTTCGACCTCGGCGGACAACTCAGCGAGCGTCGCCGGTCGGCCCAACTTCAACTCCAGGCGGGAGCGGGCCTTTTGGAGTCGCGCCAGCGTGTCACCGGCGTGCACCGGCAACCGGATGGTCCGGCCGGTGTTGGCGATCCCTCGGGTGATGGCCTGACGGATCCACCAGGTGGCATACGTCGAGAACTTGAAGCCCTTGCGCCAGTCGAACTTCTCGACGGCGTGCATCAGACCGAGGTTGCCCTCCTGGATGAGGTCGAGCAGAGGCAGTCCGGACGCCTGGTACTTCTTGGCAATGGACACCACGAGCCGAAGGTTCGACTGCACGAAGGTCCGCTCCGCATCCTCGCCGGCGCGCAACTGCTTGCGGAGCTCACGCTTGCGGGCGGCGGTGATGGTCCCACCGGCCTCCATTTCGGTCCGGGCCGCCACGCCGGCCTCGATGGCCTGGGCGAGACGCACCTCGTCCTCTTTGGTCAGCAGCGGGTACTGGCCGATGTCAGTGAGGTAGAGCCGGACGAGATCTTCCTCGTCGCGCTCAACACGCTCCTTGGCCACAGTGCTCCTCTTGGCCCTTTCGGGCCGTGCTCCTCAGCCTGATCCAGGCCTTCTCTCAACGAACTGACGGTCCCGAGGGGCCGACCCGGCAATGGCGGTGATGCGGGACTCGTCCCGACAGCGCCGCCTTGCGAGGTGGGGCAACGATACCGGACCGGTCAAGACCCCCAACCCACGAATCTCCCCAGCATGCCGAACCCGACGCCAACAGAACGGGAAATCCGCGTCCTTGCGCCTCAAAGTGGGTGTCACCACCCTCCGGCGGACTCCAGTGACGTTCGGGTCCCGGCGAGAAAAACGTCGAGTTGTTCCAACTCGGCACCCGCCGTGGCGAGGACGTCGGTGAGGCGGCCCACGTCGGTCTCGAGGTCGGCGACACAGATCGGGATGATGCGGAGCGAGGGCGCGTCGGCCACCGGGGAGAGCACCTCGGCGAGTCCGTTGAGCGCGGCGACCAGCGACGGAAGGAGGACCTCAGCGAGCACCGCCACACGCCTGAGGTCCCCGTCAAGGTTGACGAGTTCACCGGGGAACCCAGCCATGGCGTCAGACGTCGGGACCGTCACCGAAGCGGCACGGAACTCGCCGATGGTGGGCAGCCGGTCGGCGAGGTTGCGAGCCCGCCACGCGGCGTGGGCGGACACCGCCGAAAGCGTCACTGCGACCGCCGGATCATCTGAGGTTCCGACCCACCCGCCAGTGATCGAGAACACCTGCAGTTCCGCCCACCGCAGGTTCCCGAGCCTCGCCATGGTGAACGCCTGGGGTGGCGACGGCCCCACCGACCCCGGAACCCTCGCCACGGGGTCTCCCCAGGTGTGCTCGTCGCCAGTCACGTCACCCACGGTACGCGTTGGTGATGGGCAGACGCCGGTCCTTACCGAACGCCTTGGTCGTGACCCGCAGACCCGGAGGGGACTGCCGACGCTTGTACTCCGCGCCATCCACCAGTCGGACCACCCTGGCGACAAGCGCGGGGTCGTGGCCGTCGGCCACGAGCTCGGCGGCGGAACGATCACCTTCGACGTACGCCTCAAGGAGCGGGTCGAGGATCTCATAGGGAGGGAGGCTCTGATCGTCCCGCTGACCGGGGCGCAACTCGGCCGAGGGTGGCTTGTCGAGCACCGAAACCGGGATGGGGGGAACCTTGCCGTCAGCGGCAGCGAGTTCGTTGCGGTGTCGGCACAGCCGGTACACGAGGAGCTTCGGCACGTCCTTGATCACGGCGAGTCCGCCAGCGGAATCCCCGTACAGCGTCGAGTACCCCACTGCGCTCTCGCTCTTGTTCGACGTAGTCAGCACCAACCACCCGAACCGGTTCGACAGCGCCATGATGGCCACCGCCCGAATCCGGCTCTGGAGGTTCTCACCGGTCAAACCCAACTCGGCGTCGTCGATGTCGACCCCGTCGGTGGCGAAGGAGGGTGAGAGCATGTCGAGCAGGGCGGCATGGCCGGCCTCGATGGGGATGGTCCGCATGTCGATTCCCAACCGGGTGGCGAGATCGTCGGCATCGGCCAGCGAATGCGCCGAGGAGTACCTCGACGGAAGCGCAACCCCGTGGACACGATCGCAACCGACGGCGTCGGCGGCGATGGTGGCCACCAGCGACGAGTCGATCCCGCCCGAGAGTCCCAACACGACGTCGGTGAACCCGTTCTTGCGGACGTAGTCGCGGGTCCCCACCACGAGTGCGGCGTAGACCTCCTCCACCTCCGAGAGCAGCGGGGCCGCGTGCGGGACCCGAAGCGGTTGTGATGCGGCAGCGGTACCGGTCGTGATCTCAACGACAGGGAGACCAACCTCGGGGGTGGGTGCCGCCGCCACGTCGAGGTCCACGACAGCCACCTCGTCAACGAACGAGGGCGAACGGTGCACCACCTGACCGCTGGGGTCCACAACGAACGACCCACCGTCGAAGACCAGTTCGTCCTGGCCGCCGACGAGGTTCACGTACACGTGAGCGCATCCCGCCTCGACGGCGCGCCGGGCAACGGTGTGCTCACGCTCGAGTCGCTTGCCGGCGTGGAAGGGCGAAGCGTTGAGCAACACGACAACCTCCGCCCCACCGTCGGCCAGTCGTGAGAGCGGCCCATCGTCAGCCCAGGCGTCCTCGCAGATCGCCACCCCTACCGAAACCCCGGCCACCCCCCACAACAGCGGCGATTCACCGCCGGGTTGGAAGTACCGCTCCTCGTCGAACACGGCATAGTTGGGCAAGAGTCGTTTGCGGTACACCCCGCGGACCCGGCCCTCGGCGCAGACCGCGGCGGCGTTGTGGAGTCGGTCTCCGTCGCGCTCGACGAAACCGATCACCGCCACGAGACCCGGGTGGGCGCCAGTGGCCTCGGCCGTCCGGCGCAGCGCCGCCGCCACCCCGTCGACGAACGCCGGTCGCAACAACAGGTCCTCGGGCGGGTACCCGCACAAGACAAGTTCCGGGAACACGACGAGGTCGGCGTCGCTGCGAGCCGCCTCGTCGAGGGCTCGCACAACGCGATCCACGTTGCCGTCGAGGTCACCCACGACAGCGTTCACCTGAGCGAGGGCGAGACGCAGTCGGGACATGGTGCGACAGCGTAACGGCGCCACCCACGGCCAAGCCCGCTGGCCTCTTCAGGTCACCGTCGCCCTACCATGAGGCGATGCGCATCGACGCCACTGACGCAGCACGCGCCGTCGTGGAACGGGCACGGCAGGCGCGCACCGGCGCCCTCACAATCACCATCGGCACCGGCTGTTGCGAGTCAACCGCCCCGTTCCTCTACGAGGACTTCTGGCCGGGACCCGACCAGGAACCCGTCGGCGAGGTCAACGGGGTCACCGTCTACGCCCCCGAGTATCTCCGTCGGCTCTACCCCGGGGACCAGGGACCCACCATTGACGCCGTCGAGGTGACGGCGGAGTCGTTGTCGGTGGAGACCGAATGGGGCCAGCGCCTCATCCTGCGAGGCCACGGCATCGACACCGGCGCCGACGAGTCGTGCGTCGTGCCCGACCGGCCCGCCACGACGCTGGACCTCAACGACCCGGACCGTCCCGGTGCGCGGGTCCGCGGCGAACTTCCGGCGGCACTGCGGGGATTGCGGGTCCGCTGACCACGGCCGTTGCGGCCGGTACTTCGTTCCTCATCGGACGCTTCGCCATCCCGAAGTGACCGTTCGCTGCGACGTCCCGTGCGACTAGAGGTCGGCGGCGTCGAGGGCGGCGACCGCAGCGTCGAGCATGCGGGCTGAGCACCCGGCCATCGCCACGGGGGGCACCACCTCGGAGACCACGAGTTCGGCGAGGTCGCGGAACGCCTCGGCGGCCGGACCCTCGCCGAGGGCGATGGGGGACCCGACGTCACCACCGGCGGCCACCGACGGCTCGAGTGGGATCGACGCCAGCAGTGACACCCCTGCTTCCGCAGCGAGTGCCGCCCCGCCACCCGATCCGAACAACGGGTATGGAGTGCCGTGCTCACACGTGAATGCACTCATGTTCTCGATGACTCCCGCCACTCGCAGGTGGCTGCGACGCGCCATGTTCACGGCCCGCACGGCCACCTTCTGGGCGCTCGTCGACGGGGTGGTGACCACGATGAGTTCGGCGCGGGGCAGCATCCGGGCCAGACCCATCTGCACGTCGCCAGTGCCGGGAGGCATGTCGATCACCAGGTAATCCATCGCTCCCCAGCGCACATCCTCCAAGAAGTGCTGCACCGCACGGTTCAGCATCAACCCGCGCCACATCAGCGCCGTCTCCTCGTCGTCGACGAGCAGCCCCATCGACACGACCTTGAGCAGTCCGTCGCCCACCTGCTTGGTGTGGGGCACGATCTTGCGGTCTGCGTCGGCGGTGTCGCCGGTGACCACCTCGCCCCCCAGACGGCCCTCCACGCCGAGCATGCGCGGCACGGAAAACCCCCAGATGTCGGCGTCGAGAACCCCAACGGTGAGGCCCCGAGCGGCGAGCGCGGCTGCAAGGTTCACCGTCACCGACGACTTCCCGACCCCACCCTTGCCCGAGGCCACGCAGATCACCCGGGTCGTGGCGGGGATCTCCGTGTCGGGCGCGTTGGCCGCAGCGTTGAGACGCGCCCGCGACATCGTGTCGGCTTTTTCCTCAGCCGTGAGTTCCGTCCAGTTGAGCTTGACCTTGGTCACGCCGGGCAGCGAACCGATGCGGGCGCGGACGTCCTTTTGGATCTGGGCACGCAGCGGGCATCCCGACGTCGTGAGCGCCACGGTGACCGTGACGACACCTGCGGGGCTGACCTCGACGGCCTTGGCCATGCCCAGATCCACGATGTCGCTCCCCAGTTCGGGGTCGATCACCCCTCTGAGCAGGGCGAACACCTCCTCATCGCTGGGCAGGGAAGGAGACGACGTTGCGGACACGGCCCAATTCTACCGACAAAGTCCGTGTAAACTGCATCCCATGGCCGTCCCGCCCGCCGCGTCGAACTCCCGCCCCGACGCCCCCCGGTCGCGCCGACAGGACCCCGAGGCGGAACTCGACCTGCTCAAGGCGCTCGGCGACAACACCCGCTACGCCATCTACCTCGAGCTCGCCCGCTCCGCCGCCCCCAAGACCACCGCCGAGGTGGCCGAAGTCCTCGGCCTGCACCCCAACACCGTCCGTCCCCACCTCGAGCGGATGCGTGACGTGGGCCTGCTCAGCGTGGACACCGTGGGCCGCGGCGGGGTGGGCCGACCCCAACACCGCTACGCCCTCGCACCGGAAGCACCGGGTCTCGGCCTCGAACCGTCACCGTGGCCGGCACTGGCCCGCATGCTGCTCGGCGCCGTCACCGACGGTGGGCTGAGCAGCGAGGACGTGCGGGAAGCGGGCGTGGCCCAAGGACGAGACGACGCCCGCCGCCACTGGGCTGGCCACACCAACACCCTCGCCGCGCTCACCCGGGAACAGTCCCGCCTGGGGTTCGACCCCGAGACGGTGACCGACGACACCTGCACCACCATGGCGTTTGCCCACTGCCCGTTCCGTGAACTCGCCGAGGAACGACCCGAGATCATCTGCAGCCTCCACTGCGGCATGGTCGAGGGGTTCGTCGACGAATTGGGCGGACAGCGGGTGAGCACGTTCCACCCCATTGCCGACCGCACCCCGTGTCGGGTGGACCTGATCCCCACCTGAACCGTTATCCTGAGAACCGCAACTCCCGAGGAGGACACCGTGATCACCCTGAGCGATGCAGCTGCTGACAAGGTCAAGGATCTCATTGACGCCGAAGGCGACACCGCGCTGATGCTGCGCGTGGCCGTGCGGCCCGGCGGTTGTGCCGGCTTCTCCTACGAGATGTTCTTCGACTCCGAGCGCGACGACAACGACATCACCACCGTGTTCGGCCCGGTGACCGTCGTGACCGACCCGTCGAGCGCCCAGCTCCTCCAAGGCGCCACCCTTGACTACAAGGGCGGTCTCGAGAGCGGCTTCGCCATCACGAACCCCAACGCGCAGCGCACCTGCGGTTGCGGGTCCTCGTTCTCCTGACGCTTCTGCCACCGACGCACTCCCGTCGATGACCGTGAGGTTGCGCGTCGACGGTTCGGAGATCGTCGTCGCCGACGAACAAGCGAGCCTGCTTGACGTCGTGCGTGACCAGTGCGGAATCACCTCGGTCAAGGATGGTTGCAGCCCGCAGGGACAATGCGGGTGCTGCACGGTGCTCGTCGACGGCAAACCGCGGGTGGCGTGCGTGACCCCGGTGCGGCGGGTCGCCGACCGGGAGGTGACCACACTCGACGGACTCGACGCTCCGACCAGACAACGGTGGCTGGCGGCGTTCACGGCGTGCGGTGCCAGCCAGTGCGGCTTTTGCACCCCCGGCATCATCGTGCGCCTCGAAGGACTCCGACGCGGCGAAGAACAACGCGCCGACAGCGCGGTTCCCGACGAGACGGTTGAGCGGGCATTGGCCGCCCACCTGTGTCGATGCACCGGGTGGCGGCCCATCATCGACGCCTGGAACCTCGCCACCGGTGAGGGGGCCGACCCTCGACTCGGCGAGGATGGCCTCGCCTGTCGGGACCCCGCCGCCGCCAGTCGACGAGCCACGCTTGAGGGTGGCAGCACCCAGATCGTGGGACCGGCTGTCGCTGCCGGTCAGGCAGGTTTCGCCAGCGACACGTGTCCACCCGATGCACTCGTGGCACTCCCCGACCCCGCAGGTGGCTGGGTGGTCGACACCACCGTCGCCGACGCCCGACGACAGGCCAGCAAAGTGCAGGGCCGCCGCACCACCGTGGCGTCACAACCCCCTCTCGAGGTGCCCGAAGGCGAATGGTCAGTGACGCTTCGGACCTCGTGGGTCGATCCCGCCTACCTCGAGACCGACGCCTCGTGGTGCGAACCGGGGGGCACCCCTGCGACGCCATTGGCGAACGGCGGGGCGTTCGGCGGCAAGGTCGATTCCCCAGTCACCCAAGCAGCGCGACAACTCGCCGACGACCACGACCGGTGCGTCCGGGTGTTGTTCGACCGCGAGGACGCCGTCCGACTCGGCCCGAAACGACCACCGGTAGCCATCGGGGTGCGACCCGACGGGACAGGGGTCATGGCGGTGGCGCACACCCCAGGGGTGGTCGACGCCGTCGCCGAGGTCGCCCCCGGTCTCGTCGTCACTCCCTGCGACGTCATCGGCCCGCCCACGTCGGTGCGGGTGCGCGGCGCGGGATGGGTGGAAGCTGCGGTGGCCGTGGCCGCAGCGACAGGCGTGGACCGCATCACCTCACCCGCGGGTGCCACCGCAGCCGCCGCCGTGGAGGCGGACGGCACCATCGCGGTCCGCGTCGCCTGTGGCGAACCGCTCGACGATGTGGTGCTGATCTCGGCGTGCACCGGCGCAGCCCACATGGCGGCGAGTTGGGTCACTTCCGAGAGCCTCGCCGTGGACGGCGAGACGGGATCGGTTGAGGACCTCACGATCCGTTCGTTCGGCATTCTCAAAGCCACCGACATGCCGCCAGTCACCGTGAGAATCGATGCGTCGCTCGGCGACACGACCGGCGAGGCGGTTCCCGCCGGCGACGCCGTGTTCGCCGCCGTCGCCCTCGCCGTGTGGCGCCACCAGGGACTTCCCGACACGTGGCCCACCGGTGTGCCGCTACGGTCGCGCTGAGCACCCCACCGTCGACCCGAGCGAGGAGCACCCCATGTCAACGCCGATCGGCCCCTACGCACCCATCGTGCGAGCCGGCGACTGGCTCGTGACCTCCGGCCAGATCGGGCTGCGCGATGGACGCATCGTCTCGGGAGGCATCCGTGAAGAAGCCACCCAGGCCCTGGCCAACCTCGCCACCCTGCTCGCCGGGGAGGGGTCCGGACTCGGTGAGGTGGTCAAGGCCACCGTGTTCCTCCGGCACATGCGCGACTTCGACATCATGAACGAGGTGTGGGTGGCGGCGTTCGGTGACCACCGGCCGGCCCGCACCACCGTTGCGGTGGCGGAACTGCCGTTGCACGCCCTCGTCGAGATCGACGCCTGGACCTACCCGCGCGGGCTATAGGGTAGGGACATGGTCGGAGCAATCATCATCGCCGCCATCCTCGTGGTCGTGTTCCCCGTCGTGTTCCTCGTGAGCATGGGGGTTCTCGCCGGGGTTCTGGGCCAGACCACCAAGGTTGACGTGGACCGACGCTACGAAGGCACCGAGTACCTCGAGTTGTCGTGAGACCCGGTGGGCGACGCCCACCGCCGTGAACGTCCACCCCGCTGCCGACCTGTACAGCCGCCACAGGGGTAGTACCCTTGTGGTCCTGTGTCCGGGTTCCCGCGTCGGCGGTATCCACCGTCCACCCCGTACACCTCACGACGCTTCGCTCTCGTAGCCACCGTGACGGTGCTCGTGGTCCTGATGGCCGTGGTGACGTCGCGCCCCGGCGGCGCCAACCAAAGTGACCTCGGGGCCGCCGCCGGAACCACGCTGCAATCAGGTGACCAGGCCAACGCCGAGCCGAGTTCGACGACGTCGGGCGACGACCCGAACCCAGTCACCCCCGAGGAGACCGTCGCTCCGCAGACCACCGACACCACCGTCGCCCCCGTGACCACCGTTGTCGTCGGCCCGAGTGGTCCTGCGTGGCCGGGCGCGGGGCAGGTGGCGCTGACCTTCGACGACGGTCCGGACCCGACCTGGACCCAGGCCATCTTGGACACGCTCGCCCGCTACAACGTGCCCGCCACCTTCTTCGTCATCGGGTCGAGCGCCGAGCGCTACCCCGGACTCGTCACCGCCATGGCCAACGCCGGTCACAGCGTGCAGAACCACACGTGGGGGCATCCGTACCTGACCCAGCTCGCCGACGACGGCATCGCCGGGCAACTCAGCGGCACCGACGACGTGATCGAAGGGATCCTCGGCAAGCGACCGACCTGTTATCGACCGCCGTACGGGGCTGCCGACGCCCGGGTCGACGCCGTGGCCGCCAGCGTCGGGCTGACCAAGGTCATGTGGAACGTGGCTCCCAACGACTACCTCAGCCCCCCGCCTCAGGCCATCGTGGACAACGTGGTAGCGCGTGCCGCCGCGCTGGGGCCGGCCAGCCCACTCGTGGTGGTCCTCCACGACGGTGGCGGCAACCGTCAGGCCACCCTCGATTCCCTTCCGGGGATGATCGAAGGGTTGAGCGCTGCGGGGTACAGCTTCGTCACCGTGTGCTGAGACGTCCGGCAGCGACCGCTACAGACCCCAGCGGGACTGGCCGAACCGGTAACCCACTGAGCGCACGGTCTGGATCAGACCGGCATGTTCCTCACCAAGTTTGGCCCGTAGACGCCGGATGTGGACGTCCACCGTCCGGGCCCCGCCGTAGTACTCGTACCCCCATACCCGGCTGAGCAGTGTCTCGCGGGTGAAGACCTTTCCCGGGTGGGAGACGAGGAACTTCAACAGTTCGTACTCCATGTAGGTGAGGTCGATGGGCGAACCACTGATGGCGGCCTGGTAGGTCTCGAGGTTGAGGACCAACTCGCCGTACTCCACCAACTCGGGACGGGTGCCCTGCCCGGTGCGCCAGAACAGGTGGGTGAGTCGTGCCGCCACCTCGCGCGGTGCCAGCGGAGTGAGGCAGAAGTCGTCGAACAACTCGTCCCGCAGTTCGAGGTCGGTGAGTTGTGCTGGGGTGACGATCAACAACAGTGGTTGCAGCGGCACGTCGCGCTTGCGCAACGTCCGGCACACGGCGAACGCCCGTTCAGGGTCGACATCGGCACACACCACCGCACCCGACCATCCGTCGACGGGTTCGGCACGGTCCACGTCGGTGTCGGTTCCGACGGCCTTCCACGGGTACCCGCTGGCATCGAGCACCGCCACCAGGTCTGCCGGTGGCGGGTCGGGATGAACGAGGAGCGGTTCCATCGGCTCAGACGCTCGGCAGGTAGCGGGCCAACTCGAAGGGCGTGACGTGGCTCTTGTAGGCCTGCCACTCGTTGCGCTTGTTGCGCAGGAACCACTCAAAGATGTGTTCCCCGAGTGCTTCAGCCACCAGGTCCGACCCCTCCATGACGTCGAGCGCCTCGGACAACGACTGGGGGAGCGCACCAATGCCGGCGGCCGCACGCTCGGCGGGCGTCAGCTCGAACACGTTGGTCACCGACTCATCGGGCAACTCGTACCCCCGCTCGATGCCCCGCAGGCCCGCCGCCAGCATCAGCGCGAACGCCAGGTACGGGTTGCACGCCGGGTCGGGGGACCGGAACTCGATACGGGTCGATGACGCCTTGCCCGGCTTGGTCACGGGGATACGCACCAACGCCGAACGGTTGTTGCGGGCCCAGGTCACCCACGTGGGTGCCTCGTAGCCATGCACCAGACGCTTGTAGGAGTTCACCAACTGGTTGGTGACCGCCGTGATCTCCGGGGCGTGCACCAACAGCCCGGCGATGAACCCGTGGGCCACCTTGGACAGTCCGTAGGCCCCCGACGGGTCGTGGAAGGCGTTGCCGTCCTCACCGAACAACGACAGATGCGTGTGCATGCCTGACCCCTGCACTCCTTCGAGGGGCTTGGGCATGAAGGTGGCGTAACTGCCGCGTTCAAGAGCGATTTCTCGCACCACCAGACGGAACGTCATGACGTTGTCGGCCATGGTCAACGCGTCGGTGTAGCGCAGATCGATCTCGTGCTGGCTGGGGGCGTCCTCATGGAACGAGTACTCGACGGGAATGCCGAGCGCCTCAAGCATGGCGATGGTGCGCTTGCGCAGGTCACTGGCCGCATCGGTGGTAGTGAGATCGAAGTACGAGCCGGTGTCAAGAGGTTCTAGGGGTCGGGTGGGATCCCCGTGAGAGAAGTAGAAGAACTCCATCTCGGGCGCCACCATGAACTGGAATCCCGCTTGACGGGCACGGTCGAGGTTCCGCTTGAGCACGTGACGCGGGTCACCGTCGAACGGGGTGCCGTCGGTGCCCAGGATGTCGCAGAACATGCGGGCCGAAACGTCCTCCTCGCGACCCCACGGCACGAGTTCGAACGTGGCCGGATCAGGCCGTGCCAGCACGTCACTCTCCTGGACCCGGCTGAACCCATCGATGGCCGAACCGTCGAAGTGCACACCCTCCTCGAACGCCACCTCGAGCTCGGCGGGCGAAATGGCCACCGACTTCAGTTGACCGAGAACGTCGGTGAACCACAGCCGGATCAGCCGGACCCCGCGCTCTTCGACTGTCCGCAGGGCATATTCCTGCTGCCGCTCCATGGCTGTCATACTTTCACCTCCGCACCCACCACCCAAAGGGCGATGTCCTCCCAGTGGTGTAGCGGACCTGTCAGGCACCCAACCAGTGTCAGACTGGCTGTTCACATTGCGTTCACAACCGGGCAACAGCGCTGAAAACGCTCGGTGGAATGCTCCCAATCGACAAGCACGCTCGTGACCAAGACGGCAGACCGCCGTCCCGAGACTGGAGAGAACCTGTGGCCTACCGAGCTGAGTACATCTGGATTGACGGCACCGAGCCGACCCCCCTGCTGCGATCCAAGACCAAGATCATTGAGGACGCTGAGGCTCCCGGCATCTGGGGGTTCGACGGCTCAAGCACGAACCAGGCCCCCGGGAAGAACTCCGACTGCGTGCTGCGCCCGGTGTTCGTGTGCCCCGACCCGATCCGCGGCGGTGGCGACAAGCTGGTGCTGTGCGAGGTGCTCCTCACCGACATGACCCCACACCCCACCAACACCCGCGCCGCCTGCGCCGAGGTGGCCGAGAAGTACGCCACCCAGGAGCCCATCTTCGGCATCGAGCAGGAGTACACCTTCCTCAAGGAAGGCCGGCCGCTGGGTTGGCCGGCCGGCGGTTACCCCGGCCCGCAGGGCCCCTACTACTGCGGTGTCGGCTCCGATGAGATCTGGGGCCGCGACATCGTTGAGGCGCACACCACCGCCTGCATGAAGGCGGGTCTGCACATCTCGGGCACCAACGCCGAGGTGATGATGGGCCAGTGGGAGTTCCAGATCGGCCCGGTCGCTCCGCCGCTCGTGGCCGACGAGGTCTACATCGCCCGCTGGTTGCTGTACCGCATCGCCGAAGACTTCGACGTCGCCGTCACCATCGACCCCAAGCCCATGCCGGGCGACTGGAACGGTGCGGGAGCCCACACCAACTTCTCCACCAAGGCCATGCGCGAAGGTTGGGATCCGATCATCACGGCGTGTGAGGCGCTCGGCACCAAGGCCGAACTCCACATCACCAACTACGGCGCCGGTGTTGAGCGACGCCTCACCGGTCTGCACGAGACCGCCCCGTGGACCGAGTACTCCTACGGCGTGTCGGACCGGGGTGCGTCGGTGCGCATCCCCTGGCAGGTCGGCGTGGACAAGAAGGGCTACATCGAGGATCGGCGTCCGAACTCGAACTGTGACCCGTACACGGTGACCCGACTCATCGTGGACACCTGCTGCTCGGCACTCGACTGAGTTCCACCCCTACGCAACCGTTGCTGCCGGTGGCACCTGCCACCGGCAGCAACGCGTCCGGGTACGACACCGCCAGATGTAGTACGACAGATCACGTGGATCGGCCTCCCGCCCCTCGTCGCAGACCCGCTGCGGTGGCGTCCGGACGCATCGCCCGGGTGGCGCTGGTGGGCGCACTGGCCGCCACGGTTGCCGCCTGTGCCACCGGATTCACCGGTGGTGAGGCCCGCTCCACCACACCTCGCCAACCCGTCGCTCTGAGCGAAGTACGGGAGGTCTCGGAAAACGTGACCGCTGGGGGGGCACGGGTCGCCGGTCGTCTGGCCGCATCCCAAAGCGGCAACGTCGCCGTTGCGCCCAGCATGCTGGCGATTCAGTTGGGCATGGTGCGCGCCGGGGCCGCCACCGTCACCGCCACCGAGATTGACGGGCTGTTCCAGCCCACCGAGGATCCGAGCGCACCGACGTTCGGGGACCGCCTCGGTGCTGTCGGGGCCACCGAGCCGCTGCTCGAATCCCGGGCGGGGATACAGACCTCAACGGATCGGCGGGGCGCCGTCGAGGTGGATCAGGCCGTGGCGCTGTGGCTCCAGCGGGGCACCGAGGTGGACCGTGACTACCTTGAGACGCTGGCCCGCAACTTCGACACGGGCGTGCGCACGGTCGACTTCCGCTCCGACCCCGAGACTGCCCGACAGGCGATCAACCGCTGGACCCAACAGGCCACCGACGGCCGGACCGAACAACTCGTCGCCCGCGGGCTCATCGATGCTGAGACCCAACTCGTGAGTTCGGGCGCCCAATGGGTGTCGGGTCCGTGGCTGGTCCCCTTTGACCCCGAGGCCACCCGCGATGCTCCGTTCGTGACCGACACCGGCCGGACCGTGACCGCGCCGACGATGCGTGCCGTGGCCGGTTCGGGTCTCAGGTGGGCTGGCGGGGACGGCTGGCAGGCGGTGGAGATGCCCTACCTCGGCAGGGAACTCGCCATGGTTGCCGTCCGCACCGACCCCGGTCGGGAGGGTCTGATCACCTCGGAACTCTCCGGGACGTTCATCGACGAGGTACTCAGCAATCTCTCACCGCGCCCCCTCGACGTTGCGCTACCGCGGTTCTCGTTCACCTCGACCCCGGCGCTCAGCGTGACGCTGACCGACCTCGGGGTTGCCTCGGCGTTCACCACAGACCTCGCCGATTTCACCACCCTTGCCCCGTCGGAACGGCTGGCACTCACCGAGGTCGTCCAGGAGGTGTACCTCAGCGTCGATGAGACGGGAAGCGCCGCTCGGGTCGCCACCGTCACCCAGCCGACGCCCCGGCCCCAAACGGTGACATCGATCACGTTCGACCGGCCATTCCTGGTGCTCGTCGTTGACCGGTCCACCTCGCTCCCGCTGGTCATCGCCAGGGTTGGAGACCCCACCCAGTAAGGGTTTCGGGCCGTTCCCGTAAAAGGGTTTGACCTGTGGGATCAGACCTGCTGCAGTGTTGTGAACGTTTGCCAGCGAAATATCGAACCAAAAGACGAGCACCATGACCACCACCTCACCCCGCAACCTGACGTCCGGCAGCCGCCGGGCCGACGCGTGTGCCAACGGGTCTGTGGTCACGGGCACCTGGTATCCGTCAACTGGCAACGGCTTTGTGGGCACCACCGGTATTGGTTCGGTGGCCGTGTCCAAGCATCACGCCACCAAGCCCACCCGGCGACCTGAGGAGGTTGCTTCGCCCTAGACACCAGCGAAGCTCCCGAAACACTCAGGCCGCCGGCTCCAGCCGGCGGCCTTCTTCGTTTCCGGGGTACCCAACCGCACCCGAACCCACCATCACCCATCCAGCCCGACCGACAGCACCGAAAGGGACCACCATGTCGGCAACACTCGAACTCAACGACCAGCGAGCACCCGCTGAACTCAACGGGGAGGCCACCGCCTGGAACACCCAGGCGTTGTGCAGCACCGGTAACGGCGACCTCACTGAGGTCTTCTTCTCCGACGACATCGGCGACATCTCGGCAGCCAAGGCGTTGTGCGCCCGGTGCCCGATCATGCTGGAGTGCCTCGAAGGCGCCCTCGCCCGTCGGGAGCCCGCCGGTGTGTGGGGCGGCCAGCTCTTCTCCGGTGGGCGCATCGTCGCCCGCAAGAGGCGACCCGGCCGACCCTCGGCGGTGACCCGGCCCGAGGACCAGATGCTCGAGATCCCCGTACCGGTGCACCTGCGGGGCTTTTTGCGCACGGCATGACCCGGCACGCACCGGAGGGTGGACTGAGCCCTGGGGATTCCCGGGGTGACAGCGGAACTCTGGTGCGCGCCGGGGCGGGGCCCGGGGGCGCCGGTCCGACCGGTACGGTGGGGAACGGACATGGAACCCACGGCCAACCCTGAACGACACCCCGACGACCTCCCCCCGCCCACGTCGGCTGAAACCCCCGTCCGGGGGCGTCGACTGGGGGGTGGTCTGCGGTGGGCGCTGGCGCTGGCGGCCGTGGTCCTCGGCGTCATGGTGTGGGTCACCCTGACCGGATCCGACGGTGCCGAACCCGACCGACTCAACAACGCCATCGCCCAGCCCGGCGGCGGCACCGCCCTCATCGGCCAACCGCTGCCCACCGTCACCCTCGCCGGCATCGATGGCGGGACCATCACCCTCGGACCCGACCTCCAACGACCGACCGTCATCAACTTCTGGGCGTCGTGGTGTCCGCCGTGCGTCAGGGAAATGCCCGAATTCGAACAGGTCCACCTCGAGCGAGATGGGGCGGTGGACTTCGTGGGTGTGAACGTGCGTGACAACGTGGTCACCGCCCAACAACTGGCGGAACGCACCGGAGTCACCTACCCACTGGTGCTCGACGGCAACGGCGAGATGGCCCGAACCTTCGCCGTGGTGAACATGCCCACCACCGTGTTCGTCGCCGCCGATGGCACCGTCACCGACATCCACGCCGGTGCACTCGACGCCGCCAGCCTCAACGACCGCATCGACACCATCACCGGGACCGGCCCGGGCGGAACCGGTTCGTGAGCCCCATCGTCCTGTACGCCTTCGCCACCGGCATGGTGGCCACCATCAACCCCTGCGGGTTCGCCATGCTTCCCGCCTACCTGTCGTACTTCCTCGGGCTCGACGACGACTCAGACACCAGCGAATCAGCCGTGTTGCGGGCCATCGGGGTCAGCCTGGTCGTGACCGCCGGGTTCGTCACCGTGTTCACGGTGATCGGCGTGCTGGTCAATGCCGCAGCAGCACCCATTCAAGAGAACGTCCCGTTTGCCACGCTCGTCATCGGGATTGCCCTGGTCGCCCTCGGGATCGCCATGCTGGCCGGGTTCCAACCGGTGCTGGCCCTGCCCAAACTGGAACGGGGTGGCAACCGGCGGACGTTGTGGTCGATGTTCGTGTTCGGCGTGTCCTACGCCGTCGCCTCCCTGTCGTGCACCCTCCCCCTGTTCCTCGTGGCGGTCACCGGCGTCTTTTCCAGTGAGTCGTTCACCGACGGCCTCGCCGCCTTCGTCGCCTACGGCCTCGGCATGGGCCTGGTGCTCACCGCGCTCACCGTGGCCCTCGCCCTGGCGAAGGCGTCACTGGTGCGGCGACTTCGGGCGTCGCTGCGCTACGTGAACCGCATCGCCGGGGGCCTGCTGGTGCTCGCCGGCGGGTTCCTCATCTACTGGGGCTGGTGGGAGTTGCAGGTGCTGGCCGGAAACGTTGAGGCGGGCGGGCCCGCCGAGGCGCTCACCGAGTTTCAGGCCAACCTCAGCGGTTGGGTCACCGACGTCGGCGCCACCCGGATCGGGCTGGCGTTGGCCCTGTTCATCACCGTTGCGCTCGCCGTGTCCGCCTGGCGGTCACGGCGGTCACCCACCGACCCCTCGACGACCGTCAACTGAGCGGTCACCACCCCTCACACCGCCTTCTTACCCGCCTCGGGCAGACTGAAGGTGTGGTGCAAGGTCCCGGGGAGGGTGACCCAGAGCCGGACGTGGCGAGGATCCTTGTCGCTGACGACGATCCGGCGGTGCGTGGAGCGCTGGAGCGCGCCCTGCGCCTTGAGCACTACGCCGTGACCACCGCCGGGGACGGCGGCGAGGCGCTCGAGGCGGTTCGTGACGGCGACTTTGACGCCATGATTCTCGATGTCGGCATGCCGGTACTCGACGGACTCACGGTGTGTCGGGTGGCTCGCGCAGAACACCTCCGTCTCCCCATTCTGATGCTCACCGCCCGCACCACCACCAGTGACCGGGTCGAAGGCCTCGATGCCGGAGCCGACGACTACCTGGCCAAGCCGTTCGCCCTCGACGAACTTCTCGCCCGGCTGCGGGCGTTGCTCCGTCGGGTCGAGTACGACGCGTCCAGTGGCGACCAACCCACCGCCAACGAAGGGGCGTTGGTCGTGGGTGACCTGCGCCTTGACGGCGCAGCCCGCCGGGTGTGGAGAGGCGAGGACGAGATCGAGTTGTCCAAGACCGAGTTCGACCTGCTGGAGCTGTTGGTGCGCAACAGTGGCATCGTGTTGGAGCACGCCACCATCTACGACCGGATCTGGGGGTACGACTTCGGACCGGATTCAAAGAACCTCGCCGTGTACATCGGGTACCTGCGCCGCAAGATCGAACGTGACGGACTCCCGCCCCTGGTGCACACCGTGCGGGGTGTCGGGTACACGCTGCGAGCCTCGTGATGGGCCTGCGGGGCAAGGTCGCCCTCGCCGTGGCGCTCGTCAGCGCCCTGGCCACCCTGTCGGTGGGCGTCCTGTCGTATCGAGCCACCGAGGCACGACTCGTCGAGGAGGTCGACGAGTCACTCCAGCGGGCGGCGACCGCACTCGTCGACCGTCCCGGTCGAAGCGGGCCCGGCGGCCCCTTCGAACGATTCCCCGGCCGACCAATGGTGACCATCCCCGAACGGCTCGCCGACATCGACCAGTACATCGTGCAGGTGCTCGACACGTCGGGCAGCGTGGTGGATGCGTCGATGGGGGTGAACCTCCCGGTGAGCGAAACCGACGTCGCCATCGCCACCGACCAACGTGGGGCGACACTGACGACCAGCACCGACCTCGGTGACGACAGCGACTGGCGAGTGCTGACCGTCGGCGTCGGGAACGGGGCGGTACAGATCGCCCGCTCGCTCGGTGAGACCGACGCCGTGCTCGCCGACCTTCGAGGCCGCATCGGGGTCCTCGTGCTGGCGGTCACCCTCGCCGGCGCCGGCCTCGGCTGGTTGTTGGCGTTCGGTATGACCCAGCGGCTCCGGAACCTGACCGCCGTCGCCGACCAGGTTGGGTCCAGCGGTGACCTGGCGGTCACCGTCCCGGTCTCGGGCAACGACGAGACGGGACGACTCGGGCGGGCACTGGCGACCATGCTCGTGAACCTCCGGGACTCACGGGCCCGACAACAACAGCTCGTCGAGGACGCCGGCCACGAGTTGCGCACCCCGCTTACGAGCCTGCGGACCAACCTTGACGTGCTGCGCCGCCACCCGGACCTCGACGAGGCGACCCGGGCCGCGGTGATCGCCGATCTCAACCGCGACACCGGCGAACTCGCCGCCCTCGTCGAAGAGGTCGTGGCCGTGGCGAGCAACCGCCACGACGACCAACCGCCCACACCGACCCGGCTCGGGGATCTTGCCCGGGTGGTGGCAGGGCGCACGGGTCGTCGCACCGCACGGACCGTCACCGTCGACGACGACGGCACGGTGGCGGTGGTGAACGCCCCGGCCGTGGAGCGGGCCATCTCGAATCTGGTGGACAACGCCATCAAGTTCGATCCCTCGGGCGGACCCGTGGCCATCACGATCCGCCACGGTGTGCTCACCGTCACCGACGGCGGTCCCGGCATCCCCGAGGGGGAACTGACGGCCATCTTTGAACGTTTCCACCGAAGCGCCGAGGCCCGCAGCCTCCCCGGGTCCGGTCTCGGGTTGTCGATCGTGGCCAAGGTGGCCCGGGACCACGGTGGCGAGACGTTCGCCACGAACCGCCCTGAGGGCGGGGCGTCCATCGGGTTCCGCCTCCCCGCGGTCAGCCCCGGTGCCCCACCGGTCGACCACTGAGCGCGAATTCTCACCCCAGTCTCACCTTGCTCCGCGAGGATCCTCACCTGCGGGGAACAGAGTGCTGGTGTCCCCGAACAGACGGGGTCACGACATCCACGACCGGTCCGGCGGTGCAACCGTCGGCCAAGGGAGGACACCATGGCAGGAAAGCGAATCGTTGCAGCGGGGGTGGGCGCAGGTCTGCTCCTCGGAGGGGTCACCGGTCTCGCCGTGACCGTCCCGAATCTGGCGTCGGCTCAGGACGACGCCACGACCACCGTTCCCGCTGAGGGAGCTCGACCCAAGGCCGGACCGTTCAGTGGGGTCCTTGACGGCCTCGTGGCCAACGGCACCATCACCCAAGAGCAGGCGGACGCCATCGTCGGTGCTGGCGAAGCCGCTCACGCCGAACGGCACGCCAACCGTGCCGACGGCGGCATGGGCCGTGCCGAAGGCGGCATGGGCCGACCAGAGATGCGCGGACCCGGACGGCCAGGTGGACCGGGACGCGGCGGCATGCCTCTTGAGAACGCGGCGGAAGCCATCGGCATCACCGTTGAGGAGCTCCGCACCGGCCTGCAATCAGGTCAGAGCCTCGCCGCCATCGCCGAAGCGAACGGGGTCAGCGCCGACACGCTCATCGAGGAACTCACCAATGACGCCCGCACCCGCATCACCGACATGGTGAACCGCACCCCGGGCGAACGACCCGATGCGGCCGCCCCGATGGAAGAAGGCGGCGCCTGAGCGCACCAACGGCATCGGGCCGACACAACTGAACAGATCCAGGCCCCCCCGGGACGAGCCGGGTGTCGCTTCGGCGGCACCCGGCTCGCTCCATTTCCGCACCGGTAGGGTGAGGTCATGGAGTTGTGCATCTTCACCGAACCCCAGCAGGGCGCCACGTTCGACCAGCAGCTCGCCACCGCCAAGGTGTCCGAACGACTCGGGTTCACCGGATGGTTTCGCTCCGATCACTACCTCCACATGGGGGCGGTGGACGGCCTGCCCGGCCCCACCGACACGTGGGTGACCCTGGGAGCGATCGCCACCCACACCTCCACCATCCGGCTGGGCACGCTGGTGTGCTCGGCCACCTTCCGTCTTCCCGGACCGCTGGCCATCAGTGCCGCCCAGGTCGACCAGATGAGCGGAGGACGCCTCGAATTGGGCCTTGGGGCGGGATGGTTCGCCGACGAGCACACCGCCTATGGCATTCCGTTCCCCACCACCAGACAACGCTTCGACGCCCTCGCCGAGCAGCTCGAAATCGTCACCGGTCTGTGGCGCAGCGACGCCGACACCCAGTTCTCCTTTGAGGGCGAGTACTACTCCGTCGTGGGTTCACCGGGCCGACCCAAGCCGTTCCAGGCGGGAGGCCCGCCGGTCATCATCGGCGGCTACGGCCCACGACGCACCCCTGCGCTCGCTGCCCGCTACGCCACCGAGTTCAACATGCCGTTCGCCTCCACCGAGGCGTTCACCACCCAACGGGACCGCGTGCAGCAGGCCTGTGAGACCCAGGGGCGCGACCCTGATGACCTGCGATTCTCTGCTGCGCTGGTGGTCTGCTGCGGGGAGAACGAAGCTGAGGTGGAGCGTCGCGCCGGAGCCATCGGTCGCGCCACCGACGAGTTGCGGGTGAACGGACTCGCCGGCACCCCCGCTGAGGTTCTCGACGGCCTCGCCACCTGGGCCGAACTCGGTGTGGAACGGGTCTACCTGCAGGTCCTCGACATCGGCGACACCGAGCACATCGAACTCATCGGTGAACAGGTGTTGCGCCTGCTGCCGTAACGGACGAACGGTTCAGGGAGCGAGACGCTCCACCACCCACCCGTCCGCCTCCCGGCGATAGCGGAACCGGTCGTGCAAGCGCGAGGGTCGGCCCTGCCAGAACTCGATGGCGTCGGGTACCACCCGGTACCCGCCCCAATGGTCAGGACGGGGCACGTCACCGTTGGCGAATCGGGCCTGGGCGTCGGCGAGTCGCTGTTCGAGTTCGTCGCGATCGGCAAGCACCGAGGACTGCCGGGACGCCCACGCCCCCTCCTTGGAACCCCGAGGGCGGGTGGCGAAGTAGGCGTCGGCCTCGGCGGGATCGACCCGCACCACCGAACCGACGACCCGCACCTGGCGGGCCAGCACGTTCCACGGGAAGCACAGCGCCGCCTGCGGGTTGACCGCCAGGTCCCGACCCTTGGCACTGTCGTCGTTGGTGTAGAAGGTGAAGCCCCGTTCGTCGACGTCCTTGATGAGCACGTGCCGGGCTGCGGGCCGGCCGGCCTCGTCAGCGGTGGCGAGCACCACGGCGTGCGGTTCGTGCACGCCGGCCTGTTGGGCGTCGGTGAACCAGTTCATGAACTGGTTGAACGGATCAGCGTCGAGGTCCTCCACGTCAAGCCCGAGGGTCTCGTACCGCTCCCGCAGGACGTCGAGCGACGGGTGGGGACTGGGGGGACGGGGGGTGTCGGGTCCGATCAGCACACCCTCAGTCAACCCGACGCGACGCGCACCTGCCACACCGTGCCCTACGGGCCGATGCTGGTGGCACCGCGCAGGTAGGGGTGCAGCACCGCGGGCAACGCGACGGAGCCGTCGGGTTGGCGGTGGGTCTCCACCACCGCCGCCCACACCCGAGGCACCGCCAGCGCCGAACCGTTGAGGGTGTGGACCGGGATCGGCGATCCGCCCTCGGCGGGCCGGTAACGGATGTGGGCCCGGCGGGCCTGGTAGTCACCGAACCACGACACGGACGAACATTCGAGCCACTGGTCCACCCCGGGGGCGTACACCTCGAGGTCGAACGTGCGCCGGGACGACTGGCCGAGGTCCCCGGCGCACAGGTCCAACACCCGGTAGGCGAGACCCAATTCGTCGAGGAGTCGTTCGGCGCGGGCCAGCAGGTCTGCGTGCACGTCTGCGGCCTGCTCGGGGGTGGCGTACGCGAGGATCTCGACCTTGTCGAACTCGTGGACCCGCAACAAACCCCGCGTGTCCCGCCCAGCCGAGCCGGCCTCGCGACGGAAACACGCCGTGTGGGCCATCAGACGCATCGGCAGGTCCGGCTCGGCGAGGATCTCGTCACGTGCCAGCGAGGTCAACGGCACTTCGGCGGTGGGGATGGCCCACAGGTCGTCGCGGGTGACGTGGTAGGCGTCATCGGAGAACTTGGGGAGGTGACCGGTCGACACCATGGTGTCGCCCAGCACCAGTGACGGCGGGCGGATCTCTTCGAAGGCGTCGGCGTTGGCGTCGAGGGCCAGCTGGCACAGCGCACGCGACAACGTCGCACCCATGCCGCGAAACATGGTGAACATCGATCCTGACATCCGCACGGCACGTTCGACGTCGAGGATGCCGAGCGCCTCACCGATCTCCCAGTGCGGGACCCGCTGATGCTCGTCCCACACCTCGGCGTCGCGACCACCTCGACGGGCCTCGACGTTGTCGTGTGCACCCGCTCCGTCGGGTGCGTCGTCGGCGGGCAGGTTGGGGATGACCAACAGGAGTTGGCGGATGCTGGCCTGCAGGTCCTCCTCCCGTGCGTCGAGTTCCCGTTCGGTCTCGCCCAGTTCACGACTGCGGGCCGCAACACTCTCGGCCTCGTCCATCTTGCCGTCGCGCCGCAACTCGCCGACCGTGCGCGACAACCCCTTGATCTCGCTGCGCACCTCGTTGCGCTGGGTTTCGACGGCCCGGTGGTCCTCGTCGAGTTCACGCACCCGTTCGAGCCGGTCGAGGTCGTCGGTGCCGCGTCGCCCCAGCGCGGAGGCAACCGCCGGGTAATCGCTACGAATGCGCTTCAGATCGATCACGGTCTCACCCTAGCCAGCAGGCGACCCGGCCTCCGGCGGGGTTCGGTCGAGCGATTCGGTTGGGGGGTCGCTCCCCGATAGCGTCACCGCATGGTCCGCGGCCCCAACCCAGACGCCCCCGACGGCGAGGTGCTCGTCAGCGTCAACGATCTCGTGGTGCGCTACGGGGATCTCACCGCCGTGGACGGGGTGTCGTTCACCGCTCGTCAGGGAGAGGTGTTGGCGCTGTTGGGACCCAACGGTGCGGGGAAGACCTCGACGGTGGAGACCCTTGAGGGCTACCGCCGGCCGGCGTCGGGGACGGTCCGGGTGTGCGGTCTCGATCCGGTCACCGAGCACCACAGCGTGGTGCAGCGAATTGGGGTCATGCTTCAGGGCGGCGGCATCCACAACCAGATGCGGGTCGGCGAGACGCTCTCGTTGTTCGCCGCCTACTACCCCGACCCGCTCGACCCCGCCGGTCTCGCCGCCCGGGTCGGTCTTGACCACCGGATGCGATCGACGTGGCGTTCCCTCTCTGGTGGGGAGCAGCAGAGACTGTCGCTGGCGTTGGCGGTGATCGGCCGACCGGAAGTGGTGTTCCTTGACGAACCCACTGCCGGCGTTGACCCCGCCGGACGGGTGACGGTGCGTGAACTCATCACCGAACTCGGGGATGAAGGGGTCTGTGTCGTGCTGACCACCCACGACCTCGCCGACGCTGAAAAGGTGGCCGACCGGGTCGTGGTCGTCGATCACGGGCGGGTTCTCGCCGACGGCACCATCGCTGCGTTGACCGCGACGGCGCGCACCTCGTTCACTTTCAGCGTCGAGGTCGCCACCGACTCGGCAGCAAGCGTTGACGAGTCTGCGCTCGGTGCCGTGCTCGGAGCGGCCGTCACCGACGAGGGCAGGGGGCGTTACCGGGTGGGGACGAGTCCCTCGCCGGATGTGGTGGCTGCGCTCACCTCGTGGCTGGCGGCGAGAAACCTGGGCCTCGGTGACCTCCACGCCGGCCGGCGCAGCCTCGAAGACGTGTTCTTGGAACTCACTGGCGACGACGCCGATGGGCACGGGGAGAACGAACCGTGAGGGCGTGGTGGGCGCAGACGACCAGCGAGTTGCGACTGACGCTACGCAACGGGGAGCAGCTCCTGGTCGGCATCATCATCCCGCTGGTGGTGCTCGTGTTCTTCTCGTTGGTGGCCATTGTTCCGCTGCCCGATGGCGTCACGGCGCGTGTGGACGTCGTCGCCCCGGGGGTGCTGGCACTGGCGGTGATGTCATCGGCCATGGTGAGTCTCGGCATCGGCACCGGGTTTGAACGCCAGTACGGAGTCCTGAAGCGACTGGGGGCCACCCCGCTGGGGAGGGGTCGGTGGCTGGCGGCCAAGGTGACGAGCGTGCTGGTTCTCATCGCCGCCCAGATGGCGGTGCTGGTGCCGGTGGCGCTGGCGCTCGGCTGGGATCCGACCGGGCCGGTGTTGGCGTTGGTACCGGCGCTGCTCGCCGGTGCGGCGGCATTCGCCGGCATCGGCCTGCTCATGGCCGGAACGCTGCGGGGGACGCTGACCCTGGCGCTGGCCAACGGCCTTTACCTCGTGTTCCTGCTCCTCGGCGGGATGGTGTTCCCCCTCGACGAACTGCCTTCGGCGGTGGCGAACGTCGCCCAACTCCTGCCGCCGGCGGCGCTGACGGGGGCAGTTGGGGACGCCACGGGAACCAGTGGCGCTCCTGGCGGAGCGACGGCTTGGGCGGTGCTGGTGATCTGGGCGCTGGGTGCGCCGGCGGTGGCGGCGTGGCGCTTCCGATGGGAGTGAATCAGCCCTGCGAGAACACGTTCATCATCAACATGAGCGCCACGTAGACGAACACCGCCAAGATGAAGCCGGTGTAGAACAGCCGGGTGAGCACCTTGTTGTCCCACTTGAGGTGCATGAAGAAGTACCCGACCGCCCAGAACTTGGCGAACATGGTGATCAGCAGGGCGGCAACGTACCCGGGGCTTCCCATACCGCCGAACACGCCCGGGAAGCTGTGCACCATGACCTCGAGCGCGGTGAGCACGGCGAGCACGATGGCGATCTGGACGTAGAGCCGGTTGCGGGGGTAGGCGTCTTCGGCGCCGTCAAGCACGGCCGTGCTGACGCTGTCCTCGCCGTAGTGAGTGGGGTTGGCCATCGGGAACTCCTAGGGGATCAGGTAGACGACGGCGAAGATGAGGATCCACACGAGGTCGACGAAGTGCCAGTACAGCCCGACGATCTCGACGCTCTCAGCCTTGTGTTCGGGCAACTTGCCGCGAAGCGAGAGCAACAACATGGACACCAACATGATGATGCCGACGGTGACGTGTACGCCGTGGAAGCCAGTGAGGCCGTAGAACGCCGAGGAGAAGCGACTGGTGGTGAACCCGAGACCCTCGTTGTAGAAGGCGGTGAACTCATACACCTGACCGGCGACGAAGGCCGAGCCGAGCAGCGCAGTGGCGACCAACCAAGCCCGCAGACGGTGGTGGTCACCGCGCTCGATGGCGGACACGGCGAGCACCATGGTCAGCGAACTCATCAGCAGCACGAACGACGACGCCGACGTGAACGGGATGTCGAAGACGTCCTGGGGGCCGGGGCCCTGACCGGGGAGCGGGTACTTGTAGACCAGATAGGTCGTGATGAGCCCACCGAACAGCAGGCACTCCGACCCGAGGAACAGCCACATGGCCAACTTGGTGTTGGAGATGCCGGTGTTGGTGTCGTGGGTGGGGTGGAAGGCCTCGACCCCCTTGCCCACCTCGGGGTCGAACACGGTCGTGTCAGCCAACGGTCTCAACCTCCCGGTCGGCGCCAGCCTCGTCGGTTTCGGCGTCGCTCACCGCAACCTCACCCTCGGGGGCGCTGCCCTCATGGGGGTGGTGGTCGTGACCGGCCTCAGGATCGTCCGGCGGTTCGAGGGCCCAGGCATACAGCGCCCCGGCGGTCAACAACCCGCCGATGAGGCACAACCACCAGGTGAAGATGAGTCCCCAACCGATGATGGGCAGCCCGATGGCTGCGACCAGCGGCCAGTACGACGGTGACGGCAGGTGCACGTTGTGCTCGCCCTCGGCGGACTGGGTGACTTCCTCGGTGGAGGCGATCCGCACCAGACGGCCGTCTTCGGTTTCGCCGTACTTGCGGTACCAGAAGTCGTCCAGACGCTCCACGGTCGGAACGGGGTCGAAGTTGTAGACCGGGGTGGGTGACGGAATCATCCACTCAATGGTGCGGGCGTCCCACGGATCGGGGCCCGGATTGGGAAGGTTCTTGGCCTTGGACTTCGAGTAGAAGATGTTGAAGATGAACAGCGCGATGCTGCTCGCCAGAAGGAACGCCCCGATGGTGGCGAGCCGGTTCCAGAACTCGAACCCGTAGCCGGCGTCGTAGGTGTAGATACGGCGCGACATGCCCTGCAGGCCCAGCACATGCATGGGACCGAACGTCAGGTTGAAGCCCACGAACATCAGCCAGAAGTTGGCCTTGCCCAGCTTCTCGTTGAGCAGGTAGCCGAACACCTTCGGCCAGTAGAAGTAGAAACCGGCCATGAAACCGAAGAACGCCCCACCGAACAGCACGTAGTGGAAGTGGGCGACGATGTAGTAGGTGTCGGTCTGCTGGGTGTCCGCCGGTGCCACCGAGTGGGTCACCCCGGACAGACCACCGATGGTGAACATCGTGATCAACCCGATGCAAAACAGCATCGGGGCGGTGAGCTTGATCTTCCCGCCGACCATCGTGGCGGTCCAGTTCAGGATCTTCACGCCGGTGGGAACCGCGATGAACATCGTCGCCAGTGAGAACACCAGGACCGAGACCGGGCCGATGCCGGACACGAACATGTGGTGGGCCCACACGCCCCAACCCATGAAGCCGATGGCCACACCACTGAACACGATGAACGTGTACCCGAAGATGGGCTTGCGGCTGAAGACCGGGAGGATGTCAGAGACCAACCCGAACGCCGGGAGGATCATCAGGTACACCTCGGGGTGACCGAAGATCCAAAACAGGTGCTCCCACAGCAGCGGTTGACCGCCCTTGGCCACGTCGAAGAAGGCGGCGTCGAAGTTCCGGTCGAACAGCAACAGGAACTGCGCCGAGGTCAGCACCGGGATGGCGAACAGCAGCAGGAACTGGCTGACCAGCGTCATCCAGGTGAACACCGGCATCTTCATGAGCGTCATGCCCGGCGCCCGCATGTTCAACACCGTCACGATCAGGTTCACCGCGCCGGTCAGCGAGGCGATGCCGGTGATCAGCAGCCCGATGTTCCAAAAATCGATGCCGTTCGACGGGGAGAAGGTGACCGTCGAGTTCGGGGCGTACATGAACCACCCGCCGTCGGCGCCGCCACCGAGGAACCAGCTCGAGTTCAGGAAGATGCCACCGGCGAGGAACGCCCAGAACGAGAAGGCGTTGATGCGGGGGAAGGCGACGTCACGCGCACCGATCTGCAGAGGCATCAGGTAGTTGGCGAACGCCGCACCGATCGGCATCACCACGAGGAAGATCATGGTGGTGCCGTGCATGGTGAAGACCTGGTTGTACTGATCGGCGTTCAGCAGGGTCCCACGGGGTGCCCACAGCTGCGCACGGATCAGGAGCGCCTCGACACCGCCGATGATGAAGAAGAAGAGCGCCGTGGCGCCGTACATGACGCCGATCTTCTTGTGGTCCACGGAGGTGAACCACGACCGCCATCCGGTCGACGCCGTGGGACGGGCGAACACGCCGAGCGTTCGGCGCGGCGGCTCGTCACCACTGGTGAGCTCGAGAGGTGCATCGGTCACAGTCATCGCAGGTTCTCCATCGGAGCAGGGTGCACTGGCGTCCGGGTCGTCATCACTTCAGGGTTTCGAGGTAAGCGACGATCACGTCGATCTGATCCTGGGTCAGCCCAAGGTTCGGCATGCCCCGACCCTGATCTGGTGCCATGGGCTTCATGGCGGGGGCGTTGCGGAGCCACGCCTCGAGTGCGGGCCGGTACACCGGGTTGTCGGGGTTGCCGGCGAGGGCGACGTCAGCGGGATCACCGCAGTCCGCCAGCGTGTCGCGGGTACACGTCGCACCGAACGGCTGATCGTTGCCGACCTTGTTGGGGTAGTGGAGGTTGTAGATCGATCCGGCGAACGTGCCACGGCTCATGAGGTGGGTGAGGTTCGGAGCGATACCGGAAACGAGCGCAGCGGGGTTCTCCGCCAACTGCTGGTTGTTGACGCCGTCAATGAGGTGGCAGGAACCACAGTTGTTCTTCCACTCGGACAACCCTGCCTTCTCGGCTTCGGTGACCGGTTCCGGTGCGGGCTTTTGCTGGTCGGCGACCCAGCGATCGAAATCCTCGGCCGGAATGGCCCGCACCAGCATGCGCATGTTGGCGTGGCTCAGGCCGCAGAACTCGGTGCACTGACCCCGGTACACCCCCGGCTCGTCGGCCTGGAGCTTCCAGGGTGAGACCATCCCCGGCACGGCGTCACGTTTGCCGTTCAACGCCGGAATCCAAAACGAATGGATCACGTCGTTGGACGTGACCGACAACTGCACGGGGCGACCCACGGGGATCACGAGTTCGGTGGAGGTCTCCACGTCGGAGTCGCTGTCGAAACGTCCGTCGTTGTTGACGTCGTAGCGATACCCCCACCACCACTGCTGGCCGAACACCTCAACCTGCACCGAGTCGGGTTCCTCGGCCGAGAGGTCAAGGATGGTGACGGCGGTGAGCACGGCGACCACGGCCAGGATGGCGGCGGGAATCGCCGTCCAGGTGATCTCCGCTGCGGTGTGACCGTGGGTCTGCTTGGGCATCGGGGTGAGATCGAGTTCGGGGTCACCCTTCTCCCGGTACTTCATGATGATGTAGAAGATGGCGCCGAGCACCCCGACGAACACCACACCGGCGATGATGAACACGGGCGCCACGAGATTGTCGATGAGGGTGGAGAACGGTCCCTGAGGCTGCAGCGTGGTCAACTGGTACTCGGTCTCACCACCGGTCACCCCAGCGACGACCATGCCCACCCACAGCACGACGAAGAGGACCAACGACGCCACGATGGCGATCCGGCCGAGGGTCGAGTTGAAACGCTTCATGCGGACGCTCCGTTGCTCACTGCGGGGGGATCGGCGACCACGCCGATGGAGGAATGGCTCTCACCTGACCCGTGGTGGGGCGGGAACTCGCGCTGACCCACGACCAGTCCGGCGATGGCGGAGCCCAGCACGATAAGCACAGCCACAATGATGGCAAGGCTCAGCGCCGAGCGAGAGATCCGGGGCCGAGATGCCACGAGCGCCGCACCGACGAAGAAGACGACGGCGATGAGGCTGAACACGATGACCGAGCCGGTCTTGGACACCGCCAAAAGCAGGCGGGACACGCCGAGGACCACGATGGCGATGGCGACGATCGAGACCACCGGGATGCGCCACGGCTCCATGAGCTGTTCGTAACGGGCGGTGTTGGCTGCGTCGTCGTCGGAGAGCCGGTTGGCCCACGCCCGGGTGGTCCACACGAGGGCGACCATGATGAGGACGAACAGGCTGGCGAGCGCGAGCGGTGTGCTGGCGGCGAGACCGATGAGCAGTCCGACACCGGCGAGTGCCGCTGCGAGAGGGGCGTACGACGCCCCGTGGGGCACTGCGGTGAGGGGACGGGCCTCCACGTGGGTGACCTCGGCCTGAGATTCGGAGTCGGCATCCCTGAACGCCTGGAGCAGACCGGCGAGCACCCCTGAAGCCACCGCCGTGCCGACGAGAACGGTGTACCCGAGATGGCTCCCGACCCCGCCCTTCCAGCCCAACGTGAGCGGACCCACCACGGAGTCGATGAGACCCTGGTCGGTGTTGGCGATGTTGTTGCCAAGGGCGAACAGGAACGCACCGATGAGCGACAGCACGGTGATGCCGCCAAAGAGCTTGAACCCTGGGGTGAGGACACGGGAGCGCAACATCACAGCCTCACTTCGTCACGTAGATCGCAAGCCAGATGACGGCGTAGACCGCCACCATCACGTGCCAGAAAAGCGCCGACGCAGCGATGCCGTCGTACTGACGGGCGTCGTAGCCACCAGCGAGGGCCCGGAAGGCCATGAGCCCGACGAACACCATGGCGGCGACCGCCATGACGATGTGGGCTGCGGTGATGGAGTAGATGAGCACCGACTGGACGTTGGCGTCCACGTCGAGGCCGGCCTTGGACCACAGGTAGGCGGTCATGTTGATGTAGCCGAAGCCGAAGAGCAACGTCAGCCCTAGCGCCAGGTAGCTGTTGATGCGGTCGTCGTTGCGAACGGCGCTCACCGCCCACTGCACAGTGACCGACGACATGATCAGACCGAACAGCATGACGTTGGGCTGGGTCAGGGGCAGATCCACCCCGTCGGGCAACCAGGTCCCACCGGCGGTGACGATCTGGGCCCGCTGGGTCAGGTACACCCCGATCATCCCGATGATGGCCATGGCGGCCGCCACCGAGGCAAACGATGTACCGACCACGAGCATCCGGGGGCGCTGCAGCGGCGCGGACGTGAGGGCAGGGGCGGCCATCAGGACTCCTCGTCTCCGGCATCGTCTCCGTCACCGCGGAGGTCGCACAGGGGTTCAGCGGAGGTCACCGCAGGAACCTCCTCGAAGTTGCCAACCGCAGGGGGCGAGGTGGTGGCCCACTCGAGCGTCTGCCCGGTCCCCCACGGATCGTCCTCGGTGGTGCCGCGGGCGGCGAGCAGGCCAAGACCACCGAGGATCAGGGCACCCGCAACGAACACCATGCCAACGGCTGCGATCACCACGAGGGCGTCAAGAGCTCCCTCGAGACCGCTGAACCGGGCAGATGCACCGGCCAGCACCAGCCCGAGACCCCACAGCACACCACCACCGAGCGCAGCGAGGGCACCGAGAATGCCAAGACCCATCGGGACCTGATCACCGGAGATCTTCGGTGCCCACCAGGCGGCAGCACCCAACGCAGCAGCCGCAACGGCGGCAAGGATGAATCCGGCCTGACCAACAGCGGCCATAGGCGTACCGGTCGCGCCCACCTCGAGCAACTGGAGGTCGAGGGGCCCGATGGCGAACAGGGCGCCGACTACGACGCCGATCAGGAGCAGCAGCAGCGTCACCGTGGCGGCGGCCAGCGGTGCCGACGGACGGGGCTTGCCCTGCGCCAGCAGCGATCCCCAGCCACCGGCGGCGGCGAGCACCGGCAGGATGATGGCGAAACTGACAATGACGAAGAACGGGCCGGTCCAGACGCCCTCGAGCTGGATGATCTGGGACCACGAGCCGATCGACAGGGCGGCGAACGCACCGATGGCCGCCAGCATCACGTTGCGGGACACCTGACGGCGACCCGTCAGCGCAGGGATGAGGTCGCCGAGCACCCCGAGGACCGGAATGGCTAGGACGTAGATCTGGGGCTGCATGAACGCCCACGCCACTGCGGCCCACTGCCCGGTCGCCGACCCGAAGGTGGTCTGGCCGTTGACCAGATCGACCCGGATCAGAATCAGGTTCCCCATGAGTACCGGCCACGTCAGGACCCAGATGCCCGCTGCGGCGACCATCGACCACGTGAACATCGGTACCCGGTCGAACGTCATGCCCGGCGAACGAAGGGTGAGGGCGGTGGTGGCGACACACACCGCGCCGAGCAGAAGCCCGACGAGAATCATGACGGTTGCGATGAAAGCGAGATCGACCGCCCGGGTGTTGCCCCCACCGATACCGCCGTCGATGACCACGGCGACTCCCATGGTGACCGCACCAGCCAGCCAGACCCACAGGGCCATGGCCGCCGCCCTCGGGAACGCAACCGAGGAGGCCCCGACCTGGAGGGGAACGAGGAGGAGGCCCAGACCGAGGAAGAACGGGAGGGCGAAACCGAACACCAACCCGATCTGACCGGCGGTGAAGAGGCGGAGATTGACCTCGGCGATGAACAAACCGCCCGATCCAAGGTTCCCGAGGGTCCCCAGTGCCAAGGCAATGGCGGACAGGGCACCGAGAATCAGCGAGGCGCCAATGAAGACCCGGCCGACCACCTTGTGGTCGCCCGAGCCCAGAACCCCGGCAATGCCGCGGGGAGACGAAACCGCCGGAGCGGCGTCAGCCCCGGTGTCGACTGGTGTTTCCGTTGTGGTCATCAGTGTGTGCTGGAACCCTGGGTCGTCCAGGCCCGCATGGCCGCAGTGACCTGGAGCGTCGCCACCGGGGAGGCGACGCCTGTGGATGGGACGTCCTGACCCTCCGACACTACACACTCGGGGGCATGGCCTTGAAACCTTCGGGCGAGGCGTGCGCTCATGTGCCCGATGCCACAAGTTGGTCGATGGCCATGGCACCAAAGAGCAGGACGAGGTAGGTGATGGAGTAGTGGAAGAGGGCCATCGCATGCGCCTCTGAGCCGGTGCGCAACACCCGCAAGGCGTGCCACATGAACAACCCGCCGAGCAGCACCGCCGCCACCGAGTAGATCCAGCCCATCGACCCCACCGGAATGAAGACCAGGGTCAACGCGACGACCACCACGGAGTAGGCCACGATCCGCACCGCCGTGTAACGCATGGACGCCACGGCGGGCAGCATCGGGACGTCCACGGCGGCGTAATCATCCTTGTAGCGCACCGCCAACGCCCAGAAATGGGGCGGGGTCCAAAAGAAAATGACCGCAAACAGCACGATCGGCGGCCACGCCACGCTGTTGGTCACCGCAGACCACCCGATCAGCACCGGCACCGCCCCCGCAGCACCACCGATCACGATGTTCTGCGTGGAGGTCCGCTTCAGCCACAGGGTGTACACGAACACGTAGAACAAGCAGGCTGCGAGCGCCAGAACGGCGCTGAGAAGATTGACGAACACCCACAGCCACCCGAACGCCGCCGCCTCAAGGGCGAGGGCGAACACCAGCGCAGCGGTCGGGGTCACCGCCCCCGTCACCAAGGGACGAGACCGGGTCCGATCCATGATGGCGTCGATGTCACGGTCGACGTACATGTTGATGGCGTTGGCGCCACCTGCGGCCAGCGTCCCCCCCACCACCGTGGCCACCATCAACCACACAGAGGGCAATCCGCGCTCGGCCACGATCATGGTGGGCACCGTGGTGACCAGCAGAAGCTCAATGATCCGGGGCTTGGTCAGCGAAACGTAGGCGCCAACCCGTGCAAGGAAACCGCGGTCTGCAGGGACCGGCGCTGCACTTGCGGCGGACGACACGAGGCGCATGGTAGGCGACCCCGGGGCGACCCCCGAAATCCCCGACGGGGTTCGGGATAGGTCAATTGGCCGTCGGGATTGGGGAATACCGCTGGCGCTCCGTACCATCAACATCGTGGCTTCCCAGATGACGGCGTCAAAGGGAGCGAGGTCCACCAGACCCCGCTGGCGAGTCTCCGCCCGCCTCTACCGGTGGGTGACCGTGGCGGCGCTCGTCGCCCTCGCCGTGATCGTGGTGACCGGCGCCGCAGTCCGACTCACGGGGTCGGGTCTGGGTTGCACCGACTGGCCGACCTGTGAGGAGGGCCAGTTCTTCGCCGAGCTCGACAACGTGCACGCCATGGTCGAGTTCCTCAACCGAATGTTCACCGGTGTGGTGTCGCTCGCCGTCATGCTGGCCGTGCTCGGAAGCCTCCTGCGCCTGCCCCGACGCCGGGACCTGACCTGGCTGTCACTTGGTCTGGTGGCCGGAGTGCTCGCCCAGATCGTCTGGGGAGGGTTCACGGTGTGGTCGAAGTTGCGCCCCGAGATGGTCATGGGCCACTACCTCATCTCTGCGGTGCTTCTCGCCGACGCTGCCGTGCTCGTCCAACGGGCCGCCACGGGCGGGGCGCCCATCGGGCTCGCAGTCCCCAAAAAGGTGCTGACGATGAGCCGCGCCATGGTGGCGCTCAGCGTCGTGGTGATCGTGACCGGCACCGTCGTCACCAACACCGGCCCGCACGCCGGGGACGAGAACGCCGTGCGGTTCAGCTTCGACATCACGTCGGTGGCGCGGATCCACGCCATCGCCGTGATGGTGTTCGCCGCCGTTGGCATCGCCACGCTGTACCTGGCCTACCGGTCAACGCCAGCTTCGGTTCCCGCTGGTGCCACGTTGCGACGACGCGGTGGCCTTCTCGTCGTGGTCGTGGTCGCCCAGGCCGCCATCGGGTACGTCCAGTTCTTCACCGGGGTGCCGGCCACCCTGGTGGGGATCCACGTGTTCGGTTCCGTACTGACGTTGCTCGCCGTGATGGGTGTGCACCTCGCCATGGTGGAACGCCCTCCACTTGAGGAACCCGCACCGCAGCCGGCGGCCGCACGAACATGACGTTGGTGGCCGCCGATACCGCCACCGCCCCGGTCGAGTCCGAGGTCGGCTCCCCCGACACCGATCTGGCTGAGGACAGGCCGTGGGTTGTCATCGTGTGGAACGACCCCATCAACCTGATGTCGTACGTGACGCTCGTGTTGCAGAAACTGTTCGGCTACTCCCGACCCAAGGCGGAGAAGTTGATGATGGAGGTGCACAACAACGGCAGGGCCGTGGTGTCCACTGGACCGCGGGAGCGGGCCGAGATGGACGTGTACCGCCTCCACGAACACGGCCTCTGGGCCACCATGCAGCAGGACTGACATGGCCTGGCGTCGACCTCCCCGCCCGTTCGTCGCTCAGCGCGACGGCCACACCGCACTGAACCTGACGCCCGACGAGCGTCAGGCGCTTGGTCGGCTCCTGCCGCAGTTGGGTGACCTCTTTGACACGCCGGCCGACCCGGGCGTGCGTCGGCTGTTCCCGACCGCCTATCCCGCCGACCCCGAACGCGACGCCGACTACCAACGGCTCATGCGTGAGGAGTTGGTCACCTCCCGTTCGGTGGCACTGACGACGGTGATCGAGACGCTCGAGGCCACCGAGCTCGACGCCGACCAGTTGAACGCCTGGCTGCAGACGCTCAACGCCGCCCGGCTGGTGCTCGGCACTCGCCTCGACGTGGGCGAGGACGAACATCCACTGCCCACACCGTCGGACACCGACCCTGAAGCTGCGGCACACCTCACCTACTTGTGGCTGTCCGAGCTCCTCGAGTTCGCCACCCGGGCGGCGAGCGACACCCTTAGTTGACCCGCCTGGTGCGCCGACGGACG
Source organism: Bifidobacterium breve (assembly GCA_945860545.1). GTDB lineage: Bacteria > Actinomycetota > Acidimicrobiia > Acidimicrobiales > Acidimicrobilacustridaceae > M30B73. The sequence continues at coordinate 43,852 of CAMAQM010000001.1, read as the reverse complement.
TGACCGTTCGCACCCCGACGGTCGGCTGGTAGCCTCACGGAGCCGCATCGTCGGCACCGGCCCCCATCGTCTAGCGGCCTAGGACACCGCCCTTTCAAGGCGGCAGCACGGGTTCGAATCCCGTTGGGGGTGCGCCGCCGCTCCAGGTGCGCACCTTGTCTGTGTGCACAGTGGTTCGGCTAGGCTCACCTTTCTGCACGGGACCCGTCCCGTGTGCACGGATGGTCCCGTGGTGCAGTTTGGAGTGCACGCCGGCCTGTCAAGCCGGAGGTCGCGGGTTCAAATCCCGTCGGGACCGCCACGTTGGCCTGTTCGCCGCCACCAGTCGGCGGTGAACAGGGCGACAACCCCGGTCGGGTAGCTCAGTTGGCAGAGCGTCCGCCTGAAAAGCGGAAGGTCACCGGATCGACGCCGGTCCCGACCACCACACGGAACCCTGCTCATCGGGCAGGGTTCCGTCGCGTCTCGGCCGCCCTAGCCCGGATGGGGCGAAACACCGAGCAGCGTGGCGAGCCCATCGTGGTCGTAGACGACGAGGTCCGCCTCGGCACCGCCGCTCGGATCGTCATCGTGCCGGCCGGCATAACGCACCGTCACCATCCCGACGCCGCGTGCGCCAGCAACGTCGGTGCGTCGCAGATCCCCGATGTGCACCGCCCGTGACGGCGACACCCCACCGAGGCCCTCGAGGGCGTGGTGGAAGATCGCAGCATCGGGCTTGTAGACACCGACCTCGTCGGAAAACGACCAGTGGTCGAACAGTTCGAGCACACCATGGTGGTCAAGGTAGGTGCGCAGCACCGGTGATGCCGTCAGTCCGACGTCACAGACAATGCCGATGGGGACCCCCGCTGACGACAGGTGCTGGAGCAGATCAGCCGCCCCCGGGGTCAGTTCGGGCCGCAGGTCGACGGCGGCAGCGACGAACGCCTCAACCACCTGTCGACGCTGCGACGTATCGAGGCACAACCCCAGCGTGTCCATCACCACCGTCGCACCGGCCTCAACGGGGAACTGCCGGTTGGCATGCCAGTGCTCGTTGTGGGCACGCACCGCGGCATCGAGCGCCCCGTCGAGGGTGGCGGGATCCACCGCCACACCGAACCCGGTGAGCGTCCCCGTCAGCGCTGCCCGTCGTGCCTCACGAGTCCCGGCGCTGCGGGTGCACACCAGGGTGTCCCAGTAGTCGAACGTGACCGCTTCGGGTGGTGACTCGATGAATCGCGGATGTACTGCCCCCGTCACGGGGGGCTGAACAGGTCGTTGAGCAGCAGGCGGTTGGAACACGCCAAGCTGGTTCGCACCGGGTTGCACCGGGCCACACCACCCGAGGGGATGAACGCGGTGTAGGTGTTGCCGCGCAGCGACGCCATCTTCGAATCCGTCGGCTCGAGGTAGTCCGAACTGATCCAACTCGCTCCACTACCGAGTGCTCCACGACGCGTCGCCACGCCGGCGAAGGTGTTGGTGACCGGGTCACGCAACAGCGACGTGTACGGCCCGTCGGCACGGGTGCGCACCATGAACCCCGCTTGGATCAGTTGTGCGATCTGGGGATCCGTGGGCGAGTTCAGCTTGAAAAAGGCCGCCGCCGGGTTCGAGGCGTCCCCCGCCTCGGCGAACATGGCGCGACCTTCCAGGTTCGGTCGACCAGCCACGTAGTCGTTGCGCACCTGCCCGGCGGTGTTGTCGAGACCGAACATCACCTTGCCGCGGGCGTCGGCCAGCGTCGGCCATCCCACGGTCGTCACCGCCTCACGAAGCGTGGCCGCCTCCCCACGCACGTCGTCGGGCGTGATGATCTCGTCGGGGGCGAACACCGAGGTGATCTCGGCATCGAGCGCGTCGAGCAACGGGCCGTCCACCGTCAACGGCGTCGCCGGCGGCTTCTCAACGAGATCGAGGATGTATCCCGGTAGCGGGAGAGGGTCGGACTTCACCTCGACGAGAATCATGATCGGCAGGTGCGTCGGGTTGGCCTGCGACCAGTTGCGCACTTGGGTGAGACACGCCACGAAGCTCAGACAGTGCGACGAGTAGTCGAGGTCCTGGATGTGGAGCACCTTGAACCCCGGTGCATCCAGCTGCGCCTCACCCGACGCCAGCGGAAGCCCCACCTGCGGGAAGGTGTTGAACGACCGGTCGGCGTAGAGACCACCCTCAGGGTCGGCGAACACGTCGAGCTCGATCTGGCGGGCACCGAGGCGACCGAACTGTTCTGCGAGCGGCCGGTTGGCGTAGTCGAGTTCGTAGGGGTCGACGCCGAAACCGGCGGCCAGCGAGCGGAAACCGAGCAGCGTGTCGAAGACCTTCGCCGGGGGGCGGAACCGATAGCTGTTGTGGGTTCCCATCAACTGGATCTCGTTCATCCGCACCGCCGCGTCGTGGGCGGGATCAATGCCAAGACCGATGTGCTCGCCACGGAACACCATGGTGATCGCCTCGGCCCGGGTTGCGGTCCGGTAGGGCTCGAACCGGTTGCCGCCCGCCCCCGAGGTCACCTTGGTGGGCACCCCCCAGTTGACGGCACCGTGGAAGAACTGCCCGAAGGGGGCGTCGGCGAACGTGTTGGCCGGGAATTGCGCTCCGGCGGGGCTGCCGGCGAAGCGCCACAGGAACGTGATGATCTCGGCGCGGTTGGTGAGGCCCATCGGATTGAACCGATCCGGGCTGACCCCGCGGGTGATCCCCGTGTGCGCCGCCCAACGGACCGGGTCCGTGTACCAGATGTTGGTCGGGACGTCACGGAACGGGCTCTGGGGCACCCCGGTCATGTCGGGCTCGGCAAGTCGGTACAGCCACGACACGAACTCCGCCCGGGTCACCGAACGGGTCGGACCGAAGGTGGCGTTCGACGCGTTGGTCACCCCTTCGGTCGCCGCCCAGTTCACGGGGGTGGAGTACCACTGCCCACCGGGGATGTCGGCGAACCCGTCGTAGGCCGGCGCACTCTGGGGTGCGGGGTCGAGCGCTGAAACGGCGGGGGTCATGGTGACCCCTGTGGCGAGAACGACAAGGGCAACCGACGCGGCGACCAGCCGCCTGAGGTTCACCGATCGGCTCATGACGACACTCCTGGGGTCAGCGTGGACACCACGGGGACGTGGACCTTGGACGGACATGACGAGCACGTCGAGTGACGAGACGACCACTGCCGCAATTCCGAATCGAGCACACCCACCTCAACCACCCCCCAGCGTTCACCCCACGGACACCCCGTGGTTACCTCACGCCAAGTTAGTCGTCGGGTTCGTCGAGCGGTCAGCGGCGTCACCGCGCCACCCGCCGAGGCGCTCAGTGGGAGCGAATCACCCCGTCACGCACCGCTGCGGCCGCAGCGGCCTGGGCCACGAGCGGGCCGACCCGGTGGTCGAACACCGAGGGAATGATGAAGTCCGCAGCGAGGTCGTCGTCGGACACCGCCCCGGCAATGGCCTCGGCGGCGGCGAGTTTCATGCCTTCGGTGATGGTGGTGGCCCCGGCGTCGAGTGCCCCACGGAAGATCCCGGGGAAACACAACACGTTGTTGATCTGGTTCGGGAAGTCGGAACGGCCCGTGGCCAGCACGGCGGCGAGCCCGGCCGCTTCCTCGGGTCGGATCTCAGGGTCGGGATTGGCCAGTGCGAACACGATGGGGTCGGTCCCCATGGAACGCAGATCGTCGGCGGTCAGCAGGCCCGGCCCGCTCACCCCGATGAACACGTCGGCCCCGGGGAGCACCTCAGTGAGCGACCCGGCCCGATGGTCGGGGTTGGTGTGCTCGGCGAACCACTGCTTGGCCGGGTTCAGGTCGTCGCGGCCCTCCCAGATGGCACCCTTGCGATCCACGCCGATGACGTGAGGCACACCGGCTTCCAACAGGATGCGGGCACACGCCACACCGGCCGCGCCCACACCGGCGATCACGACGTTCACGTCGGCCATCTTCTTGTCCACGATGCGCAACGCGTTCTCAAGAGCGGCGAGCACCACGACTGCGGTGCCGTGCTGGTCGTCGTGGAACACCGGGATGTCGAGACTGGCCTTGAGAGCCTCCTCGATCTCGAAACACTCCGGGGCGGCGATGTCTTCGAGGTTGATCCCGCCGAATGCGGGAGCGATGCGCTCAACCGTCTCGATGATCTCGGCGGGACTCGAGGTGCGCAGACACACGGGGAACCCGTCGACACCGGCGAACTCCTTGAACAGCAACGCCTTGCCCTCCATCACGGGCAGCGCCGCCTCCGGGCCGATGTTGCCCAGACCCAGTACCGCCGACCCGTCGGACACGATGGCCACGGTGTTGCGCTTGATGGTGAGTTCGTGCACCCGGGAAGGCTCCGCGGCGATGGCGTTGCACACCCGCGCCACACCCGGGGTGTACGCCATCGACAGATCGTCACGGTCCCCGACAGGAGCGAGGGGAAGGACTTCGATCTTTCCGCCCTGGTGCATGGCGAACGTGCGGTCGTCCCAACCGAGGATCTCGATGCCGGCCAGGTCTTCCACGGCGGCACGGACCTCGTCCTGGTGTGCTTCGGAACGACAGTTGACGACCACGTCCTCGTCGAGGTGCGACGCCTTGGCCTCAAACCCCTCGAGACCGGTGATGTTGGCCCCGACGGAGCCAATGGCTGCGGCCAGACGACCAAGTGCGCCGGGCTCGTTGTTGAGCCTGACCCGGATACGAACTGAAAACGCCGCTGTCGGAGTGTCTGCCACGGCGGGAAACGGTAGCCGCCACCCCGCCGCACACCCCAACCGTGCGCTCAGAGCAACGTGACCGGGCCCTCACCTTCGGTCACTTCACCGATGACCGACGCTGCACAACCCGCCTCGTTGAGCACGGTGCAGGCGTCTGCGGCCTGCGACGGCGGCACGACCGCCACCAGGCCGATTCCCATGTTGAACGTGCGGGCCATCTCACCGCCGTCCACCTCACCGAGACGGGCGATCTCAGAAAAGAGTCGGGGGACCTCCCAGCTCGACGTGTCGATGGTTGCCGACATTCCCTCGGGAAGGATCCGCGACAGGTTGCCGGGCAGACCGCCACCGGTGATGTGGGCGAGACCGTGGACCTCGACGGCAGCGAGCAATGCCAGCACGGCGGGTGTGTAGATCACCGACGGCGCAAGAAGTTCGGTGACCAGGTCCGTGTCAGCACCGTCCCACGCAGGACCGCCGAGTGACAGCCCGGCACGCTCGAGGAGGACCCGTCGCGCCAGGGAGAAACCGTTCGAGCGGAGATTGGGGGAGTGCAGTCCCACCAGCACATCGCCACGACTGACGGCTGCGCCGGTCACCACGGCGTCACGTTCCACGACCCCGACAGCGAACCCGACGAGGTCGAACTCGTCGTCACCCATCACCCCGGGGTGTTCCGCCATCTCGCCACCCACCAGCGCGCACCCCGCCTGACGGCAACCGTCGGCGACGCCCTCGACGAGTTCGGCCATCCGCTCGGGAACCAGCGACCCCACCGAGATGTAGTCGAGGAAGAACAGGGGTTCAGCACCCTGGCAGACGAGGTCGTCGACACACATGGCGACCAGATCGACCCCGATGGTGGTGAAGCGTCCGGCAGCGCGGGCCACCTCCGCTTTGGTACCGACCCCATCGGTGGAGGACACCAGCACCGGCTGGCGATACCCCGACGGCAACGCGAACAGCCCGCCGAACCCTCCGATGTCACCGAGGACACCGTCACGGAACGTGGAGCGAACCGCTGGTTTGATCAGCTCGACAGCCCGCCCACCAGCGGCAATGTCGACGCCGGCGGCGGCGTACGTCTCGCCCATGGCGCCCTACGACCCGGCCGTCGGACGACGGTCACCACCGTCGTCGGTGGCCTCCGCACGACGGGCGTTGCGGGCCTCCTCGGCGGGGGACTCCACCTCACCCTCGAACAAGAGGTGGAGCGTGGTTGGGGTGCCGGCGAGCTCGGCGGGGTCCGGTGCATCGGGTTCGAGCACCCCCTTGGTCAGGTTCACCGGAACCTCAACGGGGTAACGACCCGTCAGGCAGGCGTCACAGAACCCGGCGTTGGTGGCCCCAATGGCCTCCACCAACCGATCCAGGGTCAGGTACGCCATCGAGTCGACGTTGAGATAGCTGGCAATCTCGTCGACGCTGAGGTTGGCGGCGAGCAGATCACCCTGACGACCGGTGTCCATCCCGTAGTAACAGGGCCAGCGGTAGGGCGGGGAGGAGATGCGGAGGTGGACCTCGGCGGCTCCCGCCTCACGCAGCATCGACACCATGGCCCGGGTGGTGGTGCCCCGCACGATCGAGTCGTCAACGACGACGAGTCGCTTGCCCCGGATGGCGTCGGTGAGTGGATTCAGTTTCATCCGCACGCCGAGAGCTCGCAGTTGCTGGTTGGGGGCGATGAACGTCCGGCCGATGTAGCGGTTCTTGACCAGACCCTGCCCGTAGGGGATCCCTGACGCCCGGGCGAACCCTTCGGCTGCGGGAAGCCCCGACTCGGGCACACCCATGACCATGTCGGCTTCGACGGGGGCTTGTTCAGCGAGTTGTTCACCCATGTGGACCCGGGCCCGCTGGACGCTGCGGTTGTAGAGGCGCCCGTCGGGACGGTGGAAGTAGACGAACTCAAACAGACACAGGTGCGGATCGACCTGCTCGGGGGGGAACGGACGCACCGTGCGCGGACCGTCGGCGTCGATCACCACCATCTCGCCGGGTTCGATCTCACGGATGAACACCGCACCAACCACGTCGAGCGCCGGGGTTTCCGATGCCAGCACCCAACCGTCGTCGAGTCGCCCGAGCACCAACGGCCAGAACCCGTGGGGGTCACGCAGGCCAATGATGCGGCTCTCATCGGCGAGCACGAACGAGAACGCACCACGCAACCTCGGGGCGACGGTGGCGAGCGCGTGTTCCAGGGAGTCATCGGTCGGTCCGCCGTCGCCGAGACCCGGCGCACGGCCGAGTTCCATCTCGATCATCTCGGCGACGAGGTCGCTGTCGGAGGTGACCGACCCGGGGAACATGCCGAGTTCGTCCACGAGTTCCCCGGTGTTGACGAGGTTGCCGTTGTGGGCGAGAGCGAACGAGTGGTCACCGACGTTGCGGTAGAAGGGCTGGGCGTTGCACCACTGCGACGACCCGGTGGTCGAGTACCTGGTGTGGCCGATGGCGAGATGACCGGTGAGGGCGGCGAGCATGCGGTCGTCGAAGGCGTTGGACACGAGGCCCATGTCCTTGACCACCGTCACCGACTCACCGTCGGACACCGCCATGCCGGCCGACTCCTGCCCTCGGTGTTGCAGGGCGTACAGACCGAGATACGTCAGGTGGGCGACGGGTTGGCCGGGGGCGTAGACGGCGAACACGCCACACTCGTGGCCCGGGGTCTCGTCGAGTTCAACGAGATCCGGGTGGGCACCCTCCGCCGTCACGGGGCCATGCTAGCGACCAGCCACCCCGACCCGGTACCGGTCATCGAGGCGCCCACTGCGGGGTCACCCCTGAGTGGTGCCGTGCCCGAGCGCGCCGGGCAGTCGTCCCCGCCACGCGGCGACGACGTCTGCGACGCTGACGTCGACGAGACCCTTGACCGCCAACCGGTCACCGCCGGCCACCCCGATGCGGGTGGTTTCGACGCCGGCGGCCTCACACACGTTGAGTACGGCGGTGAGACGTTCAGGGTCGACGCACACCACCACGCGTGAAGGCGACTCGCTGAACAGGTCAACGTGGTCGGACACCCGGGCGACGGTCGCACCCACGCCTGAGTGGGCCACCATTTCGGCCACGGTCACGCCGAGACCACCCTCGCCGACGTCGTGGGCACCGAGCACCATGTCGCCACCGATCAGCTGGGCCACGGTTCGGGCCACGTCGGCGTGCACGCCGAAATCGAGTGACGGCAGGCCGCCGCCGCGCTGACCCTTCGAGGCAGCCCACGCCGAGCCGGCGAGTTCGCGCTGGGGGGCCGGACCGATGACCACGAGTCGACCACCGTCGGTGAGGCGGGGTCCGGGAGGGGGGACCGTGAGGTCGTCGACCATGCCGAGCAGCCCGATCACCGGCGTCGGGTCGATGTCGACACCGTTGGATTCGTTGTAGAGGCTGACGTTGCCCCCGACGACGGGGACGCCGAAGGCCGTGCAGGCGTCGGCCATGCCGTCCACCGATTCGGACAGTTGCCACATCACCTCGGGATGTTCGGGGTTGCCGAAGTTCAGACAGTTGACGAGGGCGAGCGGGCTGGCGCCCACGACCGCGAGGTTCAGCATCGCTTCGGCAACGATGAGCGCCGTGCCCACCCGGGGGTCGACGGCGCACCAGCGGTGGTTTCCGTCGGTGGTGAGCCCCAGGGCGCGACCGGTGTCGGCTCCGGTGTCGGGGTGACGCAGGCGCAGCAGGGTGCCGTCACCACCTGGCCCGACCACGGTGTTGAGGAACAGTTGGTGGTCGTACTGGCGGAACACCCACGACGGGTCGCACAACAGCGCGAGCAGGTCCGCAGCCGGGTCGTCGCAGCTGGTCGCCGGGTTCGTCACTGGACCCGTGCGGGTGTCCTCGTTGAATCCGGTGGGGGCGTGGCGGGGCCTGTCGTAGAGGGGGGCGGCGTCGTGCAGCGACGCCGCCGGCACGTCGGCGAGCACCCCCGCCTCGGCGTCGACGATGCGCAGGCGTCCTCCGTCTGAACCGCCGGGGCCCGCCGTGACGGTTCCGACGACCGCGGCGCGCACCTCCCATCGGTCACAGATGGCCAGCACGGCCTCGAGGCCTTCGGGTTCGACGATGGCGAGCATCCGTTCCTGGGATTCGCTCGTCATGACTTCGAACGCCTCCATGCCGGCCTCTCGACGAGGGACGGCGGACACGTCGACGTCCATGCCGACGCCGCCACGGGAGGCCGTCTCGGAGGTGGCGCACGTCAGGCCGGCACCGCCGAGGTCCTGGATGCCCACGACGAGACCGGCGTCGAGCAACTCGAGGCATGCCTCGATGAGCCGCTTCTCCTCGAAGGGGTCACCCACCTGCACGCTGGGTCGCTTGTCGGTGTCGGCGTCGTCGAATCCCGCCGAGGCGAGCACGCTCACCCCACCGATGCCGTCGCGACCGGTGGAGGATCCGAGCAGCACGGCGAGGTTCCCGACCCCGCTGGCCTGGCCGAGGACGAGTCGTTCCACGGGGAGGACCCCGACGCACAACACGTTGACGAGCGGGTTGCCTTGGTAGGTGGGGTCGAACACCACTTCGCCGCCGACGGTCGGGACGCCGACCGAGTTGCCGTACCCCGAGATTCCGCTCACCACGCCTTCGGCGATCCACCGGCTGCGGGGGTCGTCGAGAGGGCCGAAACGCAACGGGTCCATGAGGGCGATGGGTCGGGCCCCCATGGTGAAGATGTCACGCAGGATCCCACCGGCACCGGTGGCGGCGCCCTGGTAGGGCTCGATGGCTGATGGGTGGTTGTGGCTCTCGATGCGGATGGCCACGGCGATGCCGTCACCGACGTCGATCACCCCGGCGTTCTCGCCGGGTCCCACCAGCACCCAAGGCGCCTCGGTGGGCAGCCGCTTGAGGTGGATTCGGGATGACTTGTACGAGCAGTGCTCGGACCACATGACCGAGTACATCGCCAACTCGAGATGGTTGGCCGGCCGTCCGAGAATCTCGTCGATCTGTCGGGCCTCGTCGTCGGTCAGACCAAGGGCTCGGTGCACCGGCTCACTCATTCCCCGCACGCTACCGGAGCAGCGGCGTTCGTCATGACGAGGGGGTGCACCCCGTGCCGCAGTCCCCGGGTTCTGCATGGACAACCAGATGCATTTAGGTAAATGAGCGGCGTCATGTTCGACGCAATGACCCCGAGATGAGGAGGCGTTCAACCCAACTATCGGCCGCCGGTGTTCACACTGTGTGGCGGCACGACCACTAGGCGTGTTTGAGAAAGCAGGAAATACCGTGATCGTCGCAATACGAAGGTTGCAGTACTCCGGACAGGCCGATAAGCATGCGGGTCATGGCTGCAAAGACGACCAAGAAGAAGATGACCGCCGAACACAAAGCTGCCCTTGCCGAGGGCCGCGAGCAGGGCCGCGACATTCGCGCCTATCTCGATGCACTCGAACGCAACAAGCCCAAGCGTGGCCGCAAGCGCACCCCCACCAGCATCACCAAACGACTCGCCACCATCGACGCAACCATCGCCGAAGCGGACCCGCTCAAGCGACTGCAACTCGTCCAGGAACGCATCGACCTGCACGCCGAACTCGAACGCCTCACCAACGATCCCGACATCAGCGCCCTCGAGAAGGCGTTCATCGAAAGCGCCGGCCCGTACTCGGCCCGCAAGAACATTTCGTATGCGGCGTGGCGAGAACTCGGCGTCCCCGCCCCCGTGTTGCGCAGCGCCGGCATCTCCCGCACGGCGTGAGCCCCGGCGGGGACGGTCGGCTCAGACCGTCGCCGCCGCCAGCAGCGACCCGAGCAGCACCAGACCGTCGGTCGACCCCAACAACGCGGACGTGGCCCGCTCGGGGTGTGGCATGAGACCCACCACGTTGCGCTGGGCGTTGCAGATCCCGGCGATGTCGTCGACCGAACCGTTCGGGTTGTCGACGTAACGCAACACGATCCGGTCATCGGAACGCAGTTCGGCGAGCGTCTCGGGCGAACACGTGTAGTTCCCCTCAAAGTGGTTCACCGGAATGTTGAGGATGTCCCCAACCGACGCGTCCCGGGTCAGCACCGTCGAGGTCGTCTCCACCCGCAACGCCGCCGGTGCACACACGAACTTGAGACCAGCGTTCTTCTGCAACGCCCCGGGAAGCAGACCCGCCTCGGTCAACACCTGAAACCCGTTGCAGATGCCCACGACGGGCCCACCCGATGCGGCGAATTCAGCCACGGCCTCCATCACCGGGGAGAACCGGGCAATGGCGCCGGGCCGCAGATAGTCGCCGTGGGCGAACCCGCCGGGGACGATGACGGCGTCCACGTCCCCCACCGTGCGGTTCTGGTGCCACAACATTCGGGGTTCAGCCCCCAACAGACGCACGGCGTCGGCTGAATCGAACTCGCAGTTCGTGCCGGGGAACACGACCACCCCGACGGTGGCGCTCACGAACCGCCACCTGCCGCCGCCACCGACACCACGGCGTCCTCAATCACGGGGTTGGTGAGGAACCGGGCACACATGTCACCGGCGAGCGCACGGGCGGCGGCCTCGTCAGCGGCGTCAAGAGAGAAACGAATGCTCTTGCCCACACGGACATCGCGCACCCCGTCGAAACCGAGGGTGGGAAGCGAACGCTCGATGGTGCTCCCGGCGGGATCAGCGATCCCGGGTCGCAGGAGCACCTCAACCTGCACGTCGAAGATCATGGGGCCATCGTCGCACACCGGTGCGCCCCAAGCGGACCGTCGCCCACCGGTGGACTCACGCCCCCGGCCAGTCCGCCAACGACCGACCCGTGAGTCGCTCGTAGGCGTCGCGGTACCGCTCCGCGGTGGCCGACACCACCTCGTCGGGCAGCGGCGGTGGTGGCGGGGTCTTGTCCCAGTCGAGGCCGTCGAGGTAGTCCCGCACCGGCTGCTTATCGAACGACGGCGGCGTGGTACCTGGCACCCACCGATCGGCGGGCCAGAACCTCGACGAGTCCGGCGTCAGCACCTCGTCGGCGAGCACCAGCTCGCCGTCGACGAGACCGAACTCGAACTTGGTGTCGGCGATGATGAACCCGCGCTCGTAGGCCAGTGCCGCCCCGGCGGTGTACAGCGCCACCGACGTATCCCGTAGTTGGTTGGCGAGATCCTCACCAACGAGTTCCACCGCCCGGGCGAACGAGATGTTCTCGTCGTGGTCACCCACCTCGGCCTTCGTCGACGGGGTGAACACCGGCTCGGGAAGTGGCGCCGCCTCGAGAAGACCGGCCGGCAGAGGCGAGCCGTGCATGGTCCCCGCCGACTGGTACTCCTTCCACGCCGACCCGGTGAGGTAGCCACGCACGATGCACTCCACCGGCAGCATCTCGGCGCGTCGACACAACATGATGCGGCCCTCGAGACCCTCCACCTGCGCCGAGGCAGGCAGGTCGGCGACGTCGGTGGACAACAGGTGGTTGGCCGCCACGGCGGAGAGTTGCTCGAACCAAAAGGCCGACATGGCGGTGAGCACACGGCCCTTGTCGGGGATCGGTTCGGCCATCACCACGTCGAACGCCGAGATGCGGTTCGAGGCCACCAACAAGAGGCGACCGTCCCCGGCGTCGTACACATCACGCACCTTGCCCGACGCCACGAGCGGCAGATCCGGTGTGGCGCCACCCGAACCCGAAGCGCCGCTCACAGGATGGACGCCGGTTCGTACGCCGCAGCGTCAGGGTGTCGAGTGACGATGCCCGCCACCCGACCGGCGAACGCCGAGGCCTGGGTGGACGCAAGACCCGTGAACGCCGCGGTGTCGGCCAGCAGGGCGTCGAGCGCAGCGCGATCGAGCGGCAACCGGGGGTCGGCGGCCAGACGGTTGAGCAGATCCTCCCCACCGTCACCACCGAGGTCCCGCATGGCGAGTGCGGCGGCCACGGCGTGTTCCTTGACGAGCTCGTGCGCCTCCTCACGACCCATTCCCGAGCGGACCGCGGCCATGAGGACCCGGGTGGTGCCAAGGAAGGGCAGGTAACGCCGTAGTTCACGTTCGACCACGGCGGGGAACGCCCCGAACTCGTCGAGGACGTGGAGGAACGTCTCGAACAACCCGTCGATGGCGTAGAACGCCCCGGGGAGAGCGACCCGACGAACCACCGAGCACGACACGTCGCCCTCGTTCCACTGGTCCCCGATCAGTCCCGACACCATGGCGAGGTGCCCCCGCAGCACCACCGACAACCCCCCGATGCGTTCACACGACCGGGCGTTCATCTTGTGCGGCATGGCCGACGACCCGACCTGGCCGGGGGCGAAACCCTCGGTGGCGAGTTCGTGACCGGCCATGAGACGAACGGTGCGGGCGAAGTTCGCTGGACCCGATGACACCTGCACCAACGTGGACAGCACCTCGAAATCCAGTGAGCGCGGGTACACCTGACCCACGTTGTCGAGCACCGCTGCGAACCCGAGATGGTCGGCCACCCGCCGCTCGAGAGCAGCCACCCGGGCGGGGTCCCCGAGGAGGTCCAACATGTCCTGCTGGGTGCCGACGGGACCCTTGATCCCGCGCAACGGGTAGGTGGCCAACAGATGTTCCAGTTGGTCGAACGCCACGAGCAGTTCCTGGCCGGCGTTGGCGATCCGCTTGCCAAGGGTCACCGCCTGGGCCGGAACGTTGTGGCTCCGACCGGTCATCACCAACCCCTCGTAACGGGTGGCCAGCCCGGCGAGACGCACCAGCGCCGCCACGCAACGATCCCGGACCAACTCGAGCGACTGACGGACCTGCATCTGTTCGACGTTCTCGGTCAGGTCCCGGCTCGTCATGCCCTTGTGGATGTGTTCGTGACCCGCCAACGCGCAGAACTCGTCGATGCGCGCCTTGACGTCGTGACGGGTCTCGCGTTCACGGGCATCGATCGATGCGAGATCCACCACCGACACGACCGCCCGGTAGTCGTCGATGACACCGGCGGGCACGTCGACACCGAGTTCGGCCTGCGCCTCGAGCACCGCCAACCACAGCTCGCGCTCGGCGACGATCTTGTTGTGCGGGGACCACACGGCGACCATGGCGTCGCTGGCGTAGCGGGCAGCCAGCACATCGGCGGGTGGGGTGGGCCGCTCGGTGTGGACGGGGTCGCTCATCACCCCAAGGCTAGACCCGTCAAGACGACCGACGTGGCCGTCGGCGACCGGCGATCACAGCCCGGACAGGGCGATGTCGGTGCGCACCTGCATGCCGTCGAACACCACGTGACCCACCGCCTCGTAGGCGCGTCGTCGTGCGGTCGCCACGTCGGGTCCCTGACCGGTGACGGCCAACACCCGTCCCCCGGCGGTGACGAGGCCCCCGGGAACGTCGGGGTCCGCCGCCACGCCGGCACAGAACACCTGCACACCGTCGACGGCTGCGGCGTCGGCGAGACCGGTGATGGGTGTGCCCAACACCGGTGCGGTCGGGTATCCCGGGGCGGCGCACACCACCGTGACCGCTGCGCCGTCGTCAAACGACGTGGTCGCACCGCCGAGGTTTCCGTCGGCGGCGGCGGCAAGCAGCGCAGCGAGGTCGCCGGTGAACCGCGGGAGCACCACCTGGGCCTCGGGGTCACCGAAGCGGACGTTGTACTCGAGAACCTTGGGGCCCTCGGGGGTCAGCATCAACCCGCAGAACAAAAAGCCCCGGTAGTCGATGCCGCGCGCCGCGAGGGCGGCGACGGTTGGTTCGATGGCGGTGTCCATGATCGCTTCGACGAGGTCGTCCCCACACCCCGGCACCGGCGAGAACGCCCCCATCCCGCCGGTGTTGGGTCCCGTGTCCCCGTCGCCGATGCGTTTGTGGTCCCTCGCCGCGCCCATCGGTACGGCCCGGCGGCCGTCACTGAGGGCGAACACGCTGAGTTCGGGACCCGTCAGGCCCTCCTCGATGACGATGCGGCGACCCGCATCCCCAAACGCCGCACCCGAGAGGTACTCCCGAATGGTGTCGGCGGCCTCACGTCGTGACTCGGTGACGACGACCCCTTTGCCAGCCGCCAGCCCGTCGGTCTTGATGACGAACAGGTCCCCGAGAGTGTCGAGGAACCCAAGAGCCGGTTCGACGTCGGTGAACGCCTGGTGGCGGGCGGTGGGGATGCCGGCGTCCACGAACAGTTCCTTCATCCACGCCTTGGAACCTTCGAGGCGCGCCCCGTCCGCCCCCGGCCCAACCACCCGCTGGCCGCCGGCGCGCAGACGATCGGCGAGACCGTCGACGAGTGGCGCCTCGGGACCGACCACGACGAGATCAACGACGTCGGGACCCAACGACTCGGGGTCGGTGACCACCGAGCCGGGGATGCCGGGATTGCCCGGGGTGACGAGCACGTCAGCGGTGCGCCCCAACACGGTGGCGAGGGCGTGTTCCCGACCACCGGACCCGACCACAGCCACCCGCATGCGTTCAGCCACGACGGAGCTCACCCGTTGAAGTCGAGGAACTGCTCACGGCCCGGGCCGACACCGACGAGCCCGACCTGCACCCCGACCTGATCGGCGAGGAAGGCCACGTAGTCGAGTGCCTCCTTGGGCAACTGCGAACGTTCCGTGACCCCGGTGAGGTCGGTGCACCAACCCGGGAGTTCCTCGTAGATCGGGGTGACCTTGTGGAGCACCGACTGGTGGTAGGGGGGATGGTGGAACCGTTCGCCGTCGGCCTCGTAGGCCACGCAGACCTTGAGGGTCTCGAGCGTGTCGAGAACGTCGAGCTTGGTCACCGCCAGCTCCGACAGACCGTTGAGGCGCACCGCCTGGCGCATCATCACGGCGTCGAACCACCCGGTTCGGCGGCGACGACCGGTGTTGGTACCGAACTCGTGGCCCCGGTCCACGAGCAGATCCCCGATCTCGTCGGTGAGTTCGGTGGGGAACGGTCCGGCACCGACGCGGGTCACGTACGCCTTGGCGATCCCGATGACCCGGTCGATCTGGGTGGGTCCGACACCCGCACCGGTGCACGCGCCGCCCGCCACCGGGTTCGACGAGGTCACAAACGGGTAGGTGCCGTGATCGAGGTCGAGGAACGTGGCCTGCGCCCCCTCGAGGAGCACCTGCTTGCCGGACTCGAGCGCCTCGTGGACGAGCCCGACCGAATCGCCGATGAGTGGGGCGAGTCGCGGACCGCACACATCGAGGTACTCGGCACAGATGGCGTCCCCGTCGAGGGGTAGCTGGTTGTAGACCTTGGCCAGCACGGCGTTCTTCTCCCGCAGTGCGGCGTCGAGCTTCTGGCGGAAGATGCCCGGGTCGAGAAGGTCCTGGACCCGCAGGCCGGTCCGCCACGCCTTGTCGGCGTACGCCGGGCCGATGCCCCGCTTGGTGGTGCCGATCTTGGCCTTGCCGAGACGACGTTCGGTCACCTTGTCGAGTTCCTGGTGGTACGGGAGGATCAGGTGGGCGTTGCCGCTGATGCGGAGCCGCGACGTGTCCACGCCGCGGGCCTCGAGCATGTCCATTTCGGCCACGAGCACCCGGGGGTCGACCACGACACCGTTGCCGATGACGGTGGTGATGTGGGGGTAGAGGATGCCGCTGGGCACCAACTGGAGAGCGAAGCTCTCACCGTCCACCACCAGGGTGTGTCCGGCGTTGTGCCCGCCCTGGTAACGCACCACGAGATCCATCTCGCGGGCCACCAGATCGGTGAATTTTCCTTTGCCTTCGTCACCCCATTGGGTTCCGACGATCACGGTCGCTGGCACGCGCGTCTCCCATCACGGCCGAACTCGGTACCCCGCGACCCTAGCCGCAGCACCCCGCTGGTGCCCCAACGAGTTAGGCCAGGGTGAAGTCGCCGTGCTCGTCGAGGTCCACCGTGATGGTGTCGCCCTCCAGATAGCGGCCCTCGAGCAGCGCCACTGCGAGGCGGTCGGCGAGTTCACGCTGGATGACCCGCTTGAGTGGACGGGCCCCGTACGCCGGGTCGAACCCTTCCCGGGCGATGGCGGCGCGAGCCGACTCGGTGACGACGAGCGTCATGCGGCGGGCCGCCACCCTAGCCTCGAGCGACTGTAACTGGATGTCGACGATGGAACGCAGGTCGGCCTCGCCGAGTTCGGCGAACCGCACGATCTCGTCGATGCGGTTGATGAACTCGGGCCGAAAGAAGTCACGGGGCTCCCCCGGCAGGTTCGACGTCATGATCAACACGGTGTTGGTGAAGTCCACCGTCCGGCCCTGACCGTCGGTCAGGCGTCCGTCGTCGAGTAGTTGGAGCAGCACGTTGAACACGTCGGGGTGGGCCTTTTCCACCTCGTCGAGCAGCACCACCGCATAGGGCCGTCGCCGCACCGCCTCGGTGAGCTGGCCTCCCTCGTCGTACCCGACGTACCCGGGGGGCGCGCCGATGAGCCGGCTGACCGTGTGCTTTTCCATGTACTCGCTCATGTCGATGCGGACCATGGCCCGTTCGTCGTCGAAGAGGAAGTCCGCCAGCGAGCGCGCCAGCTCCGTCTTGCCGACGCCAGTGGGCCCGAGGAACAGGAACGAGCCAATCGGCCGGTTCGGGTCTGCGAGCCCCGCCCGGCTGCGCCGGATGGCGTTCGCCACTGCGGTGACCGCCTCGTGTTGGCCGACGACGCGCTCGTGCAACACATCCTCGAGCCGCACCAGCTTGGCCATCTCGCCTTCCATGAGCCGCGACACCGGCACGCCGGTCCACCGACTGACGACCTCGGCGATGTCCTCGTCGTCGACCTCCTCTTGGAGCATCGGGTGACCCGCCTGGAGTTCGGCGAGCCGCACCGAGGCGTCCTCGATCTGACGTTCGAGTTCGGGGATGCGCCCGTAACGGATTTCGGCGGCTTTCTCGAGGTCGGTCTCCCGTTCGACGTCGCCGCGTAGGGTCTCGAGTTCTTCCTTGCGGGCCTGGATGGCGCCGATGGCCTCCTTCTCGGCCTGCCACTGCGCCTTCATGCCGGCGGTCTGCTCGTTGAGGTCGGCGAGTTCGGCGTCGAGGGCGGCGAGGCGTTCGGCGGAGGCCTCGTCGGTCTCCTTGGCGAGCGCCACACGTTCGATTTCGAGCTGACGGATCCGTCGTTCGACGACGTCGATCTCGGTGGGCATCGAGTCGATCTCGATGCGCAGTTTCGAGGCGGCCTCGTCGACGAGGTCGATGGCCTTGTCGGGCAGGAAACGCCCGGTGAGGTACCGGTCGGACAGTACGGCGGCAGCCACGAGGGCGTTGTCCTGGATGCGCACCCCGTGGTGGACCTCGTAGCGCTCCTTGAGGCCGCGCAGGATGGCGATGCTGTCCTCCACGGAGGGCTGGTCGACCATCACTGGCTGGAACCGGCGCTCGAACGCCGGGTCCTTCTCGATGTACTTGCGGTACTCGTCAAGGGTGGTGGCGCCCACCATCCGCAACTCGCCGCGCGCCAGCATGGGTTTGAGCATGTTGGAGGCGTCCATGGATCCCTCCGAGGCTCCGGCGCCGACCACCGTGTGCATCTCGTCAATGAACGTGATCACCTCACCAGCCGAGTCGGTGATTTCCTTGAGCACCGCCTTGAGCCGCTCCTCGAACTCGCCGCGGTACTTCGCTCCGGCGACCATGGACCCGAGGTCGAGTGAGATGAGGCGCTTGTTGCGGAGGCTCTCGGGCACGTCGCCCTCGACGATGCGCCGGGCGAGACCTTCCACGATGGCGGTCTTGCCGACACCGGGTTCGCCGATGAGCACCGGGTTGTTCTTGGTGCGGCGGCTCAGGACCTGAATGACGCGGCGGATCTCGTCGTCACGTCCGATGACCGGGTCGATCTTGCCGGCCCGGGCGGCCTCGGTGAGGTCCCGGCCGTACTTCTCGAGCGCCTGGTACTGCTCCTCGGGGTTCTGTGACGTGACGCGGTGACTGCCACGGACGTCGCGCAGGGCTTCGAGGATCTGGTCGGTACTGACGTTGATCCGGTCGGCGAGGGCCAACAAGAGATGTTCGGTGGAGAGGTACTCGTCGTGGAGGTCGGTGCGGAACGTGTCGGCGCGCTCGAGCAGGTCGAGGAGTTCCTTGCCGATGCGCGACTCGCCGCCGTAGGCCTTGGGGAGACGTTCGACGGCTTCGGTGGCGGCGTTCCGCAGCGTCATGGGGGCCACGCCGAGTTTTTGGAGGATCGGGAGCACGACCCCGTCGGCCTGACCGAGCAGGGCCAGCAACAGGTGGTCCGGGGTGACCTCAGGGTTGCTGGCGGCGCGGGCCGACTCGGCGGCGGCCGAGAGTGCTTCCTGGGTCTTCAATGTCCAACGGTTGGGGTCACGCGCCATGGGTACTCCGTCCTCGAATCTGCGTCATTCCTCAATCTCTGCGTCTTGTGTTCAGAAAAGTTGATAACAAGTGTATCAAGGTTGGGCCCGTCGCACCACCCAACCAGTGGAAAACCCCACAAACACCGTAGGGCAACCCCTTGGCCAAGGAGACCGGAACCACCTAGGGCCCGCCGGAGAACGACTAGGGTCTCCCGCCGTGCCCACCAAGACCATGACGGCATCCACACACAGCGGTCGTCCCACCACGAATCCGTCGTGGGCCCTCATGATCATCGCTGGCGTGGCCGCGGTCCTCACCATCGTCGGACTGGGGGCCTGCACCTCTGGGCCGGTCGAGCAGACCGGAGCGGGCACGGTCGTGGAGGTTGTCGCAGTCGACAACGTGTTCAAGCCCGAGACCATCGAGGTCAAGCCCGGCACCAAGGTCGTGTGGACCAACGAGGGTCGCAACAACCACGACATTGTTCCCGTGGCCGCCAACGGGAACTGGGGCGTCGCACTCGAGGAGTTCGGGGCGGACGCCGTCTACAGCCACACGTTCACCGAACCCGGGGCGTACGACTACTACTGCACGGTGCATGGCACCAAGACCCGGGGAATGATCGGAAAAGTCGTCGTCACCGAGTGACGCCGCACACATAGGGGGGAAACATGAAGCGCACACGGACCACCCGGCTCCTCGCCGGGTTGTTGGCCACCGGCCTGCTCCTCGGAGCATGCAGCAGTTCGGAGAGTTCGACGGGAGGCGACGGCGAATCCAAGACGATCGCCGTCCCCGCCGACCAGCCGACCATCCAGGAAGCGGTCAACGCCGCCTCGCCTGGTGACCTCATCCTCGTGAGCCCCGGCGTCTACAACGAAGCCGTCTCCGTGGAGACCAACGACATCACCATCCGCGGCCTCGACCGCAACGAGGTGATCCTCGACGGGAACTTCGAGCTCACCAACGGCATCAAGGTTGTCGGCGCCAACGGCGTGACCGTCGAGAACATGACGGGCCGCAACTTCACCGGCAACTCCTTCTACTGGACCGGTGTCGACGGATATCGGGGTTCGTACCTCACGTCGTACCGCACCGGCGACTACGGCATCTACGCCTTCGACTCCTACAACGGGCAGTTCGACAACTCGTACGCCTCGGGGGCGCGCGACGCCGGGTTCTACATCGGCCAGTGCTACCCGTGTAACGCCCTGATCGACAACGTGATCTCGGAGTGGAACGGGCTCGGGTACTCGGGCACCAACGCCGGCGGGAACCTGGCCATCGTGAACTCAACGTTCCGGTTCAACCGCGCCGGCATCGTGCCCAACACCGGGTCGTATGAGCTGTGCTACCCGCAGCGTGAGACCACCATGGTCGGCAACATCGTGCACGACAACTCGAATCCGGACACGCCCGCCATCGACGTGGCGCTACTCGCCATGGGCAACGGCATCCTCATCGCCGGTGGCATCGGCAACGTCGCCGAGCGCAACCTCGTGTACAACCACGAACGCACCGGCATCGGCGTGGTGCCGTTCCCCGAGGAAGGCGCCAACGACGTCCCCAACAACGACGACAGCCTGCTGACCCAGCCGTGCAAGGACGCCGCCGCCCCCACCGTCGCCCCCGAGGACATTGACGACCTCGTGTTGTGGTCGCCGAAGAACAACCGGGTCATCGGCAACGTGGTGTCCGACTCGGGCCTCGGGGACATCGCCGTCGGGGACCTCCAGCCTGACCTCGCCGCCCTGAACAACTGCTTCTCGGACAACCAGGCCGCCACCAGCGCCCCCGCCGACCTGCAGACCCTCGCACCGTGTGACGGCACGGGCAGTGGAGACTGGAGCGTCGGGTCGCTCGACCTGGTCAACCTGATCGCCTCGGAACGCCCGCCGGAAAAGGACTGGCGCACCACGCCGATTCCGGCGGCCCAGCCCAACATGCCTGACGCCGCCAACGCTCCGGCCACCCCGGCCCGTGGGCCCAAGCAGGTGGACCTCGCCGCCATCACGGTCCCGTCCCGGCCGGCCGGATGAGGTGACGGTGGGGAACCCACCAGCGACCCATGACTGACGACGCGCCGCGCCGCCGGCGACCATCAACGATTCGGATAGCGGTTGCCGCCGCTGCCGTCGTGGTGGTCCTCGGCGGCGCTGCCGCCGTCGTCACCGCCCAGTCAGGTTCAACACCGGCAACCGGCACCGGGGGCCACGCCGGACACCTGTCGGCGACTCCGGCATCGGCGCGGCCCGATCCTGCCCCGGTGCGACTCGGCCCACAGGGCCGCCACCCCCAGTTCATCGTTGAGTGCGACCTCAGCCACACTGCCCCCGACGACCCGATCGTGCTGCCGGGCAACCCCGGGGCCTCCCACCTCCACGAGTTCTTCGGGTCGCACGACACCGACGCGTTCAGCACCGGGGAGTCCCTGCTGGGGACCGACACGTCATGTCAGAACAAGGCCGACACGGCGGCGTACTGGGTGCCTGCGCTGTTCAACGGCGACGAACGGGTCGAACCCGACGAACTCATCGCCTACTACCGCACCGGGGTGGGCGTCGAGGCATCCCAGGTGAAGGCGTGGCCCGTGGGGCTCAACATGTTGGCGGGGGATCCCGGTGCGGAGGAACCCCAATCGACCGGCGTGGTGGGGTGGACGTGCGGAGCATCGGACCACCTGACCGTCCTGCCCCGTGACTGTTCGCCGCGCGCCCCGCTGGCGCTGCGGCTCACGTTCCCCGACTGCTGGGACGGCGAGAACCTCGACAGCGCCGACCACCGGGCGCACACCGCCTACAGCGACAACGGCTCGTGCCCCGGCACGCACCCGGTGCACATCGTCCAGCTCATCCTGGCGCTGCGTTACGACTTCGACGCCGACCCCTCGGGCCTTCGTCTGGCCTCAGGATCGATGATCACCGGTCACGGTGACGTGATGAACGGCTGGTCCCGGGACGAACTCGAACACCTCACCGCCCTGTGCCTCGACCGGGGCGAAATCTGCGGCATCAGCTCGAACAGAACCGACGTCTGAACCCGACCGGTCAGGACGAACCGAACCGAACCACGGTCTGACGCAACGGCACGAGGTCCCGACGGTGTTCCCGGTGGGCGGCTTCCACCGCCTCGACGGCGTCACGCCGGGCCCGCACGACCTCAGCCTTCAGATGTTCCACCTCGGCTTCGAGCGCCAACACCCGCTTGACCCCCGCAAGGTTCAACCCCTGCTCGGTCAGCTCCGCAATCCGTGCGAGGCGACGAAGGTCCTCCTCGCTGTAGCGACGGCTCCCGCCACTTGTGCGTGCCGGCTCGAGGAGCCCTTTGCGCTCGTAGATGCGCAGAGTCTGGGGGTGGACACCAGCAATCTCGGCGGCGACCGAGATGACGTAGACGGCACCCCGTCGTGAACCTTCCATCCCGCTCACCTCCCCTGCGGATCTCGGACCCCGTCGGCGGTTTCACCGACGGCCAACCACCACCGAGTGGCCACACTACGACGTCCCCCGATGGTCATGCCTCGACTCCGAGATGCGCACGCGGCGAGCCCGGCGTGGCCGATGCCAGCGCCTCCACCGCGGACCGTTGGGCGTCGTCGAGTTCGGTGGGGACCACCACCTCGACAGTGACGAGCAGATCGCCGGTGGCCTTGGCGGTCTCGACCCCACGGCCCTTGACCCGCAGCACCTTCCCCGATGGCGTACCGGCGGGCACCTTGATGGTGACCGACCCACCGAGCGGTGTGGGCACCTTCACCGTGGTCCCGAGTACCGCCTCGGGATAGGTGACGGGCACCGTGAGGGTCAGGTCACGACCCTTGCGACCAAACAGCCGATCGGCGGTGACGTGGACGAGCACGAACAGGTCACCGGGGGGTCCGCCATTGCGGCCGGGACCACCGCGGCCCCCCAACCTGATGCGCTGCCCCTCGGCGACCCCGGCAGGGATCCGCACCTTCACGTCACGGGTGCGGTGCACCGCTCCCGACCCGCTGCACTGGGTGCAGGGATCGGTGATGACGCTGCCCCGGCCACCGCAACTCACGCAAGGCGACGAGAACGAAAAGAACCCCTGATTGTCCTCATTGACTCCGCGCCCACCACAGGTGGCACACGTCTGGGGCGTCGACCCGGGTCGCGCTCCCGACCCGCCACACACCGGGCAGCCGACCTCCGACGCCAACTGGATGGTGGTGGTCAGCCCGGCGATGGCGTCGTGGAACCCGAGGGTCAGTTCGGCCTCAAGGTCGTCACCGCGTCGGGGACCGACGCCGGCTGGGCCACGACCGCCACGGCGACCACCGGGGGCGCCACCGCCGAACAGGTTCCCGAACAGACCACCAAGGTCGTCAGCGGTGAACGAACCACCCATGCCACCGGGCCCGCCCGGACCACCGGGTCCGGCGAACCCGCCCATCGGGCCCATCGTGCGGACCTGGTCGTACTCGGAACGCTTGGCCTCGTCGCCGAGCACGTCGTAGGCGGCGGAGACCTCCTTGAAGCGTTCCTCGGCTCCGGGGTCGTCGGGGTTGGCGTCAGGGTGAAACTGGCGGGCCAGTTTCCGGTAGGCCTTGGTGATGTCCTTGGCCGCCGCGTCCGAGGGCACGCCGAGCACCTTGTAGTAGTCCTTTTCGAACCATTCCCGCTGGGCGGCCATCTCAGGCTCCTGCCATCAGGCGCGGGACCTCAGCCACGCACCCGGACCATGGCCGGACGCAGCACGGTGCCGTGCCAGACGTAGCCAGTCCGCAGCGTTTCGACGACAACACTTTCCGCGCCGTCGCCCTCCTCGTGCAGAACCGCCTCGTGCAAGTGGGGATCAAAGGGGACGTCGGTGGCGGGCAGTATCTCGAGACCTTCCTTGACGAGCAGGTCCACGAGCGCCTTGTGCACCGGTTCCACGTCGGCGGCGCCCTGGACAATGGCGGCGTCGCACGAGTCGAGGATGGTGAGCAGTTCCGCCACGAGGCGCGCCGACGCCTGCTGGACCATGGTGTCCCGCTCGCGAGCGACCCGCTTGCGGTAGTTGTCGAACTCGGCCTTCACCCGCAACAGGGCGTCGCGGTAGTCGTCCCGTTCTGCTGCCACCTCGGCGATGGACTGCTCGTCGACGGGTGCCCCGTCACCGCCGTCGGCGGCGTCGAGCACCTCGTCGACCAACTCGTCCTCAACGTCGGTCCCGCGGATGTCGTCGGCTCCGGGCATGCCCGGATCTGACATGTCAGGACTCCTCGTCGTCGACGATCTCGGCGTCCACGACCTCGTCGTCATTGGGGGTCGTGGTACCACCGGTGCCACCACCGGCCGCTTCTGAGGCCGCGGCCTGCTCGTAGAGCTTCTGGCTGAACTCCTGGCTGGCGCTCATGAGGGCGTCCGTGGCGGTGCTGATCGCCGCCATGTCCTCACCAGCGAGTGCGGTCTTGAGTTCGGCGAGTCGACCTTCGACGTTGCTGCGATCCTCCGGCGACAACTTGTCGCCCTGGTCGACGAGCAACTTCTCGGTCTGGTACACGAGCGAATCCGCCTTGTTGCGGATCTCCGCCTCCTCGCGTCGACGGGCGTCCTCAGCGGCGTGCGCCTCGGCGTCACGAACCATCTGGTCGATCTGGTCCTTGCTGAGCGAGGACTGGCCGGTGATGGTCATGGACTGCTCTTTGTTGGTGGCGCGGTCCTTGGCCGAGACGTGCACGATGCCGTTGGCGTCGATGTCGAACGTGACCTCGATCTGCGGCACGCCGCGAGGAGCGGGCGGCAGGTCCACGAGCTGGAACTTGCCGAGGGTCTTGTTGTAGGCGGCCATCTCCCGCTCGCCCTGGAGCACGTTGATTTCCACGGACGGCTGGTTGTCCTCCGCCGTGGTGAACACCTCGGTCCGACGGGTCGGGATGGTGGTGTTGCGCTCGATGAGCCGGGTCATGACGCCGCCCTTGGTTTCGATGCCCAGCGACAGCGGCGTGACGTCGAGCAACAGCACGTCCTTGACCTCGCCCTTGAGGACACCGGCCTGGACCGCTGCGCCGACGGCGACCACCTCGTCGGGGTTCACGCCCTTGTGGGGGTCGTTGCCGGTCATGGACTTCACGAGTTCCATCACCGCCGGCATCCGGGTGGAGCCACCGACGAGTACCACGTGGTCGATGTCGCCCTTGGACAGGCCGGCGTCGGTGATGGCCTGCTCGAACGGGGTCTTGCACCGGGCCAACAGGTCGGCGGTCAGTTCCTCGAACTTGGACCGGCTCAACTTCTCGTCGAGGTGGAGCGGGCCTTCCTGGGTGGCGGTGATGAAGGGAAGGTTGATCTGCGTTTCGGCCACCTGGGACAACTCGATCTTGGCCTTCTCGGCAGCTTCCTTGAGGCGCTGCATCGCCATGTTGTCCTTGGACAGGTCGACTCCGTGGGCGCCCTTGAAGGTGTCCACCAGCCAGTCGATGATGCGCTGGTCCCAGTCGTCGCCACCGAGTTCGGTGTCGCCGTGGGTGGACTTCACCTCGAACACGCCGTCCCCGATCTCGAGCACCGACACGTCGAACGTGCCACCACCGAGGTCGAACACGAGAATGGTCTGGTCGGCACCTTCGCGTTCGAGGCCGTAGGCGAGGGCGGCGGCGGTGGGTTCGTTGATGATGCGCAGCACCTCAAGTCCGGCGATCTGGCCGGCCTCTTTGGTGGCGGTCCGCTGGGCGTCGTCGAAGTACGCCGGGACTGTGATGACCGCCTGGGTGACGGGTTCACCGAGGTACGCCTCGGCGTCCCGCTTGAGCTTCATGAGCACCCGGGCCGCGATCTCCTGGGGGGTGTACTTCTTGCCGTCAATGTCTTCGGACCAGTCCGAACGCCCCATGAAGCGTTTCACGGAGCGGAACGTGCGGTCCGGGTTGGTGATGGCCTGACGCTTGGCCACTTCGCCGACGAGCACTTCGCCGTTCTTGGCGAACGCCACGACGGACGGGGTGGTGCGCGCCCCTTCTGCGTTGGGGATGACGACAGGGTCGCCACCTTCAAGCACGGCGACGACGGAGTTCGTGGTTCCCAGGTCGATTCCTACGGCCTTTGGCATTGTCCTACCTTCCGGTTCCTTTTGTGTGGGGGTGAAGCCAACTCAAGCTGGCGAGCGATTGTTGATAGAGGAAAAGTATAAAAGTTGAGTGACTGGTTAGCAACTTCTGGAAGAAGGAAATTTCGCTGCCGGCCAGGACACCCACAGCGCCGGGATTGCAGGCGGAACCGCCCCGGTCGCCGCCAAACACGGGGTAGGGTCCGCCCATGACCACCCTCGTGCTGCTGCGACACGGCCAGAGCCAATGGAACCTTGAGAACCGGTTCACCGGTTGGTGGGACGCCGATCTGACCCCCTCGGGCGAACAGGAAGCCCGAACAGCGGGGGTGCTGCTCAGTGAGGCCGGCGTCCTCCCCGGCATCGTCCACACCTCACTGCAGACCCGGGCCATCCGATCCGCCAACCTGGCGCTCGAGGCGATGGGGCGGGCATGGGTCCCCGTGGAACGCACCTGGCGACTCAACGAACGTCACTACGGCGACCTGACCGGCCTCGACAAGGCCGAAACGGCCGCCAAGCACGGAGAGGACAAAGTGAAGGTGTGGCGTCGGGCGTACGACATCGCCCCGCCCCCCATCTCCCCGGACAACCCCTACGACCCGGCTGCCGACCCGCGCTACGTCGAGCTGGACCCCGCCGTCATCCCCGCCTCGGAATGCCTCGCCGACGTGGTCCGACGCACCTGGCCGTGGTTCGAGGACCGGGCGGTGCCGGTGCTGCGATCGGGGCGGACCCTGCTCGTCGCCGCCCACGGAAACAGCCTGCGGGCCGTGGTCAAGGAACTCGACGGCATCTCCGACGACGACATCACCGAACTGAACCTCCCCACCGGCGTGCCGCTCGTCTACGAACTCGGCGAGGACCTTCGCCCGGTGGACCGGCGACACCCCCTCGAGCGGTGCCTCGGTGACCCCGAAGCCATCGCCGCCGCCGCCGCCGCGGTGGCGGCGCAAGGATCCAACACAGGGAACTGAACCCGGGCGCCAAACGCGGAGGGGGTGCGGCACCCGAAGGCACCGCACCCCACTCCACTCAACCGTGTGGCTGAGCTGACGTCAGATGGCGTCCGCCCCGCTCTCACCCGTACGGATCCGCACGACCTGGTCGACCGAGGTCACCCAGATCTTGCCGTCACCGATCTTGCCGGTGGAGGCGGCGGTCTGGATGGCGCTGGTGATCCCAGCGGCGTCCTCGGTCACCACCTCGACCTTGACCTTCGGGATGAATTCCACCTGGTATTCCGCACCCCGATAGGTCTCGGTGTGACCGCCCTGGCGACCGAAGCCCTTGACCTCGGTCACCGTGATGCCGGCAACACCCAGCCCCTTGAGGGCTTCCTTGACCGCATCGAGCTGATGCGGCTTGATGACTGCTGTGACGAGCTGCATGGTTCGTGTTCCTTTCCTCGTCGTTGTCCGTCAGGACGCCATCGCCGAAACGGACGCCGGCGTCAGCATGTCGGGGCCGTAGCCGGGAGCACCGTGCTCGGAGACATCGAGACCCTCGAGTTCCTCCTCGGCGCTGACCCGAAGCAGGCGAACTGCCTTGAGCGCACCGAACAGGATGGCCGAGAGCACACCGACGAACACCATGATCGCCACGGCACCGAGCACCTGGGTCCCGATGAGGCTGCCACGGGTGACCTCGTTCTCCACCAGGTAGCTCTCCTGGACGAAGATCCCGGCGGCAAGCACACCCCACAGACCCGACATCATGTGGACGCCCACCGCACCAACCGGGTCGTCGACCTTGAGGACCCGCTCGACGAAGAGCACCGCAGGGACCACCACGACACCGGCGACAGCGCCGACGATGATGGCGGGAATCGGGTCGATGGTGCCCACACCGGCACAGATGGCCACGAGACCAGCCAACAAGCCGTTACCGGCCATTGAGGTGTCCGGCTTCTTGAGCAGCACCCAGGCGCTGAACATGGCCCCGATCGCACCGGCGCAACCGGCGAACAGGGTGATGACCGCAATCACGGGCACGGACATGTCCGCCTGCAACGCCGAACCCGGGTTGAACCCGAAGAACCCGATGAAGAGGATGAACACACCGGCCATGGCCAGAGGGATCGAGTGACCCGGGATGGCCCGAGGCTTGCCGTCCGCACCGAACTTGCCGATACGAGGGCCGAGGAACGCTGCGCCAACGAGAGCCGCCGTGCCGCCAACGAGGTGGACGAGACCCGAACCGGCGAAGTCGATGAAGCCACGCTCGGCCAACCAGCCGCCGCCCCACTTCCAGCTCACCACGACCGGGTAGATGAAGCCCGTGATCACCACGGTGTACACGAGGTAGGCCACGAACTTGGTCCGTTCCGCCACGGCCCCGGCCACGATGGTGGCTGCGGTCGCTGCGAATGCTGCCTGGAAGAAGAAGTCCGTCGACACGCTGAGCGGGTAGAACCCGTCCTCGGAGGCCGTGGCCAGATCCGGGAACGTGTCCATAAGCCCCGGCACGCCCCAACCGGCGAAACCGAACCAGCCGCCCTCAAAACCCGGGTAGGCAAGACCCCAACCGACGAGGGCGAAAACCATCACGCCCAACGCGCAGTCCATGAGGCTCTTCATCATCATGTTCGAGGAGTTCTTCGCCCGGGTGAGCCCGGCGGCGAGCAGAGCGAAGCCCGCCTGCATGAAGAACACGAGCACACCCGCAATGAAGATGAAGATGTTGTCGAGAATGACGGTCTGCGCGACGTCAGCCGCCGAACCGACGAAACGGGCGTAGAGATCGACGTCTTCGACGACCACCTCCACGTCCTGGGCGAGCACCGGGGAGGAGGCCAGCAACAGCCCTGCGGCTGCGAGTCCTCCCCCGGTGAGCAGTTTCCAACGCATGCTTCCTCCTTGGTTTGTCTGTCGTGAGCCCGACCACGAGAGTCGGGCGGGTTGCCAAACCGTCGGCCGCATCGTTGGGACCGTCGGGGGCGACTGGTTGTCTGAATCGAACATGACGATACGGAGCCGTCGTTTCCCTTCGATATGCGGCGCGTTACGCCTCGCGCACCGGAATGTGACGTCTGTGTTTCACGCCTGGCGGACCTCGGCACCTGCCCGCTCAAGGAGGTAACCCCTCGAGCGAATCGTCCTGATGGCGAGACCAAGCGGGGCGATGCGGCGACGCAACCGCAGCACGTGGACATCGAGGGCATTTCGGCCTGGCGCACCCTCCGGCCACCCCGCTGCGGCCAACTGCGCCCGCGACACCACCGTGTCGAGACGATCGATGAGGGCCGCAACGACCCGAGCTTCAACCGGCGGCAGGGCCACCCAGCTGTCCCCACAACGCACCACCCCATCGGCGTCGATCGTTGGTCTGGTCGGCGCCATCGTCACGGCGCGCCGCCCCAGCGTCCCGAGTCGAGCCTCAATGTCCCCGTCAGCGGCCGGCAGACGCACCCAGTCCTCAAGGGGATCGAGGCATACAGGTGGTGGGGCTGACGCCGAAACGAGGAGGAGTCGCGGTCGACCGGCGTCTGCCAATCGGACCCGCCGGTGTTCACCCGAAGGCCAGTCGACGACCTCGACGGTTGGCATCTCACCGGTTCGACCCCCTGATGGGAGACGACCCGGCGCTGCCTGGGGGGCGGGAACCTCCGCCGCTTCGCTGTCCGCCCACTGCGTGGGAAGGGCCCGCAGTTCCATGCCGGAACGGTACGAAGCCGTTGTTTCGAGGGGGTTTCCCGTCAGTGAACGGGTCGGGACACAACCCGAGCAACGGACCCATCGTCGCCGTAGGCTTCACCCATGGCCTCCAAGGACCATCTCACCCACCTCGCCAACCTTCCCCTCCTGAGCGCCTGTTCCCAGCGGGAACTGCAAAAGGTGGCCCGAGTGACCGACGAGGTCGAGGTGGAGGCCAACGCCACCCTCATGGAACAGGGACAACTGGCCCGCGAGGCGTTCGTCATCGTGTCGGGCACCGCCGAGGTCCGCCGCGACGGCACGAAAGTCGCCGTTGTCGGGCCTGGGGAATGCGTCGGGGAACTGGCACTGCTCGACCACCAGCCACGGAGCGCCTCGGTCGTGTCGCTCGAGCCCATGACGCTGCTGGTCATTCCCTCCACCGCGTTCACGGCACTTCTTGACGACGCTCCGGGACTGTCACGCAAGTTGCTCGGCAGCCTCGCCAAGCGCATTCGCGACCTCGACTCACGGCTCACAGACTGAACGCAAGGCCCGCTCGGGGGGTCCATTGGTCTTTGAGTACCCCGCACAGGCCTGCGGGGGGGTAGTTTCTCGGGTGTTATGAGCGCCTCAACCGAAGAAGCAGCGTCCACATCCGCGCCCACCCGTCGCCGGGTCCGTCCGTCACAGATCGTGATCGGCCTCGGCATCGCCATCGGGTTGGTCACCGTCCTGTCGGGCCTCGCCGGTCTCGTGTTCCCCCACGAGTTCGACGACGACCTCGTCACACGTGAAGTCTTCGGCGGCATCCCCGCGCCGTTGAAGGTCGCCTTCTACGTCGTCGTGCCGTTGGTGCTCGTTTACGGGGCCGTGATGTTCAGCCAGCGGGTCCGCAACTGGGAGCGGGGCCGCCCCGACAACCGGTCGACCAACGCCTCCAACGTGAAGCGTCGTGCCCGCGACTTCCGCGCAGGGGTGTACATGAAGACGCTGCTGCGGGACCCCGCTGCAGGCATCATGCACTCGCTCATCTACTTCAGTTTCCTCATCCTGCTCGCCGTCACCACGATCCTCGAGATCAACCACCAGCTCCCCGACAACCTCAAGTTCCTCGAGGGCGGGGTGTACCAGGGCTACTCCTTCGTCGCCGACGTCGCCGGTGTGGCGCTCGTCGTGGGCTGCGTGTGGGCGCTCGTTCGACGCTACGTGCAGCGGCCGTACCGGATCCGCATCAAGACCAAGCCGGAACACCTCGCCGGCATCGTGGTGCTTTTGGCCCTTGGCGTGACGGGATTTTTCGCCGAAGCGTTCCGCATCGTCGACACCGGCATGCCCGAGTTCGAGAAGTGGTCGGTGGTGGGGTACCCCCTCGCCATGTTGTTCGAGAACAACGCCAACGCCGCCGGATGGCAGCAGGTGTGGTGGGTCATCCACGTGCTGGCCTTCATCGCCTTCCTCGCCATCCTGCCCATCACGATGCTGCGTCACATGTTCACCTCGCCGCTCAACATGTGGCTGCGGGACCGGGAACGGCCCAAGGGCGCGATGAAGCCCATGCCGAACCTCATGGAAACCGAACTCGAGAGTTTCGGCGCCTCCACCATTGAGGACTTCACCTGGAAGCAGTTGTTGGACCTCGACGCCTGCACCATGTGCGGTCGGTGCACCTCGGTGTGTCCCGCCCACGCCACCGGCAAACCTCTCGACCCGCGCGAGATCGTCCTCAAGAGCGGCGAGGTCATGGCCGCCACCGGCGACCCCAAGGTGTCCCCCCCGCTCAGCGTTGACGGCGACATCACGGTGAGCGCCAACTCGTTGTTCGAACGCATCTCAACCGAAGAGGTGTGGGCGTGCACGACGTGCAAGGCCTGTGACGAGATCTGCCCGGTGAACATCGAGATCATGGACAAGATCCTCGACATGCGCCGCTACCTGTCGCTCATGGAGTCGGACTTCCCCACCGAGTTGGGCAACGCCTACCGGGCCATGGAGAACCAGGGCAACCCGTGGGCGATGAACCAGGGCGAGCGGGCCGACTGGGCCGCAAAGCTCGACGTCGACGTGCCGGTCGTCGACGGCTCGGGCAGCCTCGACCACGAATACCTGTACTGGGTCGGTTGCGCCGGATCGTTCGACGACAAGAACAAGAAGGTCACCCAGGCCATGGCCAAGCTGCTGACCCGGGCGGGCATCGACTTCGCCATCCTGGGCTCGTCGGAAATGTGCACCGGTGACTCGGCCCGGCGGTCGGGCAACGAGTACATCTTCCAGATGCTGGCCATGCAGAACATCGAGACGATGAACGGCATGGGGGTCAAAAAGATCATCACCCAGTGCCCGCACTGCTTCAACACGCTGCTCAACGAGTATCCCCAGCTCGGCGGCAACTACGAGGTGGTGCACCACACCCAGCTGCTCGAGTGGCTGGTGGAGACCGGCAAGCTCGACCTGTCCCAGGCCCGACTCGAGGAACGTGTCGTCTACCACGACTCGTGCTACCTCGGTCGCCACAACGACGTGTACCTCGCCCCCCGCAAGCTCATCGGATCCATCGGTGGTGTCGAGGTGGTTGAGGCGGGTCGCAACGGCACCAAGGGCATGTGCTGTGGTGCGGGCGGTGCCCGCATGTGGATGGAGGAGCACACGGGCAAGCAGGTGAACGTGGAACGCTCCCAGGAACTGCTCGCCACCGGCGCCACCCGCATCGCAACGGCGTGTCCGTTCTGCTACATCATGATTGACGACGGCGTGAAGGGTGAAGGCGTCGACGAGGAGCAGGTCAAGGTCGGCGACATTGCCCTGCACATGCTCGAAGCCATCGAGGAGGGCGAAGCCAACGCCCTGCGGGCACCCGACACCTCAATGAGCTGACACAACCCGATCCCCGTTGCGGGATGGGACCTCGGCGAGCCCTCAGGCGAAGTTCTCCCAGTACCGGCTCGGTCGCGGACCGCGCTGGTGCTGGTACTTCGATCCCACCACTGAGGACCCATAAGGGTTCTCTGCGGCGGTCGTCATCTTGATGAAGCTGATCTGCCCGATTTTCATTCCGGCGTACAACGTGATCGGCAGGTTGGCGACGTTTGAGAGTTCCAGGGTCAACTGTCCGTCCCAGCCGGCGTCAACGAACCCTGCCGTGGAATGGATCAACAGGCCCAGACGCCCAAGCGAACTCTTGCCCTCAAGCCTGGCGACGAGGTCGTCGGGTATGGCTACCCGCTCGAGTGTCGAACCGAGAACGAACTCTCCCGGATGAAGGATGAACGGATCATCCTCGTCAGCCACCTCGATCAGCTCGGTGAGGTTCTCAAGGTTTTCCTTGACGTCGATCAATCCCATCGTGTGATTGCGGAACACACGGAACTGCGAATCGATGTGAAGGTCGACCGAGCTGGGCTGCACGCAAGCGTCATTGAATGGCTCGATCACGATGCGGCCGGCGGCCACCTCTTCTCGGATGGAACGGTCAGAGAGGATCACGGCGCCGAGGCTAGTCGGCGACGCAGCGCCCACGGGTGTGCCCCGCCTCGAGCCGACCGGGTAGGGTCAGGACGTTCTGCGGGCGTAGTTCAATGGCAGAACATCAGCTTCCCAAGCTGAGAATGCGAGTTCGATTCTCGTCGCCCGCTCCACACGAATCGCAGCCGGTGAGGACTCTGCGATCACCCCGATACGATCAGAACTCCCCATGTCCTCCCCCCCTGCGCGCACGTTCCTGGTCACCGGTGCCAACACCGGTATCGGCAAAGCCACCGCCCAAGGACTCGCCGCCACCGGCCAGCGGGTGATCCTCGCCGGTCGGTCGGTGGAAGCCACCACGGCGGCCATGGAACTGATCCATCTCGCCACCGGAAACGACAACCTCGAACACCTCCCCCTCGACCTCGCCGATCTCGACTCGGTGCGTCGAGCCGTGCATGCCCTGCACGAGACGGGAACGCCCATCGACGTGCTGATCGCCAACGCCGGGGTGGCCGGCCAGCGAGGGCGCACCGCCCAGGGTTTCGAACTCGCCTTCGGCGTGAACCACCTCGGTCACTTCGCCCTCGTGACGGGCGTATTGGATCTGGTGCTCGCCGGCACCTCACCGAGGGTTGTCGTGGTGTCATCGGACTCGCACTACCAAGCCAAGGGTCTCCCCGAGGATCGCCTGCGCCGCGCCACACGGAGCGTCACCGGACTACCCGAGTACGCCCGGTCCAAACTCGCCAACGTGCTGTTCGCCCAAGAACTGGCCCGTCGAGTGCCCGCCAGCGACCTCGGTGTGCACGCGCTGGACCCCGGGGTCATCGCATCGGACATCTGGCGCCGGGTTCCTGAACCGGTGCGTTCGCTCATGACTCGCAAGATGGCCACCACCACCGAGGGCGCCCAGACGTCGCTGTGGTGCGCCACGTCTGACGACCTCCTCGGCGAGTCCGGCGGGTACTACGCCGACTGCGCCCCAAAGGAGCCGAGCGCCGTGGCCACACCCGAATTGGCGGAGTGGCTCTGGCGCAAGAGCGAAACGTGGGTCGCCTGATCACCATCGGGTCACACGTGCCGCGACGGCATCCGTGCGTCGGCGCGCAACAACGTGGTGCAGAGGTGGTGCAGGTGAACCTGTCAGCACCGCGCAACTGGGCCGCACCGGTACCCCACGGTGACGAGGACACCCTCGCTGCGTCCGGCCTTGCGATGTTTGTCCACGCCCCGTATCTGGTGAATCCGGCCAGTTCGGACCCCGCGGTGCGCCATCGATCACGGACCTGTCTGGAAGCGGAGTCAGCTGCCGCCGCCCGTCTCGGCGCCTGCGGTCTGGTGGTTCACGGCGGGCACGCCGGCGAGGAGGCTTCGGTCGGAGACGGCATTGATCGGTGGGTCGAAACCCTCCGTGGCGCTCAGCTCGGGTGCCGGCTCCTCATTGAGAACACCGCCGGGGGGTCGAGCGCGGTGGCGCGGACCCCCAACGATCTCGGACGGCTCGTGGAGGCACTGCGTGGCGCCGGTCATGACGTCGGGGTGGTTCTCGACACCTGCCACGCCCACGCCGCCGGTCTGGATCTGCGGACGGTCGTCGACGAACTCAGCGAGGCGTGTGGCGCCATTGACCTCGTGCACGCCAACGACTCAAAAGACCCTGCCGGGTCCGGACGGGACCGACACGAACATCTCGGAGAGGGGACCGTGCCACCCGAGCAGTTGGTGGCGGTCGTCGCTTCGGCAAGCGCACCGGTCGTGGTGGAGACACCAGGGGGAGCGTCACGTCAGGCCGCCGACATTGCGTGGCTCCGTGACCGTCTCGGTCCGCTTGCTCAGGGCGCAACCAGCGTGGATGCTTGACCCGTGGGGGAACACACAGACGAGGCACCTGACGCCATGACCGTCGCCGGCGGGTCCCGGCCGATCCACGCTGCGGATCTCGGTGCGGCGTGGCAGGAGTTCATTCGCCACCCAAGCGCCCGTCTCGTCGTGGCCCAGACCGTTGCCGCAGCGGCGTGGCGCCTGTCGTTCGGCCGGCTGCGCCGCAGCGACCTGCCGGTGTTCGTGGGCATGGCGTTGTGGTGGCCGTTCCAGGAATGGTTGGTACACACGTACCTGCTGCACGCGCCACCTCGACGCATCGCCGGACGCCGAATCGACCCGCTGGCCGCACGCCACCACCGCGCCCATCACGCCGACCCGTGGGACCCGGCCATCACCCTGCTGCCCATGTGGGTCGTGGCTCCCGCTGCGCCCCTCGAACTGGTGGGATGGCTGGCGGTCATGCCGTCACGGCGCGCTGCGGCCAACGGCATGCTGGCGGGCAGTCTCGCCACCCTCGCCTACGAATGGGTCCACCACCTCGTGCACCTCGGCTACCGGCCTCGCCGCAGCTGGTTCCGCTGGGTGCAGCGGCGTCACCGCCTGCACCACTTCAAGGATGAACACCTGTGGCTCGGGGTGACCTCACCGTGGATCGACGACCTGTTGGGCACCGCACCCGACCCACGCACCGTGGCGACCTCACCGACGGTTCGCAGCGTGCACCCACCCGACGCCGCCTGATTCAGCCGGCGAGCACCTCCGCCACGTCAACCACCCGTCGCTCGGCGATGGAGCGGTGGGCGGCGACACCGACGGCCACGGAGAGCAACCCGTCCTCGAGCGTGACCCCGGGGTCGCCTCCGGTGCGAATGGCGTCGAGGAAGTCCCGATGCTCAAGGTAACTGGCGCCGTGGTGGCCTCCCTCATAGGCGACCCGGTCGTCGGTGACGGTCTCGGTGCGCACTCCCGGCCAGCCGCCCTCGCGACGACCGATGCGGAACTCCCCCGACGGCAGGAACGCCTCGACCTTCCCGCGATCGCCGACCACCGAGACCTCCTCTTGGTTCTTGGAGCCCTCGGCGAACATGCACAAGTCGAGTGACGCCCGCGCCCCACCGGCGTACTCGACGATGACCAGTGCGTGGTCGTCAATGTCGGGCACCTCCCCGTCGTAGGTCTCGTCGAGGTGGTTGACCGCCTGACCGCCCGAGGCCATGACCGCCACCGGCGTGTCGCCGGTGAGCAGGTTCATGAGGTCGAAGAAGTGACAGCACTTCTCCACCAGCGTCCCCCCGGTGTTGCGGTTAAACCGGTTCCAGTCGCCGATCTTTGGCAGGAACGGGAACCGGTGTTCACGGATGGCCACCATGTGGACCCGCCCCACCTCGCCGGCGGCCACCTCGGCGGCGAGTCGGGCCACCGGAGGCATGTAGCGGTACTCAAGGCCCATCCACACCACGCCGTCGTGGTGGCGTGCCGCGTCCACCACCTCCTGACAGTCCGCAACGGTGGTGCACAGCGGCTTCTCAACGAGTGCGTGCATCCCGGGCCGGGCGAGAACGTCGAGCACGATGTTGTGGTGCGTGTGGTTCGGGCTGACCACCACCACGGCGTCCACCAACCCCGAGTCAAGCAGTTCACGGTGATCGGTGAAGGTGGTGATGCGTTCACCTTCGTCACCGGCGGCCGCCTTGATCCACTCGAGTTGCGCCTCGACGGGATCCGCCGCGGCGGTGACCACCGCACCCGGCAGGTGCTGGAGGTTCCAGAGGTGTTCGGTACCCATCATGCCGGCACCGATGATTCCGTAACGCACCTCGTTGTCAGCCATACCCGGTCCCGTCTGCCCAACCCCGCGTCCCCTGCGGGGGCCGGGCGTAGTGTAGGGATCGTCATGTCCGGTGTGCTTATCGATCCAAACCCGAGGACCTTCGGCGACGGCCTCACGGTCGGACCCATCGGTTTCGGCTGCTGGCGATTCACCCAAACCGACAACGCCGCCGCCCACGCGGTCCTCGACACGGCGGTGGATCTCGGAATGAACCTGGTCGACACCGCCGACGTGTACGGCCTCGATTGGGGTGGGACAGGGTTCGGGACGGTGGAGGAACGACTCGGGGAGGTCCTCGCCTCGGCGCCCGGCCTGCGGGACCGCATCGTGCTGGCCACCAAGGGCGGCATCGTGCCGGGGGTCCCCTACGACTCGAGTGCGGCGGCACTGCGGTCGGCGTGTGAGGCGTCACTTCGTCGGCTGAGGGTGGACTGCATTGACCTGTACCAGGTGCACCGGCCCGACCTGTTCACACACCCATCGGAGGTGGCCACCGCCCTCGCTGCGCTCCACCGTGAGGGCAAGATCCGCTCGGTTGGAACGTCAAACCACACGCCCGCCCAGCACCAGGCACTCGCCAGCGCCCTCACCGAGGTCGGCATCCGGGTCGCCACAACCCAGGTGGAGTGGTCGGCGCAGCGTCTCGACCCGATGCGCGACGGGACGTTCGACCTCGCCATGGAGGAGGCCACCACGGTCCTGGGGTGGAGTCCGTTGGCTGGCGGCCGCCTCACCGAGGGGGTCGATCCGTCAGGTGATCAAGCACTCGTCGACGTGCTCGACGACCTCGCTGACCGCCACGGCGTCACCCGTTCGACGATCGCTTTGGCGTTCGCGCTCACCCCGCCGTGTCGTCCGGTGATCCTCGTCGGAACCCAGACGCCACAGCGTCTGCGCGCCGCGACGGAGGCCCTCGGGGTTCCGCTCACGCGCACGGACGCCTACCGGATCATCGAAGCGAGCGAGGGGGTTCCGTTGCCGTGAGTTCACCGGTGGAGATCGCCTGGTTCTCAGCGTTGTGTGACGACGATTACCGGTTGTTGGGGGTGCCCGAGGCCGACCTGCGTTCGTCGTGGGACCATTGCCGCAGCATCGCCACGACCGCCGAGGCAGCAGGGTTCGACAACCTGCTGTTGCCTTCGGGGTACACGTTGGGGATCGACTCGACGACCTTCGCGGCGGGCATGGCGGGGTTCCTCGAACGGATGCACCTGTTGTTGGCGGTGCGGGTCGGGGAACTCGTCGTCCCACAACTCGCCCGACAGCTTGCTTCCCTCGACGAGATGCTCGGCGGTCGCCTCACGGTCAACATCATCTCGTCGGACATCCCCGGCGAGACGCTGGAGTCCGCCCCCCGGTATCGCCGCACCCTTGAGGTGATGCAGGTGTTGCGTTCGCTGATGGCGGGGGAACACACCGAATTCCATGGTGAGTTCGTGGACATCGATCTGGACCCGCCGCGGATCGCCACCGACCGGCGACGCTGCCCGCCGCTGTATTTCGGTGGCCTGTCCGAAGCCGCCCGCGACACGGCCGCAGCGGGTGCCGACGTGTACCTGATGTGGCCCGACACGCTCGACGCCGTCGCCGCCACGGTCGACGACCTGCGGACCCGTGCCGCCCGACACGACCGGACCCTGCGATTCGGGTACCGGGTGCACGTGGTGGTGCGCCGCAGCGAAGCCGAGGCCCGTGCCGCAGCGGCGAACCTTGTGAGCTGTCTCGATCCCGTCGAGGGGGAAGCCATTCGACGTCGCTCCCTCGACTCGGGGTCGGCGGGCGTGGCCCGTCAGGGCGAGTTACGTGACCTCGCCGATGAGGACGGGTACGTCGAGGCCAACCTGTGGACCGGGGTGGGTCGAGCCCGGTCCGGGTGTGGGGCGGCGATCGTGGGTGACCCCGACCAGGTGGTGGCCAAACTCCTCGCCTACCGGGAACTTGGCATCGACGCGTTCATCTTGTCGGGGTACCCGCACCGCGACGAGTGCGAACTCGTCGGACAGCACGTGCTCCCCCGCATCGACCACGCCCCGCTGTACCCCGCCCCCTGAGGGACTCAGGCGGTGACCCCGTACCGACGCAGGATGCGTCGGCGTTTTCGCGGGCAGATGTTGGCCCGGGTGACGTCACCCTCGTAGTGATCGACGACCCGGTGGTCCATGATCCGCCGCCACACCGGTGGGATGACCGCCGCGGTGATCATCCCGGCGTAGCCCGACGGAAGTTCCGGGGACTCGTCGAAGTGACGCAGCACCTGGTAGGGACGCAACGGGTTGGCGTGGTGATCGGAGTGTCGCTGGAGGTTGTAGAGCACGACGTTGGAGGCGATGTTGTCGGCGTTCCACGAGTGGTGCGGTTCGCAGCGCTCGTAACGGCCGCTGGGGAGTTTCTGGCGCAACAGTCCGTAGTGCTCCACGTAGTTGACGACCTCGAGCATGCTGAACCCGAAGATGGTCTGGATGATGAGGAACGGGATGATGGCGGCGCCGAACACGGCGAGCACCACCCCGAACAGCACCGCGGTCATGGCCCAGGCGTTGAGAAGGTCGTTGCGCGGCGACCACCACCGGCGTCCCTTGCGGGCAAGTGCGGCCACCTCGATCTCCCATGCCGACCGCAGGCTGCCGATCACGGTCCGGGGCAGAAACGCCCAGAACGACTCGCCGAAGCGGGCACTGGCCGGATCTTCCGGGGTTGACACCCGAACGTGGTGGCCACGGTTGTGTTCGACGTAGAAGTGCCCGTACGCACTCTGGGCGAGTGCCACCTTGGACAGCCGGCGCTCGAGTCGGGGCCGCTTGTGACCGAGTTCGTGGGCGGTGTTGATGGCGATGCCGGCAACGAGACCGACGGTGAGGCTGAGGCCCACGTAGGCGAACCAGGACAGGTCGTGGGTCGCCACGTACCAACACGCCCACACGAACGACACGAACTGCAGGGGGATGTAGGCGTAGACGGCGAGTCGGTAGAACCGTTCCGACTCGAGTCGTGCCACCGCCTCGGCGGGCGGGTTGGTGGGGTCGGTACCCCGCACGAGGTCGAGGATGGGCATGAACACGAACAGCCACATCGGACCAAGCCACCACCACAGCGACCAGCCGGTCGCCGCCACGAGTCCCCACGCCACGAACGGCAGCAGCGGCACGACGAGACCGATCAGCCAGGCGTAACGGTACGGCCCCGGCCACACGGAGGGGTCCATGACCGGAATCTTGGATCGGGTGGCGCGTCGGGCGGTCATGGCAGTTCCGCCGGATCAGGGGCGGGCAGGACGAGGAAGTCGGCGAGGCTGTCGGCCACCACTTCAGGCGGATCGTCGGGAGCGTTCACGGCGTAGGACAGCAGCAGACGGGCGATGACGTCGGCCCGGCGACGGGAACGCACCGGATCGGGGTCGGGGGCCTTGACGGCGAGAAGCGCCTCGACGGTGGCGCGCACGACACTGAGGAAGCTCGGGGTTCCGCCATCACCCTCGGCGACGAGTACCGGAACCAATGCCTCGGGTTCGGTCCGGACGATCCGGTCGAGCAACGGGTGCTCACGAACGAGTTCGAGGGTGGTCCGCACCCCGGTGGCGATGGCGAGACGGGGATCGTCGATGTCGACCACCGACTGCGCCACTCGTTCGACGAGCGCGGTGGTCTCGGCCATCAGCGCTGCGCCCAATAGTTCGTCGCGCGACGAGAAGTAGCGGTAGAGCGTGGGTCGGGAAAGTCCGGCGGCACGAGCGACGTCCGACAGCGACAACCGGGCGACCCCGTGCAGGGACGCGGTGAGGATGGCGGCATCGAGAATGGCCTGACGGGTTGTTTCCGACGA
Source organism: Bifidobacterium breve (assembly GCA_945860545.1). GTDB lineage: Bacteria > Actinomycetota > Acidimicrobiia > Acidimicrobiales > Acidimicrobilacustridaceae > M30B73. The sequence continues at coordinate 3,339 of CAMAQM010000001.1, read as the reverse complement.
GGAATCCTGTGACGAGGGCACGATGACAAGTTAACACTATTCGTTAATGTGTAAAGCAGGTCCCTGCCGAGATGCGCGCTGCCCCAGGAAGCGACGGCGAGGGTTCGCGGTGATCCCGGCGAAACCACCAGCATCCGCAGTTCAACGAAGGCCGCAGACGTCGACGTCGACGAGTCATCAGCACCAAGTGGAGCCGATTGTTGCCCGCTCGCCGGAGGGAACGGTTAGGGGGCTGACGTGATGGCGTACACCACAACTGCGTCGCGCTCATCGGGCTCCCACAAGATGAGCCACTCCTCGCCCTGGCTGTGCACGGGAATCCCCCACACCCCGATGTTCGAGTAGCGACGTCGACGGCATGCAGATGCGCCCGGATCGGCCTCGAGCTGGTCGAGTTCCTGGTGGAGTCTCCCGACGAGTTCGCGCCGCGTCGCGTCGCTTTCCAGTGCAGTCAACATCTCGTCCGCCTGCTCGCTGAAGAGCAGTTGGGCCACCGCTCAGTCCCCTCGTGGTGCGCCTGAGCGGTCCCGGCGCCGGAGCGAGCCTGGGTTCTGGCGAGTGTGCTCGATGCTGGCGATCAGAGCAGCGTCCTGCAGCAGTTTGCGCTCGGCTTCGGTGATGACGGTCGCAGGCTCCCAAACCAACGTGCCATCGGGCTCCTCACGAACGAGGTAGGCGTCATGTTTTGCAATGCGGGCCAGGTTGGCGCGCTTGCGATCCTGGAGCTCCACGAAATGCGTTGTCATGGCTTCCACCGTACTCATCTACCCAAAAGCCCGCAAGGGGTAACTACCCCAGCGCCCGAAACCGCACGTGGAGCGCCACATCGCGTTGGCGCCGTCGGATGTGCTGGTCCGGTGCGACTCGATCACTCTCGCACCGCGTTGGGCCACTCCCGCCAGCCACCACCCCGGGCGTTTGCCAACGCCCACCCAGCCAGTGGTGTCTCGAGGCGGCCGACAAGCCACAATCCCCCTATCGAACCAACGTCACCCCGTTCTGCAGGCCCGCGCCGGCCCGGCCAACTCGCCGACCGACCGCTCACCGAACCGGCCGCCGATCGACTCGCCCCCGACCACCCCCACCGTGAGGTGATCGTGGAACTCCACCGCCGCGCCCTTGACGCAGGCGAACCCGTGTACGTCGACCCGGTCTCGGGCTACCTCGTCATGACGTCGGCCCGACTGGTGGCCAACGGTGCGTGCTGCAACTCGGGTTGCCGCCACTGCCCGTGGGAACGCTGAGGATCACACCACCGCCGGTTCCACCGTCCGTCACAGGACCTGCGTAGGGTGCAGCCATGGTTCGTCGTGCCACTCCGTCCCTGTTCGTGTTCCCCACCGCCGGGGGAGACGGCCTCGACCTCGCCGATCGCTCCCTCGCCGTCGTCGACCTTGAGACGACGGGCTTCACGCCCGGCCCCGATCGGGTCATCGAGGTGGCTGTGGTCCGGGTGGACCGAACCGGCGCCATCGAGGACCGCTGGGTCACCCTGGTGGACCCGGGCCGTGACGTCGGACCCACACACATCCATGGCATCACCCCCGCCATGGTGGCGGGCGCACCAACGTTCGCTGACGTCGCCACCGAGGTCCTCGCCCGCTTCTCCGACGCCGTGGTCGTCGCCCACAACGCGCCGTTCGAAGATGGCTTCCTCGCCAACGAGTTCACGACCGCGGGGTTCAGTCCGCTCGGCCTCCCGGCGCTGTGCACCATTGAACTCGCCCGGACGAGTCGCCTCGACGTACCCAACTTCCGTCTGGCCACCTGCTGTGAGGCGTTCGGACTGACCAACACCGGTGCCCACAGTGCGCTCGGTGATGCGCTGGTCACCGCCGAACTCGCTGTACGACTCCTCCAGCGTGGCGTCGACCTGCGATGGCCCCACGAACCCCCACCGGCCCCACCGACGACCGGTCCCGTGGCCGTGCGGGAACGCCCAAGCGTCTAGGCGTCACTCAGGCTCTGGCCCGTCGCCGCCCCGGTCCGCGATCAGGCTGCGCCGAAGGACCGCACCACCTGGTCCCACGGCAGAGCGTCGAGCGGACCGGCGTAGTGGTCGACGAGACACATGCCGAGCGTCACGGCGGCGAGGTACCGCAACAACGGCCCGACCGCCTCCCCGGTCGCAGGGTCGAGTCCGGCGGCCAACGGGTACGTCGTCAGCGCTTCGTCAAAGGCACTGCGCAAGGCGTCGCCCACCGCCGGGTGGTGTCGCGCGCTGAGATGCGCCTCAAGGCGCAGGTGGCGCCACGCCGACCGCTCCGCGGTGAGGTACCCCGACAGCGTGGCCGCCACCCGGGTCAACGGATCCTCGTCAGGGCGGTTCGCCAACGAGTCCCTCTCGGCCGAGGCGAGCCCATCGATGAGCACGACCTTCACCGTGTCGGCCAACAGGTCCTCCTTGGACCCGTGGCTGGCGTAGATCACCCCTTGGGACAGCGACGCACGCCGTGCGATGCGCGCCACGCTGGTGCGTTCGAGACCGACCCGCCCGATGACTTCCATGGTGGCCGTCACGAGTCGGTCGCGAACCTCGTCGCCGGTGGACACCAACGGTTCAGGAACACCCAACGACCCTGACCGGCCAACGGGACCCGGCTCGGTTCGCGCCGCCCGCTCCGCCCAGCGAAAAGACACCGCCCAGTCCTCGACGCTGACCCCAGCGAGTTGGTACAGCATCACGCCCCAGGTCGCCGCCAACGTGAACGCGCCCGTGGCACGCCTCACGGCGTCCCCGGCGTTGCCCACCACCCCCCAGCGCTGCATCCACCGGCCCATGTCCTCACCAACGACCTCGTCAAGCTCATCGACCCGCCGGGCCGCCGCCACGATCTCCACGGCGGCGAGCGTGTCAGCCGTCGGGGCGACCAGCGCCGTAACCGACCCGTCGAGTGCGTCAGGCTGGTCACCGGCGAGTACCGGTCCCACCACGGCATCAAGAAGCGCCAGGTGGTCTGCGCCCACGGTCCCCACCCAGGCGTCCACAGCCATCTCAGGCACACTCTCGTAACGGCTGTAGACCGCCCCGGTGGTGAGACCCGCCCGGCGGGCAACGCCTGTGGGGCCGAGCGAATCGATACCCACCGCAGCGATCTCGTCGACGATGGCGCGCCGGATCAGCTCGTCATTGGCGACGCTGCGCGACGACCGGCGACGGCTGGTGTGGGCCACGGCCCAAGGCTAGGCGTGACGGCCACACCCGTCTCGGGCCGGGGGGCGTGGCTAGCGTGACTGCTGTGCGCCTCGCCATCGACCCCCCCATCGACCCGTCCGCCTACTCGTTCCACCACCGGATCCGGGTACGTTTCGCCGAGACGGACGCCATGGGTGTCGTCC